>NZ_JAUERW010000010.1:0-190960 GCF_041060465.1 Pseudomonas sp. W2Oct36
TCGCTGCTTACTTCGTCCAACCCTTTGATTATCAAGGAGTTTTCCGTTTCGTCTGCGCCGGAAGTGGGGCGAATTATAGACAGATCCAGAGACGCGTCAAGCACTTATTTGAACTTTATTCCGAACGAAGTGTAATCCGGCCGAACGCCTTCTTGCCGGCCTGACATACATGGGTCGCGCCCAGCCTGAATACAAACCCGCGATCCACAACTTCACCATCTATACGCACGCCGCCAGATGCCAACAGGTCGCGAGCGACCGCAGCGTTCTTAACCAGCCCCGCCTTATTAAGGACGGCAGCAATCGGCATGTCTTCGGCTGCAGCGACGTCGATCTCCGGGAGATCCTCCGGAAGCTCTCCATCCTTCATACGGTTTCCAGCAGAACGATGGGCAGAAGCCGCAGCTTCCTCACCATGGAAGCGCGCAACGATCTCTTCGGCCAGCTTGATCTTGATGTCACGTGGATTGGCGCCCGCTTCGCAATCCGCTTTAAAAGCAGCGATCTCTTCCATGGAGCGGAAGCTCAGCAGCTCAAAGTAACGCCACATCAGCGCATCAGGGATGGAGACGAGCTTGCTGTACATAATGCCGGGCGCTTCTTGGATACCTACGTAGTTACCCAACGACTTGGACATCTTCTTGACGCCGTCCAATCCTTCCAGCAATGGCATCGTCAGAACACACTGAGCCTCCTGACCATATGCACGCTGCAGCTCGCGCCCCATCAGCAAGTTGAATTTCTGATCGGTCCCGCCCAGCTCAACGTCGGCGCGCAAAGCAACCGAGTCGTAACCCTGGACCAGCGGATAAAGGAATTCGTGGATGGCGATGGACTGGTTCGACTTGTAACGTTTGTCGAAGTCATCACGCTCCAGCATGCGCGCTACGGTGTACTGGGAAGAGAGTCGGATGAAGTCTGCAGGACTGAGTTGATCCATCCAGGTGGAATTGAACGCCACCTCGGTTTTGGCCGGATCAAGAATCTTGAACACCTGAGCCTTGTAGGTCTCGGCGTAGTCGAGCACTTGCTCGCGGCTAAGCGGGGGACGGGTGGCACTCTTGCCACTCGGATCACCAATCATGCCGGTGAAGTCGCCGATCAGGAAAATCACCTGATGACCAAGATCCTGGAATTGACGCAGCTTATTAATAAGCACCGTGTGCCCGAGGTGAAGGTCGGGCGCGGTCGGATCAAAACCGGCCTTGATGCGAAGTGGCTGCCCACGCTTGAGCTTTGTGACCAGCTCGGCCTCGACCAGGAGTTCATCTGCACCACGCTTGATCAGCGCTAGCTGCTCTTCAACCGACTTCATAACCGCCCCGTAATGCCGTATTTCAAAGGGAAACAACCATACAAGATCAGCGCCCAAATACAAGTTCTGACAATAGGAGCGCGACGAATCGCGGAGCGAGCCGATCGCAAGCTTGCCTCAGGCGAGATTTGGTTATATTTTATACAGTTATTTCATCTTCATCATGTCATTCATCTTTTCCATTTCATCTTTTTCAAAGTCAAAATTACCTATGACCGACACTCCGCCTAAAGCGCCACCGCTTTATCCGAAGAGCCACCTGCTAGCAGCCAGCGGCATCGCCGCACTGCTTAGCCTGGCTCTCCTCGTATTCCCATCCAGCGACGTCGAAGCCAAACGAACCAACCTTGCTCTGGAACTGGACACACCTGCCGACCAGATCAAGCAAGAACAAGACGCTCAAGAACAGACTCAAGCCACAGAGGCACCCGTAGATTCTCCCTTCGCCCAGATCGAAGGTGATGCGGCTGAACCGGCTGATGCCGCGAAGACAGCAAGTGACACCAAGGCCGCGCCGAAAGAGGTTGCTACTGCCAAAGGCCCGACCCACCGGGAAGTGGTGGTCTCAAAGGGCGATACGCTGTCGACGTTGTTCAGCAAAGTCGGCCTGCCTGCGACGGCGGTGCACGACGTTATTGCCAGCGACAAACAAGCCAAGCAGTTCAGTCAGCTGAAAAATGGCCAGGTGCTACAATTCGAGCTCTCGCCTGAGGGCAATCTCAAGCAGTTGCACAGCAAGCTGAGCGAGACAGAAAGCATCAGTTTGTCTCGCACGGACAAGGGCTATACGTTTACCCGTGACGTGAGCAAACCTAATGTACGCACGGCCTATGTGCATGGCACGATCAACAACTCACTGTCGCAATCCGCCCAGCGCGCAGGCCTCAGCCATACGATGACAATGGAGATGGCAAACATCTTCGGGTACGACGTCGACTTCACCCAGGATATCCGCAAGGGCGACGAATTCGATGTGATTTACGAGCAGAAGGTTGTCAACGGCAAGACGGTCAGTACAGGGAATATCCTTTCGGCTCGCTTCGTAAACCGTGGCAAAACCTACACCGCTGTGCGGTATACGAACAAACAGGGCAACACCAACTATTACACTGCGGACGGCAACAGCATGCGTAAGGCGTTCATCCGTACGCCGGTCGAATTCGCCCGCATCAGCTCACTGTTCTCATCCGGTCGCAAACACCCGATCCTGAACAAGATTCGCGCCCACCAAGGCATCGACTACGCTGCACCTCGTGGCACCCCAATCAAGGCCACTGGCGATGGTAAAGTCATCCTTGCCGGTCGGCGCGGCGGTTACGGCAACACTGTGATCATTCAGCACGGTGAAACCTACCGGACGCTGTACGGCCACATGCAGGGTTTTGCCAAGGGCATTCAGTCCGGATCCAGCGTCAAGCAGGGCCAGGTCATTGGCTATATTGGAACCACCGGCCTGTCCACGGGTCCTCATGTTCATTACGAGTTCCAGGTAAATGGCGTTCATGTCGACCCGCTGGGGCAGAAGCTGCCGATGGCTGATCCGATCGCCAAGTCCGAAAAACAGCGGTTCATGCAGGAGAGCCAACCTTTGATGGCTCGCATGGACCAGGAAAAGGCCACCATGCTGGCCTCGAGTAAGCGCTGACCCATGACTTTATATGTAGGTGTAATGTCCGGAAGCAGTCTGGACGGACTCGACTTCGCGCTGGTAGAACAGGATGACCGACCACGTTTGCTCGGCACCTACTACATTCCCATGCCGGACGACCTTCGCGCCGAACTGCTGGGGCTCTGCGCCAGCGGCCCGGACGAGTTGGCCCGCGCCGGCATCGCCGAGCAGAAATGGGTTCGTCTCGCGGCTCAAGGCGTGCTGGCCCTGCTGGACCAGCAGAGCGTGTCAGCCGGTGAAATCCGCGCGATCGGCAGTCACGGTCAGACGATTCGTCATGAGCCGGCCCGCGGCTTCACCATCCAGATTGGCAACCCTGCCCTGCTCGCCGAGCTAACGGGCATCACCGTGGTCAGCGACTTCCGCAAGCGCGATATCGCCGCAGGTGGCCAGGGGGCGCCGCTGGTTCCCGCTTTCCATGAAGCGTTGTTCGACGATAACAAAGACTACCGCGCCGTGCTCAACGTCGGTGGTTTCAGCAACCTCAGCCTGATCGAAATCGACAAACCGGTTTCCGGCTTCGACTCAGGGCCAGGCAATGTGCTGCTGGACGCCTGGATTCAGGCACAGCGGGGCGTGAGCTATGACCGCGATGGCGCGTGGGGCGCGAGCGGGACAGTCAATGATGCGCTGCTGAAGTCCATGCTCAGTGATCAGTTCTTTCAAACGAAGGGGCCTAAGAGCACGGGTCGTGAAGTATTCAACCTTGGCTGGGTTCACCACCATCTGTTCCAGATGCCAACGCTGAGACCCGAAGATGTGCAGGCGACACTGCTCGAAGTCACCGCATTGAGCATTACCGAGTCCCTGCAATCGGCACAGGCGCAGACCAAAGAACTGCTGGTCTGCGGCGGCGGTGCTCACAACAAGGCGTTGATGGATCGGCTGGCGGCGCTACTGCCAGCAACAAAGGTTTCTAGCACTGCAGAGTTCGGCGTTGATCCTGATTGGGTCGAAGCGATGGCGTTTGCCTGGCTTGCCCATTGCGCGCTGGAGAGCGTACCCGCCAACCGTCCAAGCGTGACGGGGGCCAAAGGCCTGCGAGTGCTGGGCGCGATCTACCCGGCCTGACCCAACGCCCACCATGCAAAACGCCGCGCAAATGCGCGGCGTTTTTGTGTGTATCGCCTGGATCAGATCGAGAACGAAGAGCCACAGCCACAGGTAGTCGCGGCATTGGGGTTCTTGATCACGAAGCGAGAGCCTTCAAGCCCCTCCTGATAATCCACCTCCGCACCTGCCAGGTACTGGAAGCTCATAGGGTCGACCACCAGACTGACGCCCTCGCGCTCGACAATGGTGTCATCATCGGCGACGTCTTCGTCAAAGGTGAAGCCGTACTGGAAACCGGAACAACCGCCACCGGTCACGAAGACACGGAGCTTCAGGCGATCATTACCCTCTTCATCGACCAGAGTTTTCACCTTGTGCGCGGCACCGTGGGTGAATTCCAAAGCCACTGGGGTAAAGGATTCAACGCTCATGTTCAAAATCTCCCGGCGCTAAGCCGTCATAATGCGTAATGACGCGCATTATCCGCTTCTCCTAGAAAATTGGTCAACTATTGTGACGGCAGCCACAGCTCGCAAGCGACAAGCCGCAAAAAACAGCCGCTATCACCAGCGAGTTGAGACTTGCCGCTTGAGGCCTGAAGCCGCTATTACGGCAACATCCCCGCATGGGACAGGCCTAGGCGTTCATCAAGGCCAAACATGATGTTCATGTTCTGCACGGCCTGGCCCGAAGCGCCTTTGACCAGATTGTCGATGACCGACAGCACCACCACCAAATCCCCGTCCTGAGGCCGATGCACGGCCATGCGGCACACATTGGCGCCACGTACGCTCCGGGTTTCCGGATGGCTTCCGGCGGGCATCACGTCGACGAAAGGCTCATTGGCATAGCGCTTTTCGAACAACGCCTGCAGATCGACCGACTTGTCCACGACGGTTGCGTACAACGTGGCGTGAATCCCACGGATCATCGGCGTCAGGTGCGGCACGAACGTCAGCCCGATATCGCCACCTGCAGCACGGCGTAGCCCTTGAGTGATTTCGGGGAGATGGCGATGGCCTTTAACGGCATAGGCCTTGAAGCTCTCGCTGGTTTCGGAATACAGCGAGCCCACACTGGCGCCGCGACCTGCACCACTGACACCCGATTTGCAGTCCGCGATCAGGCGCAATGGATCAGCAAGGCCCGCTTCGAGCAGTGGCAGAAAACCCAACTGAGTGGCGGTCGGATAGCAGCCAGGCACTGCAATCAGGCGCGCGCCCTTGATGTGCTCGCGATTGACTTCCGGCAGGCCGTAAACCGCTTCGTCGAGCAATTCGGGCGCGCCGTGGGGCTGGTTGTACCACTTGGCCCACTCGACCGGGTCTTGCAGACGGAAGTCAGCGGAGAGGTCGATGACCTTGGTGCCCGCGGCGAGCAACTCGCCCGCCAGCGCATGTGCGACACCGTGGGGCGTGGCGAAGAACACCACATCGCACGCGCCCAGCACTTTGACGTCCGGTACGCTGAACGCCAGGCCGTCATAGTGACCACGCAGGTTGGGATACATGTCAGCGACAGGCAAACCTGCCTCGGAGCGCGAGGTGATCGCAACCACTTCAGCCTCTGGGTGTTGCGCCAGAAGACGCAGCAACTCGACGCCGGTGTAACCCGTACCGCCGACGATACCGACCTTGACCATAACCTGCCCCTCAACCAAACCAGTGGAAAGCCGCTGATCATATGGGTCGATTGCCGATGGGACAACCGCGAACGTGACGTACGGGCGCGGAAGCCACTACTATTTGGCACCGTGTCCCTGGAAACAAACCAAAATGCTCTATCTCTGGATTAAAGCGCTGCACATCATTGCAATGGTGTGCTGGTTCGCCGCCCTGTTCTATCTGCCGCGATTGTTCGTCTATCACGCCATGAGCGAAGACTCCGTAAGCCGCGAGCGTTTCTGCACCATGGAACGCAAGTTGTACCGCGGGATCATGATGCCCTCGATGATCGCTACCCTGGTATTCGGTATCTGGCTGATCGTTCTCGCACCGGGTTTCCTGCAGCAAGGCTGGTTGCATGCCAAGCTCACCCTCGTTGTCCTGTTGATTGGTTACCACCACGTGTGCGGCGCGCAGGTCAAACGCTTCGCGCGCGGCGAACCTGGTCGCAGCCATGTGTTCTATCGCTGGTTCAACGAGGTACCCGTGTTGATCTTGCTGGCGGTGGTCATTCTGGTCGTCGTCAAACCGTTCTGACGCGCATTGCTCATATCGTATGAACTCAAGACAAGGAAGCCAGCATGGCGGAGCACTTCAAGATCGTTTTCGAGGGACAGCTGCGAACAGGCGTTGAGCTGGAGACAGCGCGCCAGAACCTGGCGCAGCTGTTCAAGACTGAGGTGTCCGGCGTTGATCGTCTCTTCACCGGCAAACCCGTGACCATCAAGCGAAGCCTGACGCGGGACGACGCGCAGCGTTATCTCGCGGCGTTGAACGATGCAGGTGTCGAGGGCCGTATCGAGCCCGAGGAGCCCGTGTCATTGAGGCTTGAGGACGTGGTCGAAGATACTCCACAGCGTCCGGCTTTCGAACCTGCGGCCTCGCCCTACGCACCGCCGCGCACGCCGGCCGCACAAAACTGGCCCGCCGTAGGCGACTTGAAGGTGTTCTCCATTCGGGGGCGAATCGGCCGTCTGCGCTACCTGGCGTGGAGTCTGGCGCTGGTGGCCGTCGGCCTGCTGGTCGCTGCCGTGTGCGTCGGCGTTCTCAGCGTTTCGCTGGTGGCGGGCGGACTGCTCGGCACCGTTGCCCTCGTCGCGTTCGTGGTTGTCAGCATCCAGATCGGCGCCCAGCGGTTGCACGACGCCGGTTGGTCAGCCTGGTTGCTGTTGCTGAATCTGGTGCCGGTGGTGGGCAGCTTCTTTCCGATCCTGATGATGGCAGTCCCTGGCAACACGGGCCCGAATCGGTATGGTCCGCCGCCGCCCGGCAACACACCGCGCGTCAAGGTCCTCGCCATTCTGTGGCTCGCGGTGCTGGCGCTGGCCTTAGTGGCCGGGATGATGGGTGGTCTGAACACTGTTCAGGAGCAGGTCGAAGCCACCACCAGCGAATACGAGCAAGCGCTGCCTTACGACGATGACGCGGAACAACCGGTCGTTCCCGTTGATCCTGTCGATAGTGGTGACTCGTCCGACAGCAACGACGACCAATAACTATCTGGCAGCAAGGACGCTGTCTCAATACAAGCTGCAAACACTGGAGAATTGCATGACCCGTTATGCCATGGTCACAGGTGCATCCAGCGGTATTGGCCTGGCGATGGCCGAAGCCCTCGCACGCCGGGGTCGCAACCTTATTCTGGTGGCCAGGCACCGGGAGATGCTCGAGAGCATCGCCATCGAGTTCACCCAACGCTTTGGTGTCGAGGTGCTGTTCCGCGCCTGCGATCTGGGTGAGCCGCTGCGCCTCTCGGGCTTTCTGCTTGAACTCGAGGAAGGCTCGCGAAGCATCGACTTGCTGGTTAACTGCGCTGGCATCGGCAACAGCGGGCCCTTTCTCGCTCAAGAGTGGGCGCAAGAGCAAGATCTGCTCGACCTTAATGTGCTCGCGTTGACGCGTCTCTGTCACACGGTTGGCAACCTGATGGCGGTGCAAGGCGGCGGCCAGATCCTCAACGTTGCGTCGATCATGGGCTTTCAGCCGGGACCATGGATGAGCACCTATGCGGCGAGCAAAGCGTACGTCCTGCATTTTTCCGAAGGGCTTCGCGAGGAGCTGCACAAGACCGGCGTGAAGATTTCGGTGTTGTGCCCCGGGCCGACGCGCACAGCGTTTTTCCGCACCGCACAACTGGATGCCGGCAAGTTTACGCACGACGACCACATGACCGCCGAGGAGGTCGCGCTGTACACGGTTCGCGCGCTCGACAAGAACCGTGCGGTGATCATCCCAGGTTGGCGAAACAGGCTACTGACACGCCTGCCGCGCTTTGTCAGTCGCTGGATGACGCGAAAGCTCTGGGGCTCGATGCTCAAATCTCGTACGTCAGTCTGACGGGGCACATCGCAACAAACGTCTGGGCGTGAACCGGGACGCTCAGTACACTGCCTTCATCCCCCTCGAAACGGAGCAAGAAGGCTGTGGATACTTTGTTTACCAAGATCATCAATCGGGAAATCCCGGCGAAGATCATCTACGAAGATGATCAAGTGCTGGCCTTTCACGACATCGCCCCCCAGGCGCCTGTGCATTTTCTGGTTATCCCGAAGAAGCCGATTGCCACCCTCAACGACGTGACTGAAGACGATAAGGGCCTGCTGGGCCACATTCTGTTCACGGCCCAGCGCCTGGCAAAAGAACTGGGTTGCGAGGACGGCTTCCGCGTGGTCATGAACACCAACGAAAAAGGCGGACAGACCGTCTATCACATCCACATGCACGTGCTGGGTCAGCGCCAGATGAACTGGCCGCCGGGCTGAGTCATCCTCTCCGGTCTTCGTCGACCTGCCGGATGCGCGCCAACGCCCCGGCGGGCTGACACCGGACAAGCCCGGTTACACCGTTTGAGGTAGACTGACCGCCGTGGATTTACCCGGAGGCGCCCATGGCTACCGAACGTCACTACTCCCCTATCGACCGTTTCCTGCTTCAAGCCGACGCAGCGATGAAAACGCTGCTGCCCGTCAGCGCGCACGCACATCGTCCTTCGCCTGCCATCGTTCAACCCGACGTCAAGATGAATGAGTCCGACACCCGGCATGTCGCAGGGCTCATGCGCATCAATCACACTGGCGAAGTCTGTGCTCAGGCGTTGTATCAGGGGCAGGCACTCACCGCGAAACTGCCTCAGGTGCGCAAAGCCATGGAGCACGCCGCCGAGGAAGAAATCGACCATCTGGTGTGGTGCGAGCAACGCATTCATCAGTTGGGCAGTCATACCAGTGTGCTCAACCCATTGTTCTACGGTGCTTCGTTTGGCATCGGCGCAGTGGCTGGCTTGATCAGCGATCGAATCAGCCTGGGCTTCGTTGCCGCGACGGAAGATCAGGTGTGCAAACACTTGAATGAGCATTTGGAGCAATTGCCAGTCGAGGATGAGAAGTCGCGGGCGATTCTCAAACAGATGCGCGCCGACGAAGAGCATCACGCAGAAAGCGCGATCGAGGCAGGCGGTTTCCGCTTCCCGGCGCCGGTGAAGTTCGGCATGAGCCTGTTGGCAAAAATCATGACCAAAACCACCTACAGGATCTGATCGAATCTGCGGTCGGCCGGCCTTTATCAGCGAACAAAGCTGCCACGAAAGACCGGAAACAAAGAAGGCGCCTGAACAGGCGCCTTTTTTGTATCACTGAGACCTTAGACCGGCATGTTGCGGCCGTAGAAGATTTCGAGCATCTCGTGCTTCACGCGGCCGGTCACCTGCTCGCGCTGTTCAGCGGAGAGATTGCTGGTGGCGTCGCCGAACAGGTAGTTGTCCAGCTCGAACTGCTTGAGCAGCATTTTGGTGTGGAACAGGTTTTCCTGGTACACGTTCACGTCAGTCATCTGGTAGCTGTCGCGCGTGTCATCGGAAAGGTAATTCTGGATCGAGTTGATCTCGTGGTCGATGAAATGCTTCTTGCCTTCGACGTCACGGGTAAAGCCGCGCACGCGATAGTCGACGGTCACGATGTCGGACTCGAACTTGTGGATCAGGTAATTCAAAGCCTTCAACGGGGAAATCACGCCGCAGGTCGATACATCGATGTCCACACGGAACGTGGCGATGCCGTCAACGGGGTGGATTTCAGGGTAGGTGTGAACCGTGATGTGGCTCTTGTCCAGGTGCGCGAGAATGGTTTCCGGCAGCGGACCCGGCGATTCTTCGATCTGGCTGTCAGTCGGCGTAACCGGCTGCTCGGAGATCAGAATGGTCACACTGGCGCCTTGTGGATCGTAGTCCTGACGGGCGATGTTCAGGATGTTCGCGCCAATGATATCGACGACATCGGTGAGAATCCGCGTCAGGCGTTCGGCATCGTACACACTGTTGATGTACTCGACGTAGGCCTGCTGGTCCTGCGGGGTTTCCGCATAGCAGATGTCATAGATGTTGAAGCTCAAGGTCTTGGTCAGGTTATTGAACCCGTGGAGCTTGAGTTTGCTTTTCACCGTTAAAAACTCTCTATATGGGTGCGGCGCTGGCCGCGTGATCAAGCATGCCCGTCAACTGAGCCCGGCTCAGCTGCGTAGGACGGTTAACACCTCTTCGCGTTGGCGATTTTGGTTGTCTGGTCGGAGGCGAGCCGGCTACCCGGCGGTCGCGCCCTGAAAAAGGGGCGCATTATGCAGACGTCAGAAGTCGCATGCCATAGCCTGCACCGCTTTTGTGAAAATTGAGCGTTGCTCAACCCAGTTCGATGATCTCGTAGTCGTGGGTGATTTCGACGCCGGCATTACCCAGCATGATCGACGCCGAGCAGTATTTCTCGGCGGACAGCTCGATCGCACGTTTGACCTGCGTCTCTTTGAGGCCGCGCCCTTTAACCACGAAGTGCAAATGGATCTTGGTGAACACCTTGGGATCTTCGTTGGCGCGCTCGGCTTCCAGGAACGCCTCACAACTCTCGATGGGCTGACGGGCTTTCTTGAGAATGCTGACCACGTCGTAATTGCTGCAGCCACCCAGGCCAATCAGCACCATTTCCATCGGGCGAACACCCAGATTGCGACCGCCGCTTTCTGGCGGGCCATCCATCACAACCACATGGCCGCTGCCGGACTCACCGAGGAACATCGCCTCACCCGCCCATTGAATACGCGCTTTCATCACCGGACTCCAATGCTTGAAAAATGGCGGCCAGCTTAGCACAGGGCCCTGCCGTCGCTGAGTGGACGGGACATGCCCGGCAACGACCGAAATGTAGGAAGTGTCTGAAAAATTGGCTAATTGCCGCTGTTGAACTGCGTCAAATGGCAACTACTGCCGATACCTCTAAGAATGCCTAAGGGCGCAGTTTTTTACGGGATACAGCCATGCTCGCCGTGCAGCCTCCGAACAAGATGAAAATCGCCGACAAACTGCTGCCGCACGCCCAGCGGCGACGATGCCTGGCGAAGACCAATATCCTCTGCGCAGGCGAAGAATCGGATTCGCTGTACCTGCTCATCAAGGGCTCGGTGACGATCCTGATCGAAGACAACGAAGGTCGCGAGATGATCGTGGCCTATCTCAATACAGGGGACTTTTTTGGCGAACTGGGACTTTTCGAGCAGACGGCCGCCGGTGCCCACCGCAGCGCCTGGGTGCGCGCCAAAACCGAATGTGAAGTGGCCGAGATCAGCTACGCCAAGTTCCGCGAGCTCAGTCAGCAGGATCCCGAATTGATGTACGCCATCGGTGCGCAAATCGCCGAGCGTCTGCGCAACACTACCCGCAAGGTGGGCGATCTGGCGTTTCTGGACGTCACTGGCCGCGTTGCCCGCAGCCTGCTCGATCTGTGCAAGCAGCCTGACGCGATGACCCACCCCGATGGCATGCAGATCAAAATCACCCGCCAAGAGATTGGCCGTATCGTAGGGTGTTCGCGGGAGATGGTTGGTCGTGTGCTCAAATCGCTCGAAGAGCAAAACCTGGTGCATGTCCGGGGCAAAACCATGGTGGTTTTCGGCACCCGTTAACACACGGACCGGGGTATTGGCAGGTGAGTCAGATTCCGGCCAGCAGGCGTGTATAGCGTTCACTCAAACGGCCAAGAAAATCCGGCGCGTCGAACAGCTCATGCAGAGCGATATGGCTTTGCGCTTCGCACCGCGCATCGAGTTCACAGGTTTCATTGAAGCGATTGACTGCGTTGACCATCTCAACGCGCTCGTTATCCAGCAGCATCGCGGCATGGGCCAACACCACCGGCCGCTTGCCACCCTGACTCTGCCGCCAGCGCTGCGCAGTACCCACCATCTTGCGAGCGTTGAGGTTGACGTTGAAACGGCCATCGCAGAAGGCCCCTTCGACTTCGCCCAAGGATGCAGCGCCACCCAGCTCACTCAGCGTATCGAGGATCGGCTGACACAGGCGCATGTAGGCGTTCTCGATGCGGTCGCGATCCAGATCGGTGTCCGGCTGCACATACACAAGCGCCACGTTGACCGTCGAGGGCGATTGCGGCACGGGCTCGCCGCCACTTTCACGCAACAGCACAGGCCAGCCACTGTCGGCGAGGGTTTCGCTGGCTTCAGTGAAGCCGGGAAGACGGCTCAACCGCCTTGGCATCACCAGCGCGCGGTCGGTAGGCCGCCAGAACAGGAAACCGCTCTCGGCGTGCCCATCACACACTGACGCCAGCAGATCCTGCTCGGCCTTGAGGCCGGCTTCAACGCACGTTGCCAAGAGCTGAAGGGTCATGCTGCCTCCTGACGTGAGTGGCGATGGCTTTCTGGCCTACACCGGTGGATCAGTCCAAGCCGCCGGACTTGATCGCGGTGCCTTTCTCCGGGAAAAACAGCCGCTGCAATTCCACACCCGGCTTCTCGGCGCGCATGAATGCCTCGCCCACCAAGAAGGAATAAACGTCGTTGATCTCCATCAGCTCGACATCCGCGCGGTTGAGAATCCCGCTTTCCGTGATGACCAGGCGATCACGGGGGATGCGCGGCAGCAGATCGAGCGTGGTTTCCAGACTGACGTCGAACGTGTGCAGATTGCGGTTGTTGACGCCCACCAGCGGAGTGTCGAGGGTTTTCAATGCCCGCTCCAGCTCGTCGCCATCGTGGACTTCTACCAGCACATCGAGGCCAACACCTTTGGCGACTGAGGCCAGCTCGGCCATCTTCACATCATCCAGCGCCGAAACGATCAGCAGGATGCAGTCGGCCCCCAATGCCCGCGCTTCGACGATCTGATAAGGGTCGATCATGAAGTCCTTGCGGATCACCGGCAGCGAACACGTCGCCCGGGCCTGCTTCAAATACTCATCAGCGCCCTGGAAGAAATCGACGTCGGTCAGCACAGAAAGACAGGTGGCCCCGCCTGCTTCGTAGCTAGTGGCAATCTCCGCAGGATGAAAGTTTTCGCGGATCACGCCCTTGCTCGGCGAAGCCTTCTTGATTTCTGCAATGACGGCCGGCTGCTTGCGCTTGGCCTGGGCAATCATCGCGGCAGCAAAACCACGCGGTGCATCGGCTGCTTTCGCCAGAGTTTCCAATTCGGCGAGGCTGACACTGGCACGGCGCGCAGCGACTTCCTCGACCTTTCGGGCCAGAATCTTTTCCAAAACCGTCGGCACACTCATTCTTCATTCTCCTGCTTGAATACCGCGGTAAAGGCACCCAGTTCTTCCAGCTTTTCGCGGGCCAGGCCCGTGTGTAATGCGTCGTGGGCCAACGCCACGCCTTCTTTCAATGACGAAGCATGATCAGCCGCGTAAAGCGCTGCGCCGGCGTTCAGCACGATCATTTCGGCGGCTTTCTGGCCGTGCTCGGACTTGCGCCGACCCAGCGCGTCACGAATCAATTCCAGCGACTGCGCCGGGCTGTCGACCACCAGACCGAACAGGCTCTGGCTATTCATGCCCAGATCTTCCGGCTGTACCCAGTATTCGGTCACTTCGCCGTTCTTCAGTTCCGCGACAAAGGTCGGCGCGGCGATGCTGAATTCGTCCAGGCCATCCTGGGAATGCACCACCAGCACGTGTTTGCTGCCCATGCGCAGCAGCACCTCGGCCAATGGCCGGCACAGCGCCTGACTGAATACGCCGACCACCTGGTGCTTGACGCCCGCCGGGTTAGTCAGTGGACCGAGCATGTTGAACAGTGTGCGCAGGCCCAGTTCCTTGCGTGGCCCTGCGGCGTGTTTCATCGCGCCGTGGTGGGTCTGCGCGAACATGAAACCGATGCCGACGCTGTCGATGCAGCGCGCCACTTGCACCGGGGTCAGGTTCAGGTAGACGCCTGCGGCTTCCAGCAGATCGGCGCTGCCACTCTTGCCGGAGACCGCGCGATTGCCGTGCTTGGCGACTGTGCAACCGGCCGCTGCGATCACGAACGAGGCAGCGGTCGAGACATTGAATATGTTGGCACCATCGCCACCGGTACCGACGATGTCGACCACGCCGTCGAGGGTTTTGAGTTCAACCTGATCCGCCAGCTCACGCATGACCGACACTGCACCAACGATCTCGTCAATGCTTTCGCTTTTCATGCGCATGCCCATCAGAAATGCGCCGATCTGCGCCTGGGTGCACTGGCCTGTCATGATTTCGCGCATGACCTCGCGCATTTCATCGGTGCTCAGGTCCAGTTGATTCACAACCCGGCCCAGCGCCGTTTTGATATCCATTGCCATGTCGATGTGTCCTTAACCCTGACGGGTGCCGCCGGTCTGCTTGAGGAAGTTGGCGAACAGCTCGTGGCCCTGCTCGGAAAGAATCGACTCAGGGTGAAACTGTACGCCCTCGACGTTAAGGGTTTTGTGACGCAGGCCCATGATTTCATCAACGGAGCCATCTTCGCGCTGGGTCCAGGCGGTCAACTCCAGGCACTCCGGGAGTGTTTCGCGCTTGACCACCAGCGAGTGATAGCGGGTCACGGTCAGCGGATGCTTGAGGCCTTCGAACACGCCTTTGTCTTCGTGGATCAGCTCGCTGGTCTTGCCGTGCATGACCTGGCGCGCACGCACCACGTCGCCGCCAAACGCCTGGCCAATCGACTGATGACCCAGGCAGACGCCGAGCACGGGCAGCTTGCCAGCGAAGTGTTTGATCACGTCGATGGACACACCTGCTTCGTTCGGCGTGCACGGGCCGGGGGAAACGACGATACGTTCGGGGTTCAGGGCTTCGATTTCGGCGATGGTCATTTCGTCGTTGCGAATCACTTTGACGTCGGCACCCAGCTCGCCCAGGTACTGCACGACGTTGTAGGTGAAGGAGTCGTAGTTATCGATCATCAGCAGCATGGTGCTTAACCTTTTGAATGACTGACTTTTAACGTGGCCTTCCGTTTTCTGACCGCAGTTGCGCGCAGAGGGTCGCGGGAGGGATTCCGGCGAGTCACTGCAAAACCGAGGCATCAGAAGGCATATCAATGCAGATCCGGCGGAGCCGGCGGGGGAAATAGTCAGGCGCGCCAACGCCAACGGGCGTGGCCCTTGATAACGCGCATCAAGAAGCTGCTGACAATCGACACAGGAAAGGTCTCGTTCATACGTTGCCGCACAGTAGCGTACCGCCGCAGGGCGCGCAATATCGCAGTGCCCGGATGGCGCGGGGCAGCGGCCGATTGGCAGGATTTGAATGCCCGCAAGGTGCAGATCGCAGCCTGAAGGCCGGTACAGAATATTTGCCGTGAATGCCACGGCATCGTGGGCGATTTGTGTCGCGGCTGCTACCTTCTCGTACAGCACTAAAACAATAAGGGATGCCCCCATGATCAAAGCCACACTGCGCTGGCCGTTCGCGGCTTGCCTGCTCTCGCTCGCCTGTTCCTCGGCCCTGGCCGCCTCTTCCCCCTATTCAACGATGATCGTATTTGGCGACAGCCTCGCCGACGCCGGGCAGTTTCCCGATGCCGGCGGACCACCCGGCGCCACCTTGCGTTTCACTAACCGCACCGGCCCGACATACCTGAACGGCAGCGGCGAGGCATTCGGTCTGAACTCATCGACGCTGCTGGGCGAAATGCTTGGCGTGGCGCCCGGGGATTTGCAGGCATCGACCTCCCCCGTCCGCGCGGCGCAAGGGTTGCCGGATGGCAACAACTGGGCTGTGGGTGGCGACCGGACCGATCAGATTCTCGCGGCGATCACCACCCAATCTCAGATTGCCAATACTGACGCCTCGACCGGCGTGACAACGGTGTTCCGGACGCGACCCGGTTATCTGGTTGAAAACAGCTCGCGGGCTGACCCGAATGCCCTTTACTACCTGACCGGGGGCGGCAATGACTTCCTTCAGGGCCGGGTGCTGAGTGCGGGACAGGCCGTCAATGCGGCGAACAACCTGGCGAACGGCGCACAAATCCTGTCCCAGGCCGGCGCGCGTTACATCATGGTCTGGCTGCTGCCTGACATCGGCCGCACACCCGCTGTATTCGGCACGCCATTGCAGGGGCCATCGTCGTTGCTGAGCGGGGTGTTCAACCAGCAGTTGGTCAATCGGCTGGGGCAAATCGATGCCGAGGTCATTCCGCTCAATGTGCCGGGGCTCATACGTGATGTACTGACCGAGCCGGCGCGCTATGGGTTGGCGGCCGATCAGAACCTGGTCGGCACCTGTTTCAACGGCAACAACTGCACCGCCAACAGCGTTTACGGGATTGGCGGCCTGACGCCTGATCCGACCAAACTGCTGTTCAACGACGGCGTGCACCCGACCGTCGCGGGTCAGCGTCTGATCGCCGACTACGGGTATTCGATTCTGTCCGCACCGTGGGAAATCACGCTGCTGCCGGAAATGGCCAACGGAACGTTGCGCGCGCAGCAGGATGAACTGCGCAGTCAGTGGCTGGCGGATTGGGGCAATTGGCAGAACGTCGGTGAATGGCGCGCCATCGTCGCCGGTGGCGGTCAGAAACTGGATTTCGACGCGCAAGGCAATTCCGCCAGCGGCGACGGTCACGGCTACAACCTCACGGTGGGCGGCAGCTATCGCTTCGCTGAAGACTGGAGAGCCGGGCTGGTTGCAGGTGCTTACCGGCAAACACTCGAAGCCGGCGCCAAGGATTCGGACTACAAACTCAACAGCTATATCGCGACCGCATTCGTGCAGTATCAGGCGCAGCACTGGTGGGCAGAACTGGCGGCCTCAGGCGGAAAACTCGACTACGACAACCTCAAGCGCAAGTTCGCGCTGGGCATCAGCGAAGGCGCGGAGAAAGGCGACACCGACGGCGACCTGTGGGCGGTCAGTGGGCGCGTGGGCTTCGACCTGGCCGAACAGAGCAGTCGCTGGCATTTCTCGCCGTTCATCAGCGCCGACTATTCCCACGTCAACGTCGATGGCTACTCGGAGGACAGTGCTCGCGCGACCGCACTCAATTACGACGACCAGACGCGCAAGTCAAAGCGGCTAGGCGCGGGGCTTCAAGGGAAGTTGGACGTCACGCCGCAGACCCAGGTGTTTGGCGAAGTGGCCCATGAGCGTGAGTTCGAGACTGACCAGCAGGACGTGACCATCGCGCTGAACAGCGTGCCCGGCCTGGATTTTGATCTGAAGGGCTATGACCCGCAGCGCAGTTTAAATCGCGCAAGCGTGGGCCTGAGCCAGAAGCTGGCGCCCGACCTCACACTGCGTGCCGGCTATAACTGGCGCAAGAATGATGACGTGACCCAGCAAGGGGTGAATCTGGCGGTGAGTCTGGATTTCTGAAGCTACCAGGCATGTGGGAGCGACCGGGGTGGCGCTCCCACAGGGACGTCTAAATCTTCAAGCCTCTGGCGTCTGCTGCGCCAGCGCCACGGCGCGGAACATCGCGCGGCGCTTGTTGAGGGTTTCTTCCCACTCCAGCGCCGGCACAGAATCCGCGACAATGCCGCCACCAGCCTGCACATGCAGCTCGCCGTTCTTGATCACCGCGGTACGAATAGCGATCGCGGTGTCCATGTTGCCGTTCCAGGCAAAGTAGCCCACTGCGCCGCCGTACACACCGCGCTTGACCGGCTCCAGTTCGTCGATGATTTCCATCGCACGAATCTTCGGCGCGCCCGACAAAGTGCCCGCCGGCAGGATGGCCCGCAGCGCATCCATCGCCGTCAGACCACTCTTCAGTTGACCGGTGACGTTCGACACGATGTGCATGACGTTTGAATAACGCTCGATGACCATCTTCTCGGTGAGCTTCACCGAACCGACTTCCGAAACCCGCCCGGTGTCGTTGCGTCCCAGATCGATGAGCATCAGGTGCTCGGCGATCTCTTTGTCGTCAGACAGCAAATCGACTTCCAGCGCGTAGTCTTCTTCCTCGGTGGCGCCGCGAGGACGCGTCCCGGCAATCGGGCGTACGGTGATCAAGTTGTCTTCGACCCGTACCAGCACTTCCGGCGAACTGCCGACGACGTGGAAGTCGCCGAAGTTGAAGAAGTACATATAAGGCGTCGGATTGAAACACCGCAGCGCGCGGTACAGGTCGATCGGTGCGGCCTTGAAGTCGATGGACATGCGCTGCGACGGCACGACCTGCATGCAGTCGCCCGCGAGGATGTATTCCTTGATCGTGTCGACGGCTTTTTCATAATCCGACTGGGTGAAGCTTGAACGGAACACCGGGTCCGCCGCCTGCGGACGGGTCAGGTCCAGACCGCGGCGGGGCGTGATAGGCTGACGCAGTTTCTCCATCAACGCTTCGAGTCGCGCCAGGCCACCCTCATAGGCTTCAGGCTGAGCCGGATCGACCAGCACGATCGCGTGCATCTTGCCGGCCAGGTTATCGAACACCACGACGGCATCCGACACCATCAACAGAATATCCGGCACGTCCAGTGGATCAGGATTCGGGCATGCGCCCAGGCGCGGCTCTACATAACGCACGCAGTCATAACCGAAATACCCCACCAGACCGCCGTTGAAGCGTGGCAGACCGGCGATGGTCGGGACGTTGTAGCGGGCCTTGAAGGTCTCGACGAAGTCCAGCGGGTCTTCGGCTTCCAGGCGCTCGATCTCAACACCGTCGTGGGTCACGCTGACGGTGTGGTCGTGCACACGCATGACCGTGCGGCACGGCAGTCCGATGATCGAGTAACGCCCCCACTTCTCCCCGCCCTGCACCGACTCAAGCAGGTAGGAATTGGGCTCGTCAGCAAGCTTCAGATAGATCGACAGCGGCGTGTCGAAGTCAGCCAGGGTTTCGTAGGCAAGGGGAATGCGGTTGTAGCCTTCAGCGGCCAAACGCAAGAATTCTTCGCGGGTCATATCAGCCTCGTGGTCTGAGGTAAAACGGTCAGGGATGCAAACGCGCCGGGGCTCCGGCCAGGTTCAAGTCAGGCGCGCCAACGCCAGCGGGCCAGGGCCTTGATGACTTTCATCCAGAGCTTGCGAGTGACCACCACGATGGATTCTCTAAAGGAGGGAGACTTGATGTCGGGCAACGTTATCTCAGCGCCCTGCGCTAAGCAACCGGCAGAACTGCCCGGAATCAGCATGCGCAAATCATCGATCACCAGCGCCGGTGACTCTTCTGCGATAGGACGGCCGTGGTTGTAGCCGTAACTCAATGCCACACAGGCGACACCCGCCGCTTTGGCCGCCAGCACGTCGTTGCGCGAGTCACCCACGAACAGCGACTGAGACCCCGGTATACCGGCCATTTTCATGACAAAAAACAGCGCGGCCGGGTCGGGCTTCTGCTGCGGCAGCGTGTCGCCGCCGACGATCCAGCGAAAGAACCGCCCGAGCTTGAGGTCATCCAGCAAGGGGGCAACGAAGCGTTCCGGCTTGTTGGTGATCAGCGCCATCTCGACGCCCATCTTCTGCAGCCATTTCAGGGTTTCGCGCACGCCGGGGTAGACCTTGGTCAGGGCATGGCTGCCGCTATAGGCCTCCATGAAAATCGCCAGCGCAGCCTCGGTGGACTCTTCGTCCACGGCGGTGTGATCCATGCCGTTCGCCAAGGCGCGGCGAACCAGCACGCGTACGCCGTTGCCGATCCAGTCACGTACCCGTTCGATGCCCGCCGGCGGCCGGCCGAGCTGGATCAGGGTCTTGTCCACCGCTGCAGCCAGATCCGGCACCGAGTCGATCAGTGTGCCGTCGAGGTCGAACATGATCAGCCTGGGCAGACGTCCCGGAAACAGCTGTTCGAAGCCGCTGGTCAACGGGCCAACGCCAGTTCTGCGTGCATCTTCGCAATGACTTCGCGGTAATCAGGCGTATTGAAAATGGCCGAGCCCGCGACGAAGGTGTCAGCACCGGCTGCGGCAATCTCACGGATGTTGTTGACGTTGACGCCGCCGTCGATCTCCAGACGGATGTCGCGACCGGACGCATCGATCAGCGCACGAGCCTCGCGCAGCTTGTTGAGCGTGCCGGGGATGAATTTCTGGCCACCGAAGCCTGGGTTGACGCTCATGAGCAGGATCATGTCGACCTTGTCCATGACGTACTCGAGCAGGTTCAGCGGGGTCGCCGGGTTGAACACCAGACCTGCCTTGCATCCGCCTTCGCGGATCAGTTGCAGGGAGCGATCAATGTGCTGGGTCGCTTCCGGGTGGAAGGTGATGTAAGTGGCGCCGGCTTCGATGAAGTCGCCGATGATGCGATCCACCGGGCTGACCATCAGATGGACATCGATGGGGGCGGTGATGCCGTATTTGCGCAACGCCGCGCAGACCATCGGTCCGATCGTCAGGTTGGGGACGTAGTGGTTGTCCATGACGTCGAAGTGGACGATGTTGGCGCCAGCGGCCAGGACGTTGTCGACTTCCTCTCCCAGACGGGCGAAATCGGCGGACAGAATGGAAGGAGCAATAGCGAAGGGCTGCATGACGCACCTTTTATGAGCGAAATCACGGTGGCGCGCATTGTACTCCAAGAGTTTGAAACGTGCGTTGGGTCGCAAGTGAGTCAGTCAAGGGACGTGAGCTGTGGCCATAAACATACGCGCCGCGCCGCGCAGGCGGCACGTCATTGCGTCAGCCTGATCAATACGCCGCGCGGTAGATTTTCTCGATGTCGGCGGCGGTCAGCTTCCGTGGATTGTTGCGCATCAGCCGCTCGATCTTGCTGGCCTCTTCGGCCATCGCGGGAATGGCGTCTTCGGGCACGTTGAAGCTGCGCAGGCCGGACGGGATCTCGACCGCTGCGCACAAGTCGGCCATTGCTTTGACTGCCAAGTCTGCGGCGTCCCTGTCGCTCAAGTGCGCGACGCGGACGCCCATCGCATCGGCGATGTCGCGCATCCGTTCGACGCAGGCCAGCTTGTTCCACTCCATCACATACGGCAGCAACAGCGCGTTGCTCACGCCATGAGCGATGTTGAACCGCCCTCCCAATGGATACGCCAACGCATGGACTGCGCCAACCCCGGCATTGCCGAACGCCATGCCGGCCATGAGGCTGGCGGTGGCCATGTCTTCTCGCGCCTGCAAGTTCGAAGGATTGGCGTAGGCCTTGGGCAGCGCCTTGACGATCAGTTTGATGGCGCCCAAGGCGATGGCGTCGGTGATCGGCGAGGCATTGACTGAAAGGTAGGACTCGATGGCATGCACCAGCGCATCGACTCCGCTGGCTGCCGTGACACTGCGCGGACAGGTCAGGGTCATCAACGGGCTGACCAGCGCGACGTCGGGCAACAGGTAATCGCTGACGATGCCTTTTTTCAGCTGTGCCTGCTTGTCTGAAAAGATTGCCACGTTGGTGACTTCCGAACCGGTGCCTGCGGTGGTCGGGATGGCAATCAGCGGGGGGCCTTTGCGCTTGACCAGATCAACGCCGAACAACTCGGCCAGAGGCCCTTCGTGACTCGCGAACGCGGCGACGCCTTTGGCGATGTCGATGACACTGCCGCCGCCCACACCGATCAGGCCATCGTGACCGCCCTCTCGGTAGGCCCGGGTGCAGTCCTCGACGATAGAGATTTCGGGCTCGGGTTTGACCTGATCAAACAGGCCATAACGACGGCCGCCCAATTGCGCCAGCGCGAGGTCGACCGTTCCGGACTTAACCAGTATCGCGTCGGTGACGATGAGCGGGTTTTGAACGTTGAGCCGGGTCAGCTCGGCGGACAACTGCTCAATCGCGGCGGGGCCGGTGATCAGTTTGTTGGCGATCTTGAAAGCAGAAACACTCATCGGGCTCGTCCTTTATGTTGCTGTTGGAGCCGTGGCTCTTTTACAAGGCAGGATTGGCATGCGCTGAGTGAAACATAGACCGGATCGTGCGGGGCGTCAGTTTTGTGGTGCGGGAAGATCCCTCGGTGTGCGCTATCAATCTGCGGTGTGGCACCTGACGTCTTCCCGGCTAAAGCCAGTCCTACAAAGAGCAGGCGGTGTGTCAGCAACAATCATTGGACGCACGCGGTGTGTCAGCAACACTCACTGGGTGCACGCGCTGCATGTGTAGGACCGGCTTCAGCCGGGAAGAGGCCTTTGAGTGCGCTATTAATCTGCGGTGTGCCACCTGACGTCTTCCCGGCTAAAGCCGGTCCCACAAAGAGCAGGCGGTGTGTCAGCAACAATCATTGGACGCACGCGGTGTGTCAGCAACACTCACTGGGTGCACGCACTGCATGTGTAGGACCGGCTTCAGCCGGGAAGAGGCCTGCGTGGACACCGTCCATTTTGCAGTGTGCCGCAGGCCGCTTTCCCGGCTAAAGCCAGTCCCACAAAGAGCAGGCGGTGTGTCAGCAACAATCATTGGACGCACGCGGTGTGTCAGCAACACTCACTGGATGAACGCGCTGCATGTGTAGGACCGGCTTCAGCCGGGAAGAGGCCCTTGGGTGCGCTATCAATTTTGCGGTGTGGCACCTGGCGCCTTCCCGGCTAAAGCCGGTCCTACCATTCTCGTTTCAGCCAGTTCCTCCGGTGGGCTTTGATTACTCCACCGCCGTGCGCAGTTTCTCGCTCCGGCCGCGCAGCCATTCGAGCACCAGCAGGAGCACCACGGAGAATCCGATGAGCAGGGTTGCCGCGGCTGCGATGGTCGGGCTGAGGTTTTCGCGGATGCCGCTGAACATCTGCCGGGGCAAGGTCGCCTGGCCTGGACCGGCGAGGAACAGCGTGACAACCACTTCATCGAACGAGGTCGCGAAGGCAAACAGCGCCCCGGAGATCACCCCCGGCGCAATCAGCGGCAGGGTCACGCGCCGGAACGCCGTCGTTGGCGAAGCGCCCAGACTCGCCGCTGCACGCACCAGGTTGTAATTGAAGCCCTGCAACGTGGCAGACACGGTGATGATCACAAACGGCACACCCAATACGGCGTGCACCAGGATCAGCGAGATGTAGCTATTGCCCAGACCCAGCGGGGCAAAAAACAGATAACTCGCCACCCCGACAATCACCACCGGGACCACCATCGGCGAAATCACCAGCGCCATCACCAGCGCCTTGCCAGGGAAGTTACTGCGCGTCAGCCCGATGGCCGCCAACGTCCCGAAACCCATCGCCAGCACCGTGGCAGCCGGAGCGACAATCAGGCTGTTCTTCAGCGCGCGCATCCACTCGGCCGAGCCGAAAAAGTCCTGATACCAGTGCAGCGAAAAGCCCTGCAGCGGGTAGACCAGAAAACTCCCGGAGTTGAACGACAGCGGCACGATCACCAGCACCGGCAGCACCAGAAACAACAAAATCAACCCGCATAACGTGCGCAGCGTGTAATGCCAGACCCGCTCGATCGGCGAGGAATAAGGGCTCAACATGGTCGTTCTCCTCAGCTCAGACGCAGGCGGCTGGCGCCGACCAGCCAGTTGTAGATCAGGTACAGCACAACGGTCGCCAGCAGCAGCAACCCGCCCAGCGCCGTCGCCATGCCCCAGTTGATGCTGGTATTGGTGTAGAACGCCACGAAATAACTGACCATCTGATCGTTCGGGCTGCCGAGCAGCGCCGGGGTGATGTAGTAGCCGATGGCAAGGATGAACACCAACAGACAGCCCGCGCCCACACCGGCGTAGGTCTGCGGGAAGTACACGCGCCAGAAACTGGCGAACGGGTTGCAGCCCAGGGAGATCGCCGCGCGCATGTAGGTCGGCGAGATGCCTTTCATCACGCTGTAGATAGGCAGAATCATGAACGGCAGCATGATGTGCACCATCGAGATGTAAACGCCGACCCGGTTGAACACCAGTTCCAGCGGTTTGTCGATGATGCCCATGGCCATCAGCGCGCCATTGATCAGGCCGCTCGATTGCAGCAACACGATCCAGGCGGCGACGCGCACCAGGATCGACGTCCAGAACGGCAGCAAGACCAGAATCATCAGCAGGTTGCTCTGGCGTGCGGGCAGGTTGGCCAACAGGTACGCCAGCGGATAGGCCAGCAGCAGACAGATCACGGTGATCACCAGGCCCATCCAGAAGGTGCGGGCAAAGATGTCGATGTAAATCGCCTGATCGGGTGTGGCCGGAGCCAGTTCACCGAGGTCATCGATGCGGTGGTCGACAGCGGCCAGCAGGTAATAGGGGGTGAAACTTGAGGTGTTGCGGCGGATCGCCTGCCAATACGCGGGATCCCCCCAGCGTTCATCGATGGCTTCCAGGGCCTCTTTATAAGAAGCCGGCTCTTCCTTGAATGGCATTGCGCGAGCCGTTTTCGCCAACAGGCTGCGGTAGCCCGCCAACTCCTGGTTCAAGCGTTTGGACAGATCGCCCAGTGTCTGATTCTTGCGTGCTTCGGACAGGTCCTGGCTCGCGGCTTTGTACACCGCTTCAGGCGGCAGCCCCTTACCGTCCCATTTCGCCACTTCCACCACAGTGAGCGGCATGCCACCCACCACTTCCGGGTTGCTGACGCTTTTGTAGAGCAGCGCCGCAATCGGCACGAGAAACACCAGCAGCAGGAAGATCACCAATGGCGCGATCAACGCCTGAGCCTTCCAGCGATTGACGCGCTCGGCACGGGCCAGGCGTTGCTTCAGGGTCGGGCTGGCGCCTTCAGTCAGGGGCACGGCGGTGGCCATAGTGAACTCCGAAATCTCTCAACAAAGAGCGCGTCCCCTGCTCTGCTTTCAGACAGTTCAGACGACGCACCCGGATCTAACTCACAACCAAGTGCTTACTGGGCAGTGCGCTTATTTGGCGGCCCAAGAGTTGAAGCGCTGTTCCAGCGACTCACCGAAGTCGGCCCAGAATTTCACGTCGATCTGCACCTGATCCTTGATGTTCTCAGGGGTGGTCGGCATATTTTTCAGGGTTTCAGCGCTCAGCAACGGGACCGCGCCGGTGTTGGCCGGGCCGTAAGCGATGTTTTCGGAATAGGTTTTTTGCTGCTCTGGCTTGAGGGAGTAAGCGATGAACTTCTTCGCTTCTTCAGCGTTTTTCGCGCCCTTCGGAATGGCCCATGCGTCGAAGTCATACACGCCGCCGGTCCAGACCACTTTCAGGTTGCTCTCTTTCTGCACGGCAGCGATGCGACCGTTGTAGGCCGAGCTCATCACGACGTCGCCCGACTGCAGATACTGAGGCGGCTGTGCGCCTGCTTCCCACCACTGAATGCTTGGCTTGAGCTTGTCGAGCATCTTGAAGGCGCGATCCTGGCCTTCCTTGGTCCCTAGCACCTTGTAGACGTCTTTCGGCGCAACGCCGTCAGCCATGAGCGCGAATTCCAGGGTGTATTTGGCGCCCTTGCGCAGGCCGCGTTTGCCCGGGAATTTCTCGGTGTCCCAGAAATCAGCCCAGCCGGTCGGCGCGGATTTCAGCTTGTCGGCGTTGTAGGCCAGCACGGTGGACCAGACGAAAAAGCCCACGCCGCACTCAGAGATTGCGCCCTTGACGTAGCTGTCCTTGTTGCCGAGATCAACCGAGGCCAGCGACTCGAACATGTCTTCGTCACAGCCGCGGGACAGCTCGGGCGATTCCACTTCCACCAGATCCCAGGTCACGCTCTTGGTGTCGACCATGGCTTTGACCTTGGCCATCTCACCGTTGTACTCGCCCGCGATGATCTTGCCGTTGCCGGCCTTTTCCCACGGCGCGTAGAAGGCCTTTTCCTGGGCCGCCTTGTTCGCGCCACCGAAGGAAATGACCGTCAGGTCCGCTGCCATGGCTTGCGCGGCGCACATCATGCCGACCGATAAGGCGGTGAGCTTCAATGTCTTGAGCATCAGTTTTTCTCTCCACGAACAATGTTGGTTAAGCGATGGGGGCGATTGGCTCGCCTCTGGGTTCTTCGGTTGACGCGTCACGCGGGTGTATCAATGTGCTTCCAGCAACGGGTCCAGGGCGCGCGCGTGCTCGACCTGCCATCCAATGGGCACGACATCGCCAACGCTCAACGCCGGATCAAGCTCGGCGATGGGCTGCTTGACGAAGAAATCGGTTTTCCCGGCCACTTCCAGACGCACCCGCACGTGGTCGCCCAGGTAGATGAATTCGGCAACGCGGCCGGAGAAGCGGTTGACGCAACTCTCGCTGCGGCCGTTGAGGTTCACGCGCTCGGGACGAATGGAAAGCGTGACCGGGCTCCCGGTGGCACCGACGTTGATCGCCAGCGCTTCGACTTTTTCGCCGCGCGCCAGGCCCACCACGCAGCGGTCGCCGCTCTGGCTGAGCAAGGTGCCGCTGATGCGGTTGTTCTCGCCGATGAAGTTGGCGACGAAGGTGTTTTTCGGCTCTTCGTAGAGGGTGCGCGGTGGGGCGATCTGCTGGATTTCGCCCTGATGGAACACCGCGACGCGGTCCGACATCGTCAGCGCTTCGCCCTGATCGTGGGTGACGTAGACGACGGTCACGCCCAGGCGCTGGTGCAGGTGCTTGATCTCCATCTGCATGTGTTCGCGCAGCTGTTTGTCGAGTGCCCCGAGGGGTTCGTCCATCAGCACCAGCTGCGGTTCGAACACCAGCGCCCGGGCCAGCGCGACACGTTGCTGCTGACCACCCGACAGCTGCGCGGGGTAACGATGGGCGAAGGTGCCGAGCTGCACCATGTCGAGGGCGCGTTTGACCTTTTCGGCCACGTCGGTCTTGCTCATGCCGCGCACCGACAGCGGAAACGCCAGGTTTTCAGCGACGGTCATGTGCGGGAACAGCGCGTAATTCTGGAACACCATGCCGATGTCGCGCTTGTGCGGCGGCACGTTGTTGATCGAACGGCCGGCCAGCAGGATCTCGCCAGCAGTCGGTGTCTCGAAGCCGGCGAGCATCATCAGGCTGGTGGTTTTGCCGGAACCGGATGGCCCGAGCAGGGTGAGGAATTCGCCTTTGCAAATATCCAGGTTGAGGTCTTTGACGATCAGGGCTTCGCCGTCGTAGCTCTTTTGCACACCGCGAAAGCTGACCAGAACATCACTCGCCCCAGCGCTTGAATCGACGTTGCTCATTGCCCACACCTTTGTTTGATCCACCGTAGGGATCAAGCCTAGATGAGGCTGAAGGCCGCGCAAATCGGGGCGTGAGAGAGAATGGCCTAGGTGGGGTGGAAGGTTTCGGGTAGGGATTGCCCTACAGGGATGGCGGGGATAGGTATGTCGCCCGGAAGGTATTTATGACCTGGTCTGGCGTCTTCGCGAGCAAGCTCACTCCTACAGGGGATCGCAATAACCTGTAGGAGTGAGCTTGCTCGCGATAGCGTTTTACGAAGTACCAAAGGAAGTCGTTTTTAGACACGCAATCAAACCAACTTGTGTTCCATCGCATACTTCACCAGCTCGGCCAGCGAGTTGATTTTCAGCTTTTGCATCAGGCGCGCCTTGTGGGTACTGATGGTCTTACTGCTCAACGCCAGTTGCTGGGCGATGTCGTTGACGTTGGCGCCCTGGGCCAGGCGTTCGAACACTGAAAACTCGCGTTCGGACAACAATGAGTGCAACGGCCGGCTGTCCGTGAGCCCAACTTCAAACACCATGCGATCAGCCAGGTCCGGGTCGATATAGCGCCCGCCTGCGGCCACTCGCCGGATCGCTGTCAGCAGCAACGCGGGGTCGCTGTCTTTGGTGGCGTACCCGGCGGCGCCGACCTTCAGGGCCCGCGCGGCCATTTGCGCCTCATCGTGCATCGACAGCACCAGAATGGCAGGGGGATTGCTCAGCGCGCGGATTCGCGGGATCGCCTCCAGGCCGTTGACCCCTGGCATGGAGATATCCAGCAGCACGACTTCGCACGGGATGTGACGCAACGCCTCCAGCAACTGCTCGCCATTGCCGGCCTCCCCGACCACTTGCAGATCCTTTGCCAGGCCGATCAGCTGTTTGATGCCCTCTCGGACAATCGTGTGATCTTCGGCAACCAATACGCGAATCAATGCACGTGCTCCTCAGCGACCGGGTCCAGCGGAATGTGGATGCGCAAGGTTGTGCCTTCTCCGGGCAAGGTGTCCAGATGCAATTGCCCGCCCATGATCAGAACCCGCTCGCGCATGCCCACCAGTCCGAACGAGGCCGGACGCTCGGCGCGCTGATCGAAGCCCTTGCCGTCATCGGCGATGCACAGGCACAGCACGCCGTCGCTCAGCGTCAGGCTTAGCTCGACCGTGTGCGCTTCGGCATGGCGCATGACGTTGGTCAGCGACTCCTGAAGGATGCGGAACAGCCCGATGGCCGTTGCATCCGGAAGACTCGGCAGATTGTCCGGCACCTGTACCAGGCAGGGAATGTGCGTGCGCGCTTCGAAGCGCCGGGCCTGCCATTCGATGGCCGAGGCGATGCCTGCATCGAGAATGGGTGGCCGCAGGGCGGTTGCCACGTCTCGCACCAACTGGAACAACTGAGCAATCAGGCGTTTCATGCTGTTCAAGCGATCCCGCAGGCCAGGGTCGAGATCGGCGTAAGCCAGTTCGCACATGGAGGTTTCCAGCTTGAGCACGGTCAGCATCTGACCCAGCTCGTCGTGAACCTCCCTGGCGATGCGCGCCTTTTCTTCTTCGCGCACGGTTTCAAGGTGCGCCGACAGCTCGCGCAACTGCTCGGCCAGCACCTGCAAGCGCGCTTCACTTTCTTGCAGCGCGGCCAGGGAACGGCGCCGTTCGGTCACATCGGTGATGAACACCACCAGATACTCGGCGTCGCGAAAGCGCAGAAAGCTCAGTGACACATCGGCAGGCAGGATGCTGCCATCGGCGCGCACGCAATTGCTTTCGTAGTTCTGCGGCCCCTCCTCGCTGGAGCGCGCGGTTTTCCACAGATTGAGCCAGCGATCCATGTTCAGCCCCGGCTCGAAATCAATCAGCGGCCGGTCTACTACCCCGCCGGGCGCATAGCCCAGCATGGTCTCGGCGGCCTGATTGGCGTAGCGCACATGGCTGTCCCAGTGGACCCAGAGGATGCCGACGGTGCTCTGATCGATGGAGAACTGCGCCAGCCGCAATGCCTCCTCCCCTGCCAGTCGCTTGGCAATGTCATCCCGCGCAGTGAGCAGCTGCTTCTCCAGTTGCTGCTGTTGTTTGCGCTGCCAGTAAACAATCGCCGCGCTGGCCAGGAGCAGGACCAACAGCAGCAGCGCGATGTTCTTCCACAGCCCCGGCGATTCACTGATCTGCGGGTATTTGGGCTGCAGCCACTGTGTGTGCAACTGCTCGAGATCCCGGGCCGGAATGGCGCTCAATGCCTGGCTGATGATTTCGGCGAGCTGCGGCGTGTCCCTTCGGGAGGCCACGCGCAGCAACTGCGGAAAGCCGATGTCACCGACCACGGCAAGCCCGACAAACTCGGCCTCGCGGGACAAACGGCTGAGCTGCGCCTCATCGATGACGGCGTATCGCGCCTGTTGACTGAGCAAGAGCTGCAAAGCCTGACGTTCCAGCGGCACGCCTTGCAGATTGAGGTGAGTGTAGTTGCTGCGCAGGTAGTCGGCCGTCGTGCTGGGCATGCGCACGGCAACGCGCACCTGGCTGTCGAGCTTTTCCAGATCCACCGCGCCGGCGCCATCACGTTCGCCGACGATCAACTGCGGCACGCGCATGTACGGATCGGAATACAGCCACAGGCGCAAGCCGGCAGGCGTCTGGGTCAGGCCCGGGGCGAAGTCGATCTGCCCATCGGCGAGGGCTTTTTCAAGCTCGGCCTGATCGGCATAGCTGCGCCACAGCAGCTCCACCCGGAGGGTCTTTGCCATGAGATTGATGAGGTCGACGTTGGCGCCGGATAACTGCTGGGCGCGACGATCGAGCTGGGCGTAGGGTGTTTGCAGGACGAGCCCGACGCGCAATGGCCCGCGCTGGGTCAGCCATTCCCGCTGCTCGCGGCTCAAGGGGTCGGCCTGGGTGGGTGAGGCGACGGCATGGTGCGACATCGGCAGCACGATCAGCATCAGGCCGATCAAGAGCGCGCGGGTATCGCCGATAACCCGAAGGCACAGCGCACGGATTCTCAAACTGTCGTCTCCATTTCTCTGAATTCCATGCCGATCATGCGCTGTGCCTGTCGCTCGCTGAAGCGCGGCGATTGCCTGGCCTGACAAACAGCCGTCAACCCATTAGTCTGCCGGAATTGTTTCCGGCCTTTGGAATACTCGATGCCCTACACCCTTCGCGCACTATTTCCTGCGCTGTGCCTGACGCTGATACTACCTTGCTCGCCGCTCGTCATGGCCGCGGACCCGGCGCCGGATAAAGACGCCAAGTCGGCTGAAGCGCCGGTCGAGCGGGCCGCATTGCCGTCGCGCAGCGAAGAAGACACCCTGGCGCTTGAGCGTCAGGTGCCGCAGGTCGAGCAACAGCAATTGCAGGCGGGCGACGAGACCTTTCTGGCGTTGTGGAAACCGGCGAACGTCGATGAGCCCAAAGGCGCAGTGATCATCGTGCCGGGCGCCGATGAGTCAGCGGATTGGCCGATTGCGGTCGCACCGCTGCGGCGCAAGCTGCCGGACGTCGGGTGGTCCAGCCTCAGTCTGAGCATGCCGGACGCTCACAACGACGGTATTTTTGCCCGTGCGGCGGATGCCCCGGCAGCGGCGGGTGGCGGCGATAAAGCCAAAGACGCTGCGGTGAAAGCCCCCGACCCTGCGGCCACAGCCGAAGCGGAAGCTGCAGCGGCTGCCGAGCAGGCATCTGCCCAGGCGGAAGTGGCCAAGGCCAACGCCGAGAAAATCTTCGCCAGAATCGACAGCGCCGTGGCGTTCGCCCAGCAGAACAAGGCCCGCAGCATCGTCCTCCTCGGCCATGGCAGCGGCGCTTACTGGGCAGCGCGATACATGAGCGAGCGCCCCTCGCCGGCTATTCAACGCTTGGTCATGGTCACGGCCGTGGACACCGGAAAGGAAACGCCAGGGCTGATGGAGCTGCTGCCGACGCTGAAAGTCCCGACAGCAGACTTCGTCAACAAGGATCGTCCGGTGCCACGTCAGCAGGCACAAGACCGACTGGACGTTAGCAAACGAAGTAAAAACGCTCGATTTACCCAAGTGGCGTTGAGTGCGATTCCCGGGAATCCGGTCATGGAGCAGGATCAACTGTTTCGCCGCGTCCGGGGTTGGCTGGAAGGGGACGCAGCAAAGTAGCGATTACCGCCTTCGACGCTGCCCGTGGGCCGGGCAGCCTTCAAAAGGAAGCGTCAGCGGAACCCGCGCCGATCGCGAATCACTGCATAGGCATGATGCAGCTCGCGGGTTTTCTCGGTGGCATCACGGACCTGTAGTTGATTGGCGCCACTGCCGGCGATCTTGTCCGGGTGGTGACGACTCAGCAATCGACGGTAGGCGCGCTTGATCTGCGCAGGTTCGGCATCCGCTTTCACCCCCAACAGACGCAGCGCGTCCTGAAACTCGCCGCCACTGCTGGCGGGAGCGCCCCTCGAACGTTGTTCGTCTTCGGTTAATGACAACCCTTCGACTTTGCCCGCAGCCCAGCCCAGCCATTTGCCCCACAGCACGATCAACTCGCGTTCGGTGCGCGACGCCCTGCCATCCGCCCACGCCATGCGCCAACAGGCGCGCAACAAACCTTCTGCCGCGTGGGGCTGGCTTTTCAGGCGCGTGAGGTGGACGCGCAAATTGTCGCGCCCGTCCTTGCCCCGATTGAACGCCTGAATCGCCCGCCGTTGCGCCGCCTCGCTGAGGTCCAGTCGGCGCATTTCAACGCGCGCCTGCTGTATATGCCCGTCGACCACCCGACCTTCGCTCTTCGCCAGACGACCCAGCAGAATGAAAATGAGCTCGTCATCGCGCGGTACGTTGCGGCCGCTGGCACGCTCGCGCATCTCCGCCCAGCTCCGGAAATGCAGCCGCCGATCAAGCGCCTGTCCCAGAAGTGCACCGAGCATGGCACCGGGAATGCTGGCAATCAGGTACCCGACGCCACCGCCGACCACCGTGAATGGCCACAGCATCTAGGGCTTCACCGCAAGGATCTGCTCGACTTCGGCCAGTCGTTCATGGGTACCGACGTCCACCCAGCGACCGGCAAAACGTCCGCCGGTCACCAGGCCTTTCGCCATGGCGTCACGCAATAAGGGCGCCAGCTTGAATGCGCCCCCGCTGCAGCCCGCAAAGAGTTGCGGGTGCAGGACCGCTATGCCGCTGTAAGTCAGGCGCGGCTGAGCTGCGTCGTCGTGCACCTGCCCGTCGACCAGCGCGAAATCGCCCGCGGGGTGATGCGGCGGATTGTCCACCAGCACCAGATGGGCAAGCCCCTTGAGCGGTTTCGTCAATGAACTGAAATCGAAGTCGACCCAGATGTCACCGTTGACGAGGATAAAAGGCTCGTCGCCCAGCAGCGGCAGCGCACGGAAGATCCCGCCGCCCGTCTCAAGGGGCTCGCCCTCAGGGGAGTAGCGGATATTCAAACCCCACAGGCGACCGTCGCCGAGATGATCTTCGATCTGCTGGCCCAACCACGCATGGTTGATCACAACGTCTTCAACGCCGGCCGCTTTGATCGCGCGCAAGTGGTATTCAATCAGTGGAACGCCGCCGGCTCGCACCAGCGGTTTGGGCGTGTGCAGGGTCAACGGGCGCAGGCGCTCGCCTTTGCCCGCCGCCAGAATCATCGCTTTCATGCGGCCCTCATCAAGACAATCTTCACGTGCAGTCCCTCTTCAATGGCAGTCCATCCCATTACCCGACAGATGCTGGTTTTGCCTGTGTCGGTTTTGTATGGCCAAGGCTGGTCAACAGATTACTCAACTCAACCAACTCCGGGCGTCGCGCCAACACCGCTTCTATATAGGAGAAGAAGCGCGGCACATCGGCTAGGTAGCGTGGTTTGCCGTCACGGTGGCAGATCCGGGCGAAAATACCGATCACTTTCAAATGCCGCTGCACGCCCATCAAATCACTGGCACGACGGAATTCATCGAATTCGTCCTGCACCGGGATGCCCGCCGCGACGGCCTTGTTCCAATACAGCTCAAGCCAGCCGGCTACGCGCGCCTCCGGCCAGCTCAGGAATGCATCCTTGAACAGGCAGGTGATGTCGTAGGTAACCGGGCCGTACACCGCGTCCTGAAAATCCAGCACGCCAGGGTTCGGTTCGCTGAGCATCAAGTTGCGCGGCATGTAATCGCGGTGCACCAGCACCTTCGGCTGGGCCAGCGCGCTCTCGATCAGCAGATCGCTGACGGCCTGCCAACTGGCCTGCTGCGCCTGATCGAACTCCACGCCCAGATGACGCTTCACGTACCACTCGGGGAACAGTTCCAGCTCGCGGCGCAGAAGTGCCACGTCGTAACTCGGCAACGGCGCGTCCATCGGCAGTTGCTGGTAGGCGAGCAGTGCGTCGATTGCGTCAATGAACAGCTGATCGGCGTTTCGCTCGTCGATGACATCCAGGTAGGTCTGACGACCCAGGTCATTCAACAAAAGGAAGCCCTGACTCAGGTCTTCGGCATAAATTTTCGGAACATTAATGCCCGACCCGCTCAATAAATGAGCGATATCCACGAAGGGTTTGCAGTTTTCCTGGGGGGGCGGCGCGTCCATGACAATAAAAGTGCGGCCCTCCCCCTCCCAGCGGAAGTAGCGCCGGAAACTGGCATCGCTACTGGCGGCAGTCAACGTGGCCGGGGGGATTGGCCCCCAGCCCTGGGCCTCAAATAAACGCGGGAGCTGCTCATCGAGCCAAACTTTCAGGTGTTGCAGGCGTACATCTTGATCTGGCATTGCAAGGGTCTCCGACGGCGCTAGCCGTCAAGCGGGTCATGCTTTATTATCCGACATCTTTTTCAGCCCATCGAGAGGCGTGCGGCCCCCCCGCGGGCAGATGGCGCGCAGGAAGCCCGGACTAATAAGATGGCATTGAAATCCCCCGCGTTTCGTAAAAAATTTCCGTTGCTCGTAACCGGCAGTTTGCTGGCGATGCAACCCCTGGCCGTCCCGTACGTGGTTGCCGCCGAACAGTATGACTGCTCGGTGTCTGCAACAGGTGCATGGGATTGCTCTCCGAAAACCAACGCAGCCCAGTTGCCTCCGCGCCCCGTGCACGACGCCAACAGTGTTTCGTCCAACAGCAGCACGGCAGATGGCGCTCAGACGACCACCACTTCCGACGGCGAAGTCGTGCCCAAAACGATGCTGGTCACCGAGGCCAAGGGCCGTGGCCTGAAATCGCGCAGCGCCGATTACAGCCACCTGGACTGGGTTCCGCGCGAGAAGCTGACCGCAGCCCAACTGGCTGAGACCGGTCCGTACTGCTCGGGCGCCTACATCGAACCGATCCGTCCGGGCATGGACGACAAGACGCCGAAGAGCGACGCACCGACGTTCATCGGCGCCAAGGCTTCGCGTTATCAGCAGGAAGAGCAGGTTGCGACCCTGGCCGGTGACGTCGTCATGCGCCAGGGCAGCATGCAGGTCGAGGCTGACGAAGCCAGCCTTCACCAGGCCGAGAACCGTGGCGAGCTGAACGGCGATGTCCGTCTGCGCGACAACGGCGCCCTGATCGTCGGTGACCACGCTGAAGTCCAGCTCGACACCGGCGAAGCCAAAGTCGACAACGCCGAGTACGTGCTGCACAAAAACAACGTTCGCGGTAACGCCCTGTACGCTCGTCGTGCCGAGAACGCGATCATCCGCTTGAAGGACGGCACGTACACCACGTGCGAACCGAACAGCAACGCGTGGGCCGTGAAGGGCAACAACATCACCCTGAATCCGGCCACCGGTTTCGGTACTGCCACCAACGCCACACTGCGCGTTCATGACATTCCGATCCTGTACACGCCTTACATCTATTTCCCGATCGACGACCGTCGCCAGTCCGGCTTCCTGCCACCGACCATCGGTACCGGCACAGAAACCGGCTTCTCGTTGCTCACCCCGTACTATTTCAACCTGGCGCCGAACTACGACGCCACGCTGTATCCGACCTACATGGCCAAGCGTGGCATGTTGCTGGAAGGCGAGTTCCGCTACCTGACCAAGACCAGCGAAGGTCAGTTCGGTGCGGCCTACCTGAACGACGACGACGACGATCGCAAGCTGCAGTCGGACTACAAAGACACCCGCTGGCTGGTCAACTGGCAGGATCGCAGTGGCCTGGATTCGCGTCTGAGCAGCAGGATCGACTACACCAAGGTCAGTGATCCGTATTACTTCAAAGATCTGAAAAGCGGCCAGGAAGGCGTCAGTACTCATGACTTCCTGAACCAGCAGGGCGCTGTTTACTACCGCGGTGACAATTACACCGCGACGCTTAATGCGCAGAAGTATCAGCTGACCACGGTCACTCAGATCACGCCGTATGCACGCCTGCCTCAACTGACGTTGACTGGCACGCTGCCGTTCCAACCAGCAGGTTTGAAGTTTGACTACGACACTGAGCTGGTTCGCTTTGATCGCGATCTGAGAACCGGAAACTTCGTCGATGAAGACGGCATTGCTTCTCGACGTCTTGACCAGAACGTGTCGGGTCTGGCGCGCGCCAACGGCGATCGCCTAAACCTCGCACCGTCCATCAGCCTGCCGCTGACTGCCAGCTACGGTTATGTGACGCCCAAGTTAAAGTATGTTTACACCCAGTACGATCTTGACTTGGATGCCCAAGGCAAGCGCACGTTATTGGCTGATGAGTCCTACCACAGCAGCGAAAACCGCGCCGTCCCGATCTTCAACGTCGACAGCGGCCTGTATTTTGATCGCAACACCAACTGGTTCGGTAAAGACTACCGTCAGACACTGGAACCACGCCTGTACTACCTCTATGTCCCTGAGAAAGATCAGAACGACATCCCGATCTTCGACAGTGCGGAAACGACGTTTAACTACAGCTCACTGTTCCGCGACAACCGCTTCGTCGGCTCCGACCGTATCGGTGACGAAAACAAACTGTCGCTGGGCGTGACCAACCGCTGGATCGAAGACAACGGTTTCGAACGTCAGCGCGTGAGCATCGGTCAGGCGGTGTACTTCGCAGATCGCAAGGTGCAACTGCCGGGCATCGCCTACGAAGACCGCAAGGACGCGCAGTCCGACGTGTCTCCGTATGCGCTTGAGTACGAATACCGCTTCAACCGCGACTGGCGTGCCACGTCGGACTTCAACTGGGACCCGGACAGCCGCAGCACTCGCTCCGGCAGCGCAATGGTCCACTACCAGCCTGAAGACGAGCCGGGCAAGGTCATCAACGCCGGCTATCGCTATCGCAACGACCAGGTCCGTTACGACCAGACAACAGGTCGCTGGAGCGTCGGCGGGGGTGATTACACCTACCCGGATGGCACCGTCATCAAGGACTACTACAAGATTCAGCAACATGACTTCTCGGTCATCTGGCCTGTGGTTCCGCAGTGGAGCGCAATCGCCCGCTGGCAGTACGACTACAACCGTGACCGTACCCTCGAAGCCTTTGGTGGTTTTGAATATGACAACTGCTGCTGGAAGCTGCGTCTGATCAACCGGTACTGGGTCGACTATGACGAGTCCACCCAAGAGATACCGCAGAACGAGAAAGGCGACCGCGGCGTCTTCCTACAAATCGTGTTGAAGGGACTTGGCGGCGTCGTTGGCCAAAAAGTTGAAAGCTTCCTCGACAAAGGCATCCAAGGTTATCGTGAACGTGAAGACCAAGCTTTCTGATTGTCTGCGCCCGCTGATGCTGGGCGCGCTGCTTATCGGTACTGTTGCGCACGCTGAAGTGCGCACCATCGACAAGGTAGTTGCCATCGTCGACAACGACGTGGTCATGCAAAGCCAGCTCGACCAGCGCACCCGTGAGGTTCAGCAAACCATCGCCAAGCGCGGACAGGGTGTTCCGCCTGCCAGCGCACTGGAGTCTCAGGTCCTGGATCGTCTGATCCTGGAAAACCTGCAGATCCAGATCGGCGAACGCTCCGGCATTCGCATCAGCGATGAAGAGCTGAACCAGGCAGTTGCCACCATCGCTCAACGCAACAACATGAGTGTTGACCAGTTCAAGGCCGCACTGACCCACGACGGGCTGTCCTATACCAGCGCACGTGAGCAGATCCGCCGGGAAATGATCATCAGCCGTGTGCGTCAGCGCCGGGTTGCCGAACGCATCCAGGTCTCGGAGCAGGAAGTGAAGAACTTTCTGGCCTCCGATCTGGGCAAAGCTCAGTTTTCCGAAGAGTTCCACCTGGCCAACATCTTGATCCCGACGCCGGACAGCGCGACGTCGGATCAGATTCAGGCCGCTGCAGCCAAAGCCAAGGACCTCTACGGCAAGCTGCAACGAGGCGCGAACTTCGAGCAGATGGCGATCGCGTCTTCGGCCAGTGAAAGTGCTCTGGACGGTGGTGACATGGGCTGGCGTAAAGCCGCTCAACTGCCGCCTCCGTTCGGCGACATGCTGTCGTCGATGCGTCCGGGCGAGGTTACCCCTCCTGCGCGTACACCGGGCGGCTTCATCATTCTCAAACTGGTGGAAAAACGCGGCGGCGAGACTCAGACCCAGATGCGCGACGAGGTTCACGTTCGTCACATCCTGATCAAGCCAAGCGAAATCCGCAGCCCGGCTGAAACCAAGTTGCTGGCTCAACGTATCTACGATCGCATCCAGAATGGCGAGGACTTCGGCGAACTGGCGAAGGCCTTCTCCGAAGACCCGGGTTCGGCGCTTAACGGCGGCGACATGAACTGGGTTGACCCGCGCTCGCTGGTTCCGGAGTTCCGTGACGTCATGAACGAGACCGCTCAGGGTGTCGTGTCCAAGCCGTTCGAAACCCAATTCGGCTGGCACGTTCTGGAAGTCCTCGGCCGTCGCTCGACTGACAGCACCAGTCAGGCGCGTGAGCAACAGGCGATGACCGTGCTGCGTAACCGCAAGTACGACGAAGAACTGCAAACCTGGTTGCGTCAGATCCGTGATGAAGCCTACGTCGAGATCAAGCTCCCCGGAGCTGATCAGGCGGCCAAGTGAAACCACAGCGTTTCGCCCTGACACCCGGCGAGCCGGCCGGCATAGGCCCTGACCTTTGCCTGCTCCTCGCCGCGCAGTCCCAGCCCCATCCCCTGATTGCCATTACCAGCTGCGACCTGCTCACCGAGCGGGCCGCCCAGCTGGGCGCGGCTGTCAGCCTGATCCCCGTCACACCCGCCGCATGGCCTGATGCCCCCGCCCCCGCTGGCAGTCTGTATGTCTGGGACACGCCGATTCAGGCGCCAGTCGTTGCCGGCCAGCTCGACAAGGCCAACGGTGGTTTCGTGCTCGAAACCCTGATCCGAGCAGGCCAGGGCTGCATCGATGGCCACTTCGCGGGCATGATCACAGCGCCGGTGCACAAGGGCGTGATCAACGACAGTGGCATCCCGTTCTCCGGCCACACTGAATTCCTTGCCGAGCTGACCCACACCGAACAGGTGGTGATGATGCTGGCGACCGGAGATCTGCGCGTGGCGCTGGTGACCACTCACCTGCCCCTGCGTGACGTTGCCGATGCGATCACTGCTGAACGGCTTGAGCGTGTGACGCGCATCCTGCACGCGGATCTGGTCAACAAGTTCGGCATCGCCCACCCGCGGATTCTGGTCTGTGGCCTCAACCCCCATGCCGGCGAAAGCGGGCATCTGGGCCGCGAAGAAATCGACATCATCGAACCTACTCTGGCGCTTCTGCGCAGCGAGGGCCTGGATCTATATGGCCCGCTGCCCGCCGACACGCTCTTTACCCCCAAATATCTGGAGCACTGCGACGCAGTGCTGGCGATGTACCACGACCAGGGCCTGCCCGTGCTGAAGTACAAAGGCTTCGGCGCCGCCGTCAACATCACGCTGGGCCTGCCGATCATTCGCACCTCCGTGGATCACGGCACGGCGCTGGATCTGGCAGGCACCGGCAAGATTGACACCGGCAGCCTCAGGGTCGCTCTGGAAACCGCCTATCAGATGGCCGAGACCCATTCATGAACGAGCAATACCAACACAAGGCGCGCAAGCGTTTTGGCCAGAACTTCCTGCATGACGCTGGCGTGATCGACAAGATCCTGCGCTCCATCCGTGCCAAGGCCGAAGACCGCATGCTGGAAATCGGCCCGGGACAAGGCGCTCTGACCCAAGGCCTGCTGAACAGCGGCGCGCAACTGGACGTCGTCGAGCTCGACAAAGACCTCGTGCCGATCCTCATGCATCAATTCGGCAGCAAGCCAAATTTCAGCCTGCATCAGGGTGACGCGCTGAAATTCGACTTCACCAGCCTGAATGCCGCACCCAACAGCCTGCGCGTCGTCGGCAACCTGCCGTACAACATCTCGACGCCGCTGATTTTCCATCTGCTGCAGAACGCCCACCTGATCCGCGACATGCATTTCATGCTGCAGAAAGAAGTGGTCGAGCGTCTCGCGGCAGGTCCTGGCGGCGGGGATTGGGGTCGCCTGTCGATCATGGTTCAGTACCACTGCCGCGTGGAGCATCTGTTCAACGTCGGCCCCGGCGCGTTCAATCCGCCGCCGAAAGTGGATTCGGCCATCGTTCGTCTTGTGCCGCACGAAACCCTGCCGCACCCGGCTAAGGATCACCGCGTCCTTGAGCGGGTCGTCCGCGAAGCGTTCAACCAGCGCCGCAAGACCCTGCGCAACACGTTGAAGGCCCTGCTGACCAGCGAGGAAATCACTGAAGCCGGCGTCGATGGCAGCCTGCGTCCAGAGCAGCTGGACCTGGCGGCGTTTGTTCGCCTGGCCGACACGCTCAGCGAAAAGCCTGTCGTCGCCTGACCTTCTGGGGACATGTCCGGTCAAAGCCTGTGTACTTGCTTATCCGTGACATGTCCTAGACTGATTTCCAACCTGGCCACTTCCGGCTTTCTCCGCTTTCGCTTTTAAGGCCTCTTGCATGTCTGATTCTCGTTACCAGGTCGACGTCAGCGTCGAGACCCGTTTCCTGGCGGAACAATCGCAGCCTGAGCACAACCGCTTCGCCTTCGCCTACACCATCACCGTGCACAACAACGGCGAACTGCCAGCCAAGCTGCTGTCACGCCACTGGGTGATCACCGACGGTGACGGTCAGGTTGAAGAGGTTCGCGGCGAAGGCATCGTGGGCCAGCAACCGCTGATCCAGCCAGGACAAAGCCACACCTACACCAGCGGCACCGTGATGACCACCAAGGTGGGCAACATGCAGGGCACTTATCAAATGCTCGGAGAAGACGGCAAGCGCTTCGACGCTGTCATCGCTCCCTTCCGTCTGGCCGTACCGGGGGCGCTTCACTGATGGCGGTCTACGCAGTCGGTGACCTGCAAGGCTGCCTTGAACCGCTGAAGTGCCTGCTCGAACGCGTTGCATTCGAGCCCGGCAAAGACACGCTCTGGCTGGTCGGCGACCTCGTCAACCGAGGCCCGCAGTCACTGGAAACCCTGCGTTATCTCTATGCCATGCGCGACTCGGTCGTCTGCGTGCTGGGCAATCATGACCTGCACCTGCTGGCTGCCGGCCGCAATATAGAGCGCCTGAAGAAAGGCGACACGCTGCGGGAGATTCTGGAAGCGCCGGACGCCGTCGTGCTGCTCGACTGGCTGCGCCAACAGAAGCTGATGCATTACGACGCCGAACGCGATATCGCACTGGTGCATGCCGGAATCCCGCCGCAATGGACGCTGAAAAAAGCGCTGCGCTGCGCCGAAGAAGTCGAGCAGGCGCTGCGCGATGACAATCGCTTCGAGCCTTTTCTCGACGGCATGTATGGCAATGAACCTGCGAAGTGGGACAAGGATTTGCAGGGCGTCACCCGGCTGCGGGTCATTACCAACTACTTCACGCGCATGCGTTTTTGCACCAGCGACGGCAAGCTTGATCTCAAAAGCAAGGAAGGTCTCGACAGTGCGCCGGCGGGCTACGCGCCGTGGTTCAAGCACAAAGAGCGCAAGACCAAAGGCGTGGGTATCATTTTCGGCCACTGGGCCGCACTTGAAGGCCAATGTGACGAGCCCGGGGTGTATGCGCTGGACACGGGCTGTGTCTGGGGCGGCGCGATGACGCTGCTCAACGTCGACACCCGCGTGCTGATTCGTTGCGAATGCGACGAGCGTGGCAACGCAAAGGCACCCGCTCCTGCGACATCCTCCGTCAACGAGCCAATTCCGCTGCAGCAGTAATTTCCCCTACGTTCTCGACCGTTCGAGGACCCGACGGCCCAGGAGCCCGAGCCATGACTGACTTCAAACGCATTTCACCCGAACAAGTCCATGCCCTGCGCGAACAAGGCGCGGTGCTGGTGGACGTACGGGACGCGCAGACCTACGCGACCCAGCACATTCCGGACTCCCATCACCTCGACAACCATTCCATCGCCGACTTCATCCGTCAGGCCGATCTGGACAAACCGTTGGTCGTCCTCTGCTATCACGGCAATTCGAGCCAGAGCGCAGCAGCCTATCTTGTAGGTCAGGGCTTCTCCGAGGTCTACAGCATGGATGGCGGTTTTGAGTTGTGGAAAACCAAATTTCCCGAAGAAACCGCACAAGGCTGATCGAAAAATATTTTTGCTGGCCGCTATCCCGCGTCCTACGCGGGCTCGCGCCCTCTTCTGACGAACGGGTATGCCCTCTTCATACCCATCGCTTCTTTCTGTGCCCGAATCCGAACTACTCTTAGGCTCAGGCCATCCGAATCAGGGGAGAGCCGGTACACCGGCGCGTGGGTCATCGGTCGCTACTTTTATGGTGTTTGGGGGGTAATGGCAGCCGCGTGATCGGCTGCCATCCAGCATCAACTGACGATCCGCCGCCGGCTCCACGTATCGAGCGAGGTGACGTCATGAGTATTTTTAGCCACTTCCAACAACGCTTTGAATCGACACGGCAGGAAGAGCTCTCGCTACAGGAGTATCTGGAGCTCTGCAAAACCGACCGCAGCGCATACGCTTCCGCCGCAGAACGTCTGCTGATGGCCATCGGTGAGCCTGAGTTGTTCGACACGTCGACCAATTCCAGGCTGTCCAGAATCTTCTCCAACAAGGTCATTCGGCGCTATCCCGCGTTCGAAGAATTCCACGGCATGGAAGACTGCATCGAGCAAATCGTCTCGTACTTCCGCCACGCCGCCCAAGGCCTGGAAGAGAAGAAACAGATCCTTTACCTGCTCGGCCCGGTAGGCGGTGGTAAATCGTCCCTGGCTGAAAAACTCAAATCGCTGGTTGAAAAAGTACCGTTCTACGCCATCAAAGGGTCACCGGTTTTCGAATCCCCTTTGGGCCTGTTCAAACCCACCGAAGACGGGACGATCCTCGAAGAGGACTACGGCATCCCGCGCCGGTACCTCAATACCATCATGTCGCCATGGGCCACCAAACGGCTGGCCGAGTTCGGCGGCGACATCAGTCAATTCAAAGTGGTGAAGCTCTACCCTTCCATCCTTAACCAGATCGCCGTCGCCAAAACCGAGCCCGGTGACGAGAACAACCAGGACATTTCGGCGCTGGTGGGTAAGGTCGATATCCGCAAGCTCGAGGAATACCCACAGAACGACGCCGACGCTTACAGCTATTCGGGCGCATTGTGCCGGGCCAACCAGGGCCTGATGGAATTCGTGGAAATGTTCAAGGCGCCGATCAAGGTGCTCCACCCGCTGCTGACCGCCACTCAGGAAGGTAACTACAACAGTACCGAAGGCCTGGGCGCGATTCCGTTCACCGGTATTTTGCTGGCCCACTCCAACGAATCGGAATGGCACAGCTTCCGCAACAACAAGAACAACGAAGCGTTCATCGACCGGATTTACATCGTGAAGGTGCCGTACTGCCTGCGCGTTAATGACGAGATCAAGATTTACGACAAGTTGCTGTTCAACAGCTCCCTGGCCAAAGCCCATTGCGCGCCGGACACCCTGAAAATGCTCGCGCAGTTCACCGTGCTGTCGCGGCTCAAGGAGCCGGACAACTCCAACATCTATTCGAAGATGAGGGTGTACGACGGCGAGAACCTCAAGGACACCGACCCGAAGGCCAAGTCGATTCAGGAATACCGCGACAGCGCCGGTGTCGACGAAGGCATGAACGGTCTCTCTACCCGATTCGCGTTCAAGATCCTGTCGAAGGTCTTCAACTTCGATCCTCACGAAATCGCCGCCAACCCGGTTCACTTGCTGTACGTCCTGGAGCAGCAGATCGAGCAGGAGCAGTTTCAGGCCGAAACCCGCGAGCGTTATCTGCGCTTCATCAAGGAATACCTGGCGCCGCGCTACATCGAGTTCATCGGCAAGGAAATCCAGACCGCCTACCTCGAGTCCTACAGCGAGTACGGTCAGAACATTTTCGACCGCTATGTGCTGTACGCAGACTTCTGGATTCAGGACCAGGAATACCGTGATCCGGAGACCGGCGAGATCCTTAATCGCGTGGCGTTGAACGAGGAACTGGAGAAGATCGAGAAACCGGCAGGCATCAGCAACCCGAAAGACTTCCGCAACGAGATCGTCAACTTCGTGCTGCGCGCCCGCGCCAACAACAATGGCAAGAACCCGACCTGGCTGAGCTACGAGAAGCTGCGGGTGGTGATCGAGAAGAAAATGTTCTCGAACACCGAGGACTTGCTGCCGGTCATCAGTTTCAACGCGAAGGCCAGCAAAGAGGATCAGCAGAAGCACAACGACTTTGTCACACGAATGGTCGAGCGGGGCTACACCGATAAACAGGTAAGGCTTCTTTCCGAATGGTACCTGCGGGTCCGGAAATCGCAGTAAGGCAGCTGCAAGCGTCAAGCGACAAGCTGCAGGAAGAAAGCGCGTCAGATCTGCTACCCGGATAGCCGCTTCGACTTGCAGCTTGCAGCTCACCACTTGAAGCTCCCCGGAGGGGCCTATGAGCTATGTGATCGACCGACGTCTCAATGGCAAGAACAAGAGCACGGTAAATCGGCAGCGCTTTCTGCGTCGTTACCGTGATCACATCAAGAAGGCAGTTGAAGAAGCCGTCAGCCGGCGCTCCATTACTGATATGGAGCACGGCGAACAGATCAGTATCCCGGGGCGGGATATCGACGAGCCGGTGCTGCACCATGGTCGCGGCGGCAAGCAAACGGTGGTTCATCCGGGTAACAAGGAGTTCACCACCGGTGAGCACATCGCACGCCCCCAAGGGGGTGGCGGTGGCAAAGGGCCTGGCAAGGCGGGCAACTCCGGCGAAGGCATGGATGAGTTCGTGTTCCAGATCACCCAGGAAGAATTCCTCGAATTTATGTTCGAGGACCTGGAGCTGCCCAATCTGGTCAAGCGCAACCTGAGCGGCACTGACACTTTCAAAACCGTTCGCGCAGGCATCAGCAACGAAGGCAACCCTTCACGCATCAATATCATCCGCACGTTGCGCTCGGCACATGCGCGGCGCATCGCGCTGTCGGGCAGCAGCCGGGCCAAACTGAGGCAGGTGCAGGCTGAACTGGAACGCCTGAGGATCGAGGAGCCGGATAACTTCGGTGACATTCAGGAACTGGAAATCGAGGCCGCGAAACTTCAGGCACGCATCCGCCGTGTCCCATACCTGGACACCTTCGACCTCAAATACAACCTGCTGGTCAAACAGCCCAACCCCAGCTCCAAAGCCGTGATGTTCTGCCTGATGGACGTGTCCGGGTCGATGACCCAGGCGACCAAGGACATTGCCAAGCGCTTTTTCATCCTGCTGTACCTGTTCCTCAAACGTAACTACGACAAGATCGAAGTGGTCTTCATCCGCCACCACACGAGCGCGCGGGAAGTCGACGAAGAGGAGTTTTTCTATTCTCGGGAAACCGGCGGCACTATCGTGTCCAGCGCATTGAAGCTGATGCAGGAGATCATGGCCGAGCGCTACCCCACCAACGAATGGAACATTTACGCAGCCCAGGCCTCGGACGGCGACAACTGGAACGATGACTCACCCATTTGCCGCGACATCCTGATCAAACAGATCATGCCGTTCGTGCAGTACTACACCTACGTCGAAATCACCCCGCGCGAACATCAGGCGCTGTGGTTCGAATACGAGCGCATCGGCGAAGCCTTCGCCGACACGTTCGCCCAGCAGCAGCTGGTCTCTGCCGGTGATATCTATCCGGTGTTCCGTGAACTCTTCCAGCGCAGGTTAGTGACATGACCGCTAGAGAGCAGAAGCGCCAACCCCTCTCCACGGGTTCAGAGTGGACGTTCGAACTGATCCAGGCATACGACCGGGAGATCAGCCGCATCGCCGAACGGTACGCGCTGGACACTTACCCCAATCAGATCGAGGTGATCACCGCCGAGCAAATGATGGATGCCTACGCGTCTGTCGGCATGCCGCTGGGTTATCACCATTGGTCCTACGGCAAACACTTCCTCAGTACGGAGAAATCCTACTCGCGCGGGCAGATGGGTCTGGCGTACGAGATCGTCATCAACTCCGACCCGTGTATCGCCTATCTGATGGAAGAGAACACCATCTGCATGCAGGCGCTGGTGGTGGCCCATGCCTGCTACGGGCATAACAGCTTTTTCAAGGGCAACTACCTGTTCCGCACCTGGACCGACGCCAGCTCGATCATCGATTACCTGGTCTTCGCCAAGCAGTACATCATGCAGTGCGAAGAGCGCCACGGGATCGACGCGGTCGAGGATCTGCTCGATTCCTGCCACGCGCTGATGAACTACGGCGTCGATCGCTACAAGCGGCCCTACCCGATTTCGGCTGAGGAAGAACGGCGCCGCATGAAGGACCGGGAGGAGCACCTGCAGAAACAGATCAACGATCTGTGGCGCACGATTCCGAAAAGCGCGAGCAAGAACGACAAAGAGGATTTCTCGCGTTTCCCCGCCGAACCTCAGGAAAACATCCTTTACTTCATCGAAAAACACGCGCCGTTGCTGGAGCCCTGGCAGCGTGAAGTCGTGCGCATCGTGCGCAAAATCGCCCAGTATTTTTACCCGCAGCGTCAGACCCAGGTGATGAACGAGGGATGGGCGACGTTTTGGCATTACACGCTGATGAATGATCTGTACGACGAAGGGCTGGTGACTGACGGCTTCATGCTGGAATTCCTGACTTCCCACACCAGTGTTGTCTATCAGCCGGGCTTCGACAGTCCTTACTACAGCGGTATCAATCCCTACACGCTGGGGTTTGCGATGTATCAGGACATCCGGCGCATGTGCGAGCACCCGACCGAAGAAGACCGTCACTGGTTTCCTGATCTGGCCGGCACCGACTGGCTGACGGCGGTGAAGTTTGCGATGAGCAGCTTCAAGGACGAGAGCTTCATCCTGCAGTACCTGTCGCCCAAGGTGATTCGCGACCTGAAGCTGTTCAGCATCCTGGACGATGATCAGAAGGACGATCTCCTCGTGCCCGCCATCCACGATGAAACCGGCTACAAGGTGATTCGTGAAACCCTCGCCGCGCAATACAACCTCGGCAACCGCGAACCCAACGTGCAGATCTACAGCATCGACCGTCGCGGCGACCGCTCCCTGACCCTGCGTCACCAACAGCACGACCGCAAACCCCTTGGCGATTCGACGGACGAAGTGCTGAAGCACCTGCACCGGCTGTGGGGTTTTGATATCCATCTGGAGACGCTGCAGGGCGACCAGGTCATGAAAGTCCACCATGTGCCGCCGAGAAGCGAACACGCTGACAGTGAATATCCCCGGCTGGACCTGGCGGTCGTCCACTTATAAACCATGAGCGTTTCCAGCCTCCGCGATCGCGACTTAAGGTTTATCCTGTCGCCCTCACGGAGGCTTTTTTATGCAGATTTATAAAGTTGGCGGCGCAGTACGCGATCGCCTGCTTGGCAAACCGGTCACTGACATCGACTGGGTGGTAGTGGGTGCATCGACTGAAGAGATGCTGGTGAAGGGCTACCGCCCGGTGGGAACGGATTTTCCCGTCTTCCTGCATCCGCTCACCGGTGAGGAATACGCACTGGCTCGCACCGAGCGCAAGACCGGCAAGGGATACGGCGGCTTTGTTTTTCACGCCCACCCGGACGTCACGCTGGAGCAAGATCTGATCCGCCGCGACCTGACCATCAATGCTATTGCCGAAGACAAGAACGGCCAGCTGACTGATCCCTATCATGGCCAGCAGGACCTCGAAGCCCGAGTGTTGCGTCACGTTTCCCCCGCGTTCGCCGAAGATCCCCTGCGCGTCCTGCGTGTGGCCCGTTTCGCCGCGCGCTATGCCCCCGACGGTTTCACCATTGCTCCGGAAACCCTCGAACTCATGGGTCAGCTGAGCGGTTCGGGTGAACTGGAAGCGCTGACACCGGAACGCAGCTGGAAGGAAATTTCCCGCGCGCTGATGGAAAAAGAGCCCCAAGTGTTCATCGAGGTCCTGCGTGAATGTGGCGCCCTGAAAATACTCATGCCAGAAGTCGACGCGCTGTTTGGCGTGCCTCAGCCGGAAGCCCATCACCCTGAAATCGATACGGGTTTGCACGTCCTCAGCGTGTTGCATCAGTCCGCCCTGTACCGCCAGCCGCTAAGCGTGCGTTGGGCGTGCCTGCTGCATGACTTGGGCAAGGGACTCACGCCGGAAGAGGAATGGCCGCGTCACATCGCCCACGAGCACAAAGGGCTCAAAGCGATCAAGGCGGTGAACCAGCTTTTCAAAGTGCCAAGGGACTGTCAGGAACTGGCGCTGCTGGTGGGCGAGTATCACACCCATGGGCATCGCGCGCTGGAGCTGAAGCCGTCGACATTGCTGGATTTGCTGCAGAGCTTTGACGTGTATCGCCGACCGCAGCGATTCGAGGAATTCATCGCCGCCTGCGAAATGGACGCCCGAGGCCGCAAGGGGTTTGAGGAGCGCACGTACCCGCAAGCCGAATATCTGCGCGGCGCGGCTGAGGCGGCCCGGCAGGTGGCCGTACAGCCGCTGCTGGAGAAAGGTTTTCAGGGCCAGCAATTAGGCGAAGCGCTCAAGCGAGAGCGGCTGGATACGCTGAAAGTGTACAAGGCGTCTTATCAGCACTAAGCCGCTGAGTTGGCTGCGGCTCAGTCGGCGCCCTCTCAGCCGCCTGTTTACACCGCAGCCAGCAGGAGGGCCGGGGTGAGTGGCTCGCCACGCCATTCGAAGGCAACCGGCCAGAGTTTCTGATCGATGTTCGCGTCGGCCCAAAGCCGGTCAAACGAGACGCCGGCCTCAGGGTGCAGGCGTTGCGGCGCGATCAGCGACAACGGCCACAGCACGAACGCATTTTTGAGGATTTCGGCGCGTGGCAGAATCAGGCCGTCGAAGTTGCCGACCTGCTCGCCATACAGCAGGACATCAATATCCAGCGGCAAACCTTTGCGGTCAGGGGCATAACGCCCGTTATCGGCTTCGATGAATTTGAGGCGGCGGTCCAGTTCAGTCAGCGGCAGATCCGTCAGTGCCGAAACCACCAGATTGAAAAACGGCCCGCTCTTGATCCCCACCGGGTGACTTTCGAACACCGGCGAGCAGGTCATCTCGGTGAGGAAGCCGGCAAGGGCGTCGAGGCCGGCGCACAGATGGCGCTCCCGCTCGATATTGCTGCCCAGTCCCAGAAAAATCCGTGTCAGCGACATCCGCGCTCGATCTCCACCCCAACGCCCTTCGCCGCTGGCACGGCTCCCGGCTTGGTCAATTTGAGGTGCAGCCAGGGAATGTTGAACTCGCTCATGAGCACTTCGGCCAGACGCTCGGCAAAGGTTTCAACCAGTTGGAATTGAGAGACTTCGGCGAACGCCTGAATCCGCGCGGACACACTGGCGTAATCGAGCGCTTTGCTCAGGTCATCGCCTGCGGCTGCAGGCCGATTGTCCCAGGCAAAACTCAGGTCCAGACGCAGGCACTGGCGAATGCCACGCTCCCAGTCGTAGGCGCCGATGACGGTATCGACCTCCAGACCTTCAATGAAAACTCTGTCCAAGCCTATCTCTCCGCTGCACGACAAGGGCGCAATGCGCCGTTAGAATCAAGGCAACCTCGCCCGGAATGGTTAGCATGTTTTGGTTACTGGCGGTCCTCGCCTACCTGCTCGGCTCACTGTCCTTCGCCATCCTGATCAGCCGCATAACCGGTCGCCCGGACCCGCGCGCCAGTGGGTCGGGCAACGCCGGCGCCACCAACATGCTGCGCGTGGCCGGCAAGAAGCTCGCGGTGCTGACCTTGGTTGGCGACGTCTGCAAAGGCATGATCCCGGTGCTGATCGCCAGAGCTCTGAGCCTCGACCCACGCCTGCAAGCCTGGATCGGTCTGTGCGCCGTCCTGGGGCATCTGTTCCCGCTTTACTTTCGTTTCCGCGGCGGCAAGGGCGTGGCCACGGCCGCCGGCATGTTGCTGGCCTTGTATCCGCCAGCTGCCCTGCTCGCCATCGGCGCCTGGCTGCTGACGTTCTACCTCACTCGCACCAGCTCACTGGCGTCGTTGATCGCCACGCCGCTGACGCTGCCGCTGCTTGCCTGGCAGGAACCCCACGCCTTGCTGCCGATGAGCGTACTGACGCTGCTCATCGTCTGGCGCCATCGGGGCAATCTACGCGACCTGTTTGCGGGGCGCGAACGGCATTTCTGAAACGACACCTGTCAGAGGCCCAACCCGTGGCTTGCGCTGCCTTGCCATTAAAGACCTGGCAGCTGCTCCATTGGCCAGCGCGCCTGCACGGTAATGCTCAGACTTTCCCTCTGCCCTGCCTGCAATCGCTGGCAGCCGGCAAAGGCGATCATCGCGCCGTTGTCGGTGCAGAACTCGGGCCTCGCGTAATAGACATTTCCGCCCAAGCCTTCGAGCATCTGTTCCAGCGACAGGCGCAACGCCTTGTTTGCGCTCACGCCGCCGGCAATGACCAGACGTTTCAACCCGGTCTGCTTCAGCGCGCGTTTGCACTTGATGGTCAAAGTGTCCACCACCGCCTGCTGGAAGGCCAGTGAGATGTCGCAACGGGTTTGCTCGCTGTCGTCCCCGGCGCCTTGGCACTGCTGCCAGGTGTTCAGGGAGAAGGTTTTCAGGCCGCTGAAGCTGAAATCAAGCCCGGGACGATCCGTCATCGGACGCGGAAAGACGAAACGCCCGGCCACACCGGATTGCGCCAGACGGGAAATCTCCGGACCGCCAGGGTAATTCAGGCCCATCATTTTCGCGGTTTTGTCGAAGGCTTCGCCGGCGGCGTCGTCCAGGGTTTCGCCCAGCAGCTCATAAAGACCAATGCCATCGACGCGAACCAGCTGCGTATGGCCGCCGGAAACCAACAAAGCGACGAACGGAAACTCAGGCGGATTTTCCTCCAGCATAGGTGCGAGCAAATGCCCTTCCATGTGGTGAACACCCAGTGCCGGGATGTCCCACGCGAACGCCAGAGCCTGTGCGCACGAGGCACCTACCAGCAGGGCCCCGACCAGCCCGGGGCCAGCGGTGTAGGCAATGGCATCGATCTCGGTCACGGCGCAGTCGGCCTCGGCCAAGACCTGACGAATCAAGGGCAGCATGCGTTTTACGTGGTCACGCGAGGCAAGCTCCGGGACCACCCCGCCATAGACGCGGTGCAGGTCGATCTGGCTGAATAATGCATCGGCAAGCAGCCCGCGTTCGCTGTCGTACAGCGCGACACCGGTCTCATCGCAGGAAGTTTCCATTCCCAGTACTAGCATGGGGTACGCCTTGTGGAGGCTGAATTCGAAGGCGCGCATAATAGTCGCCGCTCATGCCTGCGACCAGTGCTTTTCGATCAGAGGCTTTGCATTCCGCGAAGCAAGGGGTTAACATCCGCAACCCTTAAAAACCGACGTACTTAGTGCAAGCGTTGCAGTAAGCGTTGACCCCGGTAATGAATGAAGGTAGCTCTGGATGCCAGCCGTCAAAGTTAAAGAGAACGAACCCTTCGACGTAGCTCTGCGTCGTTTCAAGCGCTCCTGCGAAAAAGCCGGTGTTCTGGCTGAAGTTCGTAGCCGCGAATTTTACGAGAAGCCGACTTCTGAGCGTAAGCGTAAAGCAGCAGCTGCTGTTAAGCGTCACGCCAAGAAAGTACAGCGCGAACAGCGCCGCGCCGTTCGTCTGTATTAATACAGACGTCTGACGCAAGCTTCTGCCTTGCCCGGCCTTCAAAGCCGGGCTGTCGGCAGTTGCAGTTCTAGCCTCAAGCAACACCGTTCAAGCAACACAAGACAGAGGCTGTTGACGCCGCAGATGCGACCGAGACAAATCCCGTCGATTTCTTCCAGCCTGATTCAGGCCGCGTTGACCCGTCTACACTGACCAAGCAACCGTCGTTACGGTTTGGATTCGCCACGATCTTTCTGGCGGGGCGCCTGATGATGAGAACGCCATGGCCGGACTGATTCCCCAAGGTTTTATTGACGACCTCCTGAACCGCACCGACATCGTCGATGTTGTCAGCTCACGCGTTCAATTAAAAAAGACCGGCAAGAACTTCAGCGCCTGTTGTCCTTTCCATAAAGAGAAGACACCGTCGTTCAGCGTCAGCCCGGACAAACAGTTTTATTACTGCTTCGGTTGTGGCGCGGGTGGCAATGCCCTCGGCTTCATCATGGACCACGACAACCTGGATTTCCCCCAAGCCGTCGAAGACCTTGCCAAAGCCGCCGGGATGGAAGTCCCTCGCGAACAAGGCGTAAAAGGGCAAAAGCCCCGCCAGCCTACTGATTCGCCGCTTTACCCTCTGCTAACCGCCGCCGCCGACTTTTACCGGGCTGCGCTGAAAAGCCATCCAACGCGAAAATCCGCGGTGGAATACCTGAAAGGCCGTGGCCTGTCAGGCGAGATCGCCCGCGACTTCGGACTGGGCTTCGCCCCCCCTGGCTGGGATAACCTCTACAAGCACTTAAGCAGCGACACCCTTCAGCAGAAGGCGATGATCGACGCTGGCTTGCTGATCGAAAACGCCGAAACCGGCAAACGCTACGACCGCTTTCGCGACCGGGTGATGTTCCCCATTCGCGACAGCCGCGGCCGTGTGATCGCATTTGGCGGGCGGGTACTGGGCGACGACAAGCCTAAATACCTGAACTCTCCTGAAACCCCGGTGTTTCATAAGGGTCAGGAGTTGTACGGTTTATTCGAAGCTCGCAAATTTAACCGTAACCTGGACGAGATTATCGTCGTCGAAGGTTACATGGACGTCATTGCACTGGCCCAACAAGGCTTGCGCAATGCCGTTGCGACACTGGGTACGGCGACCAGTGAAGAGCATTTGAAGCGGCTGTTTCGTGTGGTACCGAACGTGCTGTTCTGCTTCGACGGCGACCAGGCTGGCCGAAATGCCGCCTGGCGTGCACTGGAAGCAACGATTCCCGGCTTGCAGGATGGCCGGCGCGCGAGGTTTCTGTTTCTGCCCGAAGGGGAAGATCCCGACACCTTGGTGCGCGCCGAAGGCACTGACGCGTTCAAGGCGCGAATCAACCAGCACGCACAACCGCTGGCCGACTATTTTTTCGAGCAACTGACCAAGGAGGCCGATCCGCGCTCCCTGGAAGGCAAGGCGCATATGGTGACGCTGGCCGCGCCGCTGATCGAAAAAGTGCCGGGCGCCAATTTGCGCGAATTGATGCGTCGGCGCCTGAAAGAAATCACCGGGCTGGACACCGCTGCGGTCAACCAGTTGATGCAGTCTGCGCCGGCGGAAGCTCAGCCCAGCTACGATCCCGGCTTCGATTACGAGGCCGTGCCGGATTACGGCGATTACCAGCAGCACGACTATCAGGCGCAGCAGGAATGGACACCGAACGCGCCGGGCGGTCAGCAGAAGAAATGGGACAAGAAGCCGTGGGACAAAGGCAAGAAATGGGACAAGAACGGCAAGCGTCCTGATTTCGAACCTCGCGGTCCACGCACACCGGCGACGGTAGAGCCACCGGCGCTGACAGCACTCAGAACGCTACTGCACCACCCTGAGCTGTCGGCACAGGTCGCCAACGCCAGTACGTTCGCCGATGAAGAAAACGTGTATTCGCAGCTTCTCGTGGCACTGATTGACGCTACACAGAAAAACCCGAAGCTACGCACGATGCAGTTGATTGCCCGCTGGCATGGCACCGATCAAGGACGATTATTGCGTCAACTGGCGGAAAAGGAATGGCTGATATCGGCCGATAACCTTGAACAACAGTTTTTCGACACTATAACTAGCTTGTCTGCCCGCCAACGCGAGCGACATCTGGAGCAATTGATCAGGAAGGAACGGCAGTCAGGCCTGAGCGCAGAAGAAAAAGTTCAGCTGCTCAACCTGTTAAATCGCAAAGTTCCTGCACAAACCCCGACCTCAACTGGCGTGTGAGGTCATAGCTCGGGTATAATCCCCGGCTTGTTTTTTGCCCGCCAAGACCTTCAGTGGATAGGGTGTTATGTCCGGAAAAGCGCAACAGCAGTCTCGTATCAAAGAGTTGATCACCCTGGGTCGTGAGCAGAAGTATCTGACTTACGCAGAGGTCAACGACCACCTGCCTGAGGATATTTCAGATCCTGAGCAGGTGGAAGACATCATCCGCATGATCAACGACATGGGGATCCCCGTACACGAGAGTGCTCCGGATGCGGACGCCCTTATGTTGGCCGACGCCGACACTGACGAGGCAGCCGCTGAAGAAGCCGCTGCAGCGTTGGCTGCGGTCGAGACCGACATCGGTCGCACGACTGACCCAGTGCGCATGTACATGCGTGAAATGGGTACGGTCGAGCTTCTGACGCGTGAAGGCGAAATCGAAATCGCCAAGCGTATCGAAGAAGGCATCCGTGAAGTGATGGGCGCGATCGCGCACTTCCCTGGCACGGTTGAGCACATTCTCTCCGAGTACACTCGCGTTACTACCGAAGGCGGTCGTCTGTCCGACGTCCTGAGCGGCTATATCGACCCGGACGACGGCATCGCGCCGCCAGCCGAAGTCCCGCCGCCAGTCGACCCGAAGGCCGAGAAAGCCGAAGGTGCTGACGACGAAGAAGAAGACGCTTCCGACGATGAAGAGGACGAGGTCGAAAGTGGACCGGACCCAGTCATCGCCGCCCAGCGCTTCGGTGCCGTTTCAGACCAGATGGCCATTGCCCTCAAGGCCGTGAAAAAGCACGGCCGCGGCAGCAAGCAGGCCAACGCTGAACTGCTGGCCCTGGCCGAGCTGTTCATGCCGATCAAGCTGGTTCCGAAACAGTTTGAAGGTCTGGTTGAGCGTGTTCGCGGTGCCCTTGAGCGTCTGCGTGCGCAAGAACGCGCCATCATGCAGCTGTGTGTTCGTGATGCACGCATGCCGCGCGCCGACTTCCTTCGCCAGTTCCCGGGCAATGAAGTTGACCAGAGCTGGACAGACGGGCTGGCCAAAGGCAAAAGCAAATACGCTGAAGCCATTGGTCGGCTTCAGGCCGACATTCAACGTTGCCAGCAAAAGCTGACCGCGCTGGAAGAAGAAACCGGGCTGACCATCCTGGAAATCAAGGACATCAACCGTCGGATGTCGATCGGTGAGGCCAAGGCCCGCCGCGCGAAGAAAGAAATGGTTGAAGCCAACCTGCGTCTGGTGATCTCGATCGCCAAGAAGTACACCAACCGTGGCCTGCAATTCCTCGATCTGATCCAGGAAGGCAACATCGGTCTGATGAAGGCGGTGGACAAGTTCGAATACCGTCGCGGTTACAAGTTCTCGACGTACGCCACCTGGTGGATTCGTCAGGCAATCACTCGCTCGATCGCTGACCAGGCACGCACCATCCGTATCCCGGTGCACATGATCGAGACGATCAACAAGCTCAACCGCATTTCCCGTCAGATGTTGCAGGAAATGGGTCGCGAACCGACGCCGGAAGAGCTGGGCGAACGCATGGAAATGCCCGAGGACAAGATCCGCAAGGTATTGAAGATCGCTAAAGAGCCGATCTCCATGGAAACCCCGATCGGTGACGACGAAGACTCGCACCTGGGTGACTTCATTGAAGACTCGACCATGCAGTCGCCAATCGATGTCGCCACGGTAGAGAGCTTGAAAGAAGCGACGCGCGAAGTGCTGTCGGGCCTCACCGCCCGTGAAGCTAAGGTCCTGCGTATGCGTTTCGGTATCGACATGAACACCGACCACACCCTCGAGGAAGTCGGTAAGCAGTTCGATGTTACCCGTGAACGTATCCGTCAGATAGAAGCCAAGGCGTTGCGCAAGCTGCGTCACCCGACGCGAAGCGAACACCTGCGCTCGTTCCTCGACGAGTAAGCGACACGTCGTACCAAAACCCCCGGCATTGCTGGGGGTTTTGCGTTTTAAGGAATAAATTTCCGGCAGAGTGCCACTGTTGTCCAGCCCGACTACACTCGGTTGATTCTCACCCATGAATCACCGAGGCTGCCATGATTTGGATGCCGGCCATTGCTCTCTTATGCGTGCTCGCCCCCGCTGCTGTCACTGCCCAGGCGTTGCTTCACGACGGGGAAAACAGGCAAGGGATGCATCAGGAGTGGCTGCCCGGCGAGGATACTGAACCCGGGAATGCACCCGGTATAAGTCTCCATCTGCCCACTGACTTGATCAGCGACCGATTTGCAGGTATCGATCAAAGTCGCCAACCCGAACAATTCAGCGGACTGGACGATTCGCCCTCCGCCTCGCAGGCGGCCACTCACTCCAGTGAGCGCAGCAAGCTCTGGCACGAATTTCTGCTCATCGGACTGCCCGGATTGCTGTTTCTGACGACGGTACTGGCCATCGTGGTCCGGATCAACCGTCGTCTCAGTTCCGAGATCTCCCGCCGAATCGCCCTGGAACAAGAACTGCGCAGCAGCGAGTATCACTATCGCGGGATGATCGAGAGCCTCTCGGCCATCGCGTGGGAAGCCAATACCCACGACTATTCCTACAACTATGTCTCGCCCCACGCGCAGGATTTGTTGGGGTATCCGCTGCACCAATGGCGAAGGCCCGGATTCTGGCGGAGTATCGTTCATCCGGAGGACGTCGACTACGCCCAGGCCTATTGCGACCGGGAGGTGGCGGAAGGCAACGATCACAGCGTCGATTATCGAGTCCTGAGCGCCGACGGCAGGGTGGTCTGGATTCGAGACATCGTAAGCATGATCGGCTATGGCCGAGAGCCTGTGATGCGGGGGCTGATGATCGACATCAGCGAAGCCAAGCAAACCGAAGAGGCGCTGCGTCTTTCGGAAGGGAAGTTCGCCTCGGTGTTTGCGCAGTGTCCTGACATGCTGGTCATCGCGCGTCTTTCGGACGGCTGCTTTCTGGAGGCGAATCCAGCATTTCTGGAGCAGATCGGCGTCAGCCCTGCTGAAGTCGTCGGGCGCGTGCCTGCCGAGCTGAACATCTGGGGTATTCCCGACATCGGCCACAGCCTGCTGCAACGCCTTCAGAAGGGCAGCATCCGCAATCTGGAAATGCCGTTTCGGCGCAGTGATGGTCGGCTGTTCACCGGGCTTCTGTCAGCCGAGCCTTTTGATCTGGACTCCACGGCGGCAGTGGTTCTGGTGGTGAGGGACATCACGCCACTCAAGGAGGCCCAGCAACAGCTGCAGATGTCCGAAGAGAAATTTGCCAAAGCGTTCCACTCCTCCCCTGACGGCCTGCTGATTACGCGGCAAAACGACGGGCTGCTGGTGGAGGTGAACGACGGCTTCAGCCGCATCACCGGCTATCACAGCTCGTTGTCGCTGGACCGCACCACCCTTGACCTGGGCATCTGGGTAGATTTGAACGAGCGACAGCAACTGCTTGAGCAACTGAGACGTGACGGTTTCGTGAAGGACTTTACCAGCCACATCCGTCGCAGGGATGGTCAGATCCGTCTGTGCGAGATTTCCGCGCGACCGCTTCTGATTGCCGGTGAAGACTGCATGCTCACCATCGCGCGCGACATCACCGACCGCCACCAGATGCAGGAAAAGCTGCAACTGGCCGCAACGGTATTCGAGAGCACAGCGGAAGGCGTACTGATCACCGACACCCGGCAGCGAATCAATGCCGTGAACCGCGCTTTCAGCGAGATCACTGGCTACAGCGAACTCGAAGCGCTCGGTAACACGCCAAGCTTGTTGGCGTCCGGACTCCACGACAGCGCGTTCTACGCCGCCATGTGGTACCAACTGACAGCAGAGGGTCATTGGCAGGGCGAGATCAGCAACCGGCGCAAAAATGGCGAGATCTATCCGAGCTGGCTGACCATCAGTGCCGTGCGCAATCGCGGTAAATTCATCACCCACTTCGTTGCAGTGTTCGCTGATATTTCCAGCCTGAAGCAGGCTCAGGCCCGGCTGGATTATCAGGCACACCACGACCCGCTGACCGGTCTGCCCAACCGCACGCTGTTCGAAAGCCGACTGCACGCCGCGCTGGCTCACTCCAGAGCGGCTTACAGCCTTGGCGCGGTGTTGTTTCTGGACCTGGACCGCTTCAAGCACATCAACGACAGCCTCGGCCACCCGGTCGGTGACCTGCTGCTGAAAAGCATAGCGGTACGCCTGAAGGAGAACCTGCGCGACATCGACACCGTCGCGCGACTCGGCGGTGATGAATTCATCATTCTGTTGCCCGGCCTGCAAAACCCGAGCGACGCCGAAGCGGTCGCCACCAAGCTGCTCAACAGTTTTTCGTCGCCGTTCCAGGCGGGCGAACATGAATTCTTCATGAGCACCAGCATCGGCAGCGCGCTGTTTCCCACCGATGGCGCCGATGTGGCCACGTGATCAAGAATGCTGACGCAGCGATGTATCGCTCGAAGGCCAAGGGGCGCAACCGCGTAGAGCATTACACGCGCGATCTGACCACTCAGGCCAGCGAGCGGATTGCCCTGGAGCACGAGCTGCGGCGCGCCATCGAGCGTAACGAGTTCACCCTGTCCTACCAGCCCAAGATCAGCTTGCTGACACAACGCCTGGTCGGGGCCGAGGCGCTGATACGCTGGTTCCACCCCACTTTCGGCCACATCCCACCCGAGCGGTTTATTCCGCTGGCAGAAGAAAACGGCATGATCCTGCAGATCGGCGAATGGGTGCTCGATACGGCCTGCCAGCAGTTGCACGAGTGGAACCAGCGCTACGACGTGTTTGGGCCCTTGTCAGTGAACCTTGCCGGTGCACAGCTGCGTCAGCCCAACCTGGTCAACAGGATCGAGCGTCTGCTGCTCCAGCACCAGTTACAGCCAGGCTGCCTGCAGCTGGAGATCACCGAGAACTTCATCATGTCGCAGACCGAAGAAGCGCTATCAGTGCTGCATCGCCTGAAGAAACTCGGCGTGCAGCTGGCGATCGACGACTTCGGCACCGGCTACTCCTCGCTCAGTTATCTCAAACGCCTGCCGCTGGACATCCTCAAGATCGATCAATCGTTTGTGCGCGGCTTGCCTGATGACCCCCATGATGCGGCCATCGTCCGCGCCATCATCGCGTTGGGCCGCAGCATGCAACTGACCGTCATTGCAGAAGGCGTCGAAACCCTTGAACAGCAGCAATTCTTGGCAGACGAAGGCTGTGAACAAATCCAGGGCTACCTCGTCAGCCTGCCCCTGCGCGCGGAGGAATTCTGCAAGACGTTTCTTCGTGCAACCGTTTCAGACGTTTCGGATAGCACAGCGCGTAAACCGTCGTTATAATCCGCGGCCTACTGAGGGCCTATAGCTCAGTTGGTTAGAGCAGGGGACTCATAATCCCTTGGTCCACGGTTCGAGTCCGTGTGGGCCCACCAAATAAAAAGCCGCGCATTGCGCGGCTTTTTTCGTTCTTGCGCGGTACCCACCGCCGGCCTCATCACAACCTCAATCAATCACCACATGCGGCAAAAACCGGCTGCTGTCCTTGGTGATCAAACTGTCATCTTCACGAATCCCGATCCCCGAAGCCGTATCCCCCACCACCCACGATCCGATCAGCGTGTAGCTGTCGCCAAAGCGAGGCAACGGTGCGAAAGCTTGCAGGATGTAGGGGGCATCGTTGTAAGGCCCATCTTCGAAGATGACCTGGTCGGTCGGGGTGCGGATTTCGATGTTTGCGCCTTCGCGGGAAAAATACGGCTTGCGCACCCAGCCCTTTGGCACCGCAGATTGCGGGTGCTTATCCACAAAGGACGGCAGCAGATTGGGGTGCCCTTCGTTGAATTCCCAAAGCAACGGCAGGATGCCTTTGTTGGAAATGATCGCCTTCCAGGCCGGCTCGATGAATTGCGTGTCGCACTGCGGGATGGCCTGGCCGTGGGGCTCATGGAACACATGCTCCCAGGCGTGCAGCTTGAAGAGGCGTTCGATCCAGCGGCCATCAAGGTCGACAAATCGGCCGTTGGCGTTCAGGCCGATGTCTTCGATGTCGATGTGGCGGGTTTCGATGCCGGCGTGCTCGGCCATTTTGCGCAGGAACTCAGTCGTGCCCCTGTCTTCGATAGAGCCTGACATGCAGGAAAAGTAGAAAGGCCCGCCCTCCCTGATCGCCGCAAACGCCCGGACCAGATCCTCCGCCGTCGAGTTGAACTGGGAAGCGTGGGCTGGCAATACGCCGCGCTGGATCTGCTCTTCAAGCCAGATGAGCTGGAACGCGCCCGCTTCATACGCTGACGTAGGGGTGTCCATGTTGGCTTCCAGCAGCTTGGCCGAGTTCACACCGTCATAGCTGAAATCAAAACGTCCGTATAAATGCGGGTGGCCTTCCTTCCACGAGGTGCGGACCAGATCGAAGAACGCCTGTGGAATGGCCAGCCGGGTCAGCAGTTCTTCACTCTCGACGACCTTTTCCACGACGTCCAGGCACATGGCATGAAGCTCCTGGGTCGGCGCTTCGATGTCGCGCGTGATCTGCGCTTCGGTGAACTGGTAGTAGGCCCGCTCATCCCAGTAGCGCTCACCGTCGATGGTGTGAAAGTTGAACCCTTCACGCTCGGCTGTCTGGCGCCAGTCAGGACGTTCTTGGATGCTGATCCTTTTCATGGGTAACGTCCCTGTTATCCGCCGAAGCTTGAGCCGCTGCTTTTGCCACCCCAACCGCTGCGAGCAGTGGCCTGGCTGCCGAAACCGCCACGGGAAACCGACGACGAGACAGAGGAGTTACGACCAAGGGTGCCTTTGCTGTAAGTCCCGGTCGAGCTGCTTCGCGCCTGGGTGGAGTTGCCGAAGGTTTTGCCCCGTTCGATCTGGCGCGACAGTGTGGAATACCCATATCCACCCCGCGAGTCACGCTCCTGATAGATGGGCTGGGCGTAGTAACGACCGCCGCCACCGGTGAATCCGTTAACCATGTTGCTGACCAGCATGCCCATCAGGAATCCGTTCACCCCGGAACCAAAGCCGCCGCCACCGCCGCCGCCGGACTGGTCAGCCTGTGCCTTCGCTGCGTCGACCTGGGACTTGGGAAGCTCCCCGGAAACTTCCAGCTGGAAACCGCCGAGCTTGGGCGTGAATTTGCCATCGGCATTCTGCTGGCAGTAATCAGGGACGAAATCTGCTTCGCAGGCTGTCTTGTCGTCGTAGGTCGGGGCTACGCGGCGGTGCTCCGCCAGCGCACTCATGTAGGCGTCCGAGCAGACATCGACCGGGACTTTCTGATCCACACAGGCTTGAACCGATGGATAGGTCTGCTGCGCGGAGACTTCGACGGTGTCGGATTTGCTGCACGCGCTGATCGCCAGCGGCAGGGTGCTGGCCAGGACCAGCTTGAGGGAACTACGTCTCATCGATAACTCCTTTCGATAACGGGCGATCAGGTCGACGGCGTCATGCAGGCCGAGTTGAGAAAACCGACACTGATCGAGACGCTGGCGGCATAGATGGCCGCGGCTAGCTCGCCTCGGGTAATGCGTGCGGACAGATCCTTGAGCACCATGCTGGTGGCGGTGAAGGCCAGCAGCTGTACGACTGCTGCGATTACTGCCCAGATCACCACGTCCAGTACGCTGATGCTGTAGGTGATGACGTTGCTGGCAGGCAGAGCGAAACCGATCAGCGCACCGCCGAGGGCGACGGCCGCGGCAACATTGCCCTCACGAATCAGGGCGAATTCCTTGTGCGGCGTCAGACGCGTGTAGGCCATCTGAAACAACGCGAACAACCCGCCGGCCACAATGATGTAGACCACAAAACTCAGCAACGACTGGACGCTGACGGACATACGAAGCGCTTCAAGCATTTTTTACTTCCTTTTAAATGACGGTGAAATCAGTGGACTGCAGGGTCACGCCGACCGACGTGGTGAAGGAAACAACGCCCTCCTCGTCTTCCTCGACCGACAGCAGCAGAAACTCGCGACGATCCACCAATCCAGTGTCCCGCGCGTACAACATGCTCAAGTGCTTGATGCGGTAAGCACCGTCAGGACTGACAACCTGCTCGTCCATGGGCGTGAGCTCGGTCTGACCCTCTTCCGTGCCCCACTGACGCCCGTATTCCCAGCCGTCATGCTCGAATATCGGCAGACCGACTTTGGACGCAGGCCCCACCAGACGCTTGAGCTCCGCCTCGCTGTTGATCGTGACGGCGCTGCTGTAGCCGAACAGGATGATGTCCTGGACGTCTTCAGCGGCAGGCCCGTTCATCATGACCTGCAGCCAGTAATCCTCATCCTCGAAGTAGAAGCGCACCAGACGAACCGATTGCCCCAGGTCGACCTGACCCACTGACCAGACCACTTCTTCGTTGGGGACCACCAGTTCCGAATGGCCGTCGAGCATCAGCTTGAGCGAGTCGTCGAGGTCCATCATCCGCCCGGTAGCCAGCCCGAACGGATTAGCCAAGGCCGAATTGCCGAGGGGATTGGAGCCGGCCGGTGGAATGGGCGACTCCAGGCCTAATGCGCGTTTGATCCAGCTCATGTTTCATCTCCTTGAATTCGCGCCGAGGCGATCTGAAAAAGTTCTGCCCTTCACTTCACGGGGCTTCGCTCAAGAAGCTGCCGTGAGTGCATTAACCAGGCCGTCACGATACCGGCAAGCGCGCCACACAGGTGTGACTCAATCGATACGCCCGGCACCGGAATGAAGCCGAAAATCAATCCGCTGTAGCCCAGCAGGGTCACCAGTGCGATCGCGAAACTCGCCAGACTGCGCTGATACCAGCCGCGGGCCAGCAAATACGCCCACAGGCCAAATATCAGGCCGCTGGCGCCCACATGGATGACAGGTCTGCCAATCACCCAAACCATCAGGCCCCCCATCACAGTGATGAGCAGTGCAACGCGAATGTAACGCTGAAGCCCCTCGGTTGCGACCAGCCAGCTCAGCACCACAAAAGGCAGGAGATTGCTCAGCAGGTGACGGACCGAACCATGCAGAAACGGGGAGAAAACGATGCCTTGAAGTCCGGACAACGTTCTAGGCACCAGGCCGTGGGACAGCAGGCTGTTGGCGGTCAGGGAGTTAACCATCTGCACAACGATCATCAAAGCGGCAAGGCAGAGTATCGTCCGTAGTCCATTTCCGATATTCATCTGCACACCGCTGAAACCCGAAAAATCGAAACCGAAAAAAGGCAGCCGGATATCCGGCTGCCTCTGTTTAACGGTGCTTATTGCCCAGCGTTACCGCTCTGGCTTTGCGCTTTCAAGCGGGCCAAAACGTCCGCTGCACCGCCTGTTTTAGCGCCGATCCCGGCATCCTGAAGACGACGCTCCAGATCGCCGCCATTGGCAGCCTCGGCCAGCTCGTCGGCCGCTTCAAGTCTCGCGTCCTGTTCATCCTGACGCTGCTTGATACGTGCCAGCGAACCCACTGCGGTTTCGAGTCGGCCATTGGCACCGCCGGTCGCAGCCGCCGCGTTGATCTGTGCCTTTTGCACGCTGTCGCGGGCCTTGGCCATGTCGGTCTGCTGACGCAGGCCTTTGATCTGGCTTTTGGCTTTGATGACCTGTGCGGTCAGTTTCGCCACGTGGACGCCAAACTGATCGGCCGCCAGTTTCTCCTGATCGCGCAGAGCCGTCAGCTCGGCCACTTTCTCGGCACACTCGAGGGCAAGGGCTTCTTCGCCTTTGTTCATCGCCGCGAGCGCTTTCTGCTCCCAGTTGGCGATGTTCTTGTCGTGCTCTTCAACGCGCTGGAGCGAGAGCTTGTGCTTGGCTTTGATCTGGATCAGCTGGTTGCGCGCCGCGAGCATGGAGGCGTCGGCGTCACGGATTTCCTGATCGAGGATTCGCAGTGCCTGGGCATCGACGATGGCTTCACCCACCTCGGAAGCCCCACCACGCAACGCTGTGACCATTTTTTTCCAAAGGCTCATTGATGTGTCTCCCGATTACTGTGAATCAACTTTAAGAAAATCTTCGTAGGCGTCGGCCGCATGAATCACGTTTTCTGCCAGGGTGAGCACCTCGTGGACGACGACCGTCAACGAAGAGGCTGCGCTCAGTGCGCCAAACATGTTGTAAAAGGTTTCGCCGTTCGGCAGGGTCTCGATGCCGATCGACGACAGCGGGAACAGCTCCCGGCTGCGCAACACAGCGTCGTTAAAAGCCGCCGGGTCTTTCACCTCGGAGGCGTACACCAGCACGGAATCAACCAGGATCTGGTCGCCCGCAATGGCAATGATGATGGGCAAGCCGCCGAACTGGTTCATCACTAGGCTCAGACTTGGCTCGGCGCCTTGAATGAGGGTCAGCTCGATATCTTTGTCTTTCACAACGTCCAGCTCGGCGAACGCCGAGTGAAGTGTGTTGATCGTCCAATTGGTGTTCTCAGTCATGAATCCCTCCAGTTTGATCCGGTTACCCAAGTAGGGCTGGCGCAGCACTTTTTCGATGTCTCTCAATACTTCCGCGTTTTCGGGAAGCACGTACAGCTCTCGTTTCACGTACCCGGCAGCCGTCAGCCGAGCGCGCATCTCGCGCATGTAGTCGGTTGAAGTTTTCCGAGCCATTGAAGTTTTCCCGAACATCACATGTGATAGCAACGCACCCTACGCGCAAGCATCCGGATACGCAACATCTCACATGTGATGACTTTGTGAATGAGTGCACACCGGAGGTGACGCGCAGCATTTGCCAGGCTTCGGATATATTCATCTTCTCCATGGTCTGTAACCCCATGAACTCAGCCTCCCTACCCTCCTGGCTTCGCCGCGCCCTGCGTCCGCTTCTGGATCCATACCGCCGCTATCGCCATGCGCGCTACATTCACGCCGGCCGAATCGTGGTCGGACTGCTGGTGTCGATTCTTCTGACGACAGGTTTTCATCTGCCCCACGGTGAGTGGGCGTCGGTGACCATGCTGATCGTGATTGGCGGGTTGCAGCACCACGGCAATATCGGCAAAAAATCGGTGGAGCGCGCGTACGGGACATTGATTGGCGCGGCGCTGGGCCTGGCGATGGTGGCGCAGGAAAGCTATCTGGGCATGCCGTTGCTGACGTACGTGGTTATGTCGCTGATCTGCGGCTTTTTTGCGTATCACGCCATCGGCAAGGGCGGTTACACGGCGCTGTTGTCGGCGATCACGCTGTTCATCGTGGCGGGCCACGGTGACAACCCGATCACGGACGGGCTGTGGCGGACCGTGGACATCCTGATCGGCATCGCCCTCGCCCTGGCGTTTTCATTCGCGCTGCCGCTGTACGCCGTGTATTCGTGGCGCTACAACCTGGCGAGTGGCTTGCGGGACTGTGCCCTAGCTTACGACCGTATCGCCAGCGGTCAGTCGATCACTGCAGATGAGCACGTGAAGCTGACCGCGCGGATGGGCGCGACGCTGTTGCAGCTGCGTTCGCTGATGCCGTCGGTGTCCAAGGAAGTGAAGATTTCGATCGTTGAGCTGGACGCCATTCAGAGCCACTACCGCATGTGCCTGAGCATCCTCGAGATTCTTTCGAATCTGCGTCCGGCAGATGCTGGCAGCACGGGCGTGACGGCAGAGCAACGGCGGATCCGTCGCATGTTGATCGGCATGGCCCGCGCGCTGCAGACCGGTGCGACCGAGCGTTTGCAGCGCCCGACCGAGAGCTTGACCGTCGGGCCCGACGTTCCAACCGCCTCTACCGAGGTGCTCGGTTATCAGCTGATGACCCGCCAGTTCACGCAGAATCTTGAAAGCCTGCAGCAACGACTGGCGAAAACTGCGCCGGCGTGGAAAATCTGAACCACGCCAGCACGGTGATCAGAAACCGGTGGAGGATCAATAAACCGGCGGAACAACCATCTCGCGCGGTACGGGGGCGCGCAGGTAATTGGCGTTGTACTCGCGTTCCGGCAGCACCACTTGCGGTGTTTCGGTATCGCCGCGCGGGATCTGCTCCAGCAGGTGATGAATACAGTTCAGGCGGGCGCGTTTCTTGTCGTCGGCCTCGACGATCCACCATGGCGCGACGTCAGTGTGGGAACGGGTGAGCATTTCTTCTTTCGCGTTGGTGTAGTCCTCCCAGCGACGGCGGGACTCAAGGTCCATCGGCGAGAGCTTCCACTGTTTCAGCGGGTCATGAATGCGCATCAGAAAGCGCCGGTACTGCTCGTCGTCGGTGATGGAGAACCAGTACTTGATCAGGATGATGCCCGAGCGCACCAGCATCTTTTCGAACTCGGGGACGGTGCGGAAAAACTCTTCGTACTCCTCGTCATTGCAGAAGCCCATGACCCGCTCGACCCCGGCCCGGTTGTACCAACTGCGGTCGAACAGCACCATTTCGCCAGCGGCTGGGAGGTGCGCGACATAGCGCTGGAAGTACCACTGCGTGCGCTCGCGTTCACTTGGCGCGGTCAGTGCAGCCACGCGACAGACCCGTGGGTTGAGGCGCTGAGTGATGCGCTTGATCGCACCGCCCTTGCCTGCCGCATCCCGGCCTTCGAACAGCACGACCACCTTGAGCTTCTGGCTCACCACCCAATCCTGCAGTTTGACCAACTCGCCTTGCAGACGCAGCAGCTCGCGGAAGTACAGGCGGCGATCAATCCCTTTGGGCACCTCCTCACCCAAGTCAGCCAACAAGCCGTCCAGGCGCGCGTCGTCGTACTCCATTTCCAGTTCTTCGTCGAAGCTGTCGAGGATATCGGCCTGGATGTAGCGGGCGGTTTCGGAGAAATCCAGAGTCATGACGGGGCTCCCGGCGTGGATTCATAGGGATGGGGAGAGAATTTAGGCATGCCGGGGGTGACAGAAGAATGACAAAAGCCTTACAGCGCGGAAAAGTCCCACATGACCGACGCAGGTTCTCTGACGCCCATCCCCGATGGACGATCGACGCAGAATGCCTAGGGTTTCGCGTCGCTTTGGGATTCGAATATCACCCAAACCCCTAAGGAATCTCCTAACATGCCTCGCTTGCCGAAGGAGATCCGCCTTGCCTGACACCCGCCCCCCAGCGCTCGATGACATCGATCGCAAACTGATCGCAGCGCTGCAAATCAATGCCCGGGAACCGGTCGCCAATCTGGCCCGGCAATTGGGCATCGCGCGCACGACCGTGACCTCGCGACTGGCGCGCCTGGAGAAAGCCAAAATCATCACCGGCTATGGCGTGCGTCTGGGTCAGCGGCTGGTGGATGGCGGGCTGCAGGCCTATGTCGGGATCACCGTGCAACCTCGCTCTGGCAAGGAAGTGTTGCGGCGGCTGAGCGCGCTCGCGCAGGTGCAACAGTTGTGCGCCGTGAGTGGCGAGTTCGATTACGTCGCGTGGCTGCGCACGGACTCGCCGGAGCAGCTGGACCAGTTGCTCGATCTGATCGGGAGTGTCGATGGCGTCGAGAAGACCACCACATCGATCATCCTGAGCAGCAAGATCGACCGCGGGCAGCCATCCTGAATGGGCAACTTATAACAATGTGACGAGCTAACCCGTCACTTTGACGGCATTCTCGACACAACGACGACACTCTGCGTCTTATTAACGTCCCAACTGTTATCTAGACTTGTCCACTTTCGCGCCCCAGTCGAACAAGGTCAGTCATGAAGAACAATCGCCACCCCGCCGACGGAAAAAAACCGATCACGATTTTCGGCCCGGACTTCCCGTTCGCCTTCGATGAGTGGATTGAGCACCCGGCAGGCCTGGGCAGCATTCCTACGGAAAACCTTGGAAAAGAGGTGGCCATCGTCGGCGCCGGTATCGCAGGGCTGGTGGCGGCTTATGAACTGATGAAGCTGGGCCTCAAGCCCGTCGTTTATGAAGCCTCCAAAATGGGCGGCCGTCTGCGCTCACAACAGTTCGAAGGCGCCGAAGGCATCATTGCCGAGCTGGGCGGCATGCGCTTCCCGGTGTCATCCACCGCTTTTTATCACTACGTCGACAAGCTCGGCCTGGAGTCCAAGCCCTTCCCCAACCCGCTCACGGCGGCGTCCGGCAGCACGGTGATTGACCTGGAAGGCAGCACTCACTACGCACAGAAACTGTCGGACTTGCCTGCGCTGTTTCAGGAAGTCGCCGACGCCTGGGCCGACGCGCTGGAGGACGGCTCGCAGTTCGCCGACATTCAGCAAGCCATCCGCGACCGCGACGTGCCTCGGCTCAAGGAGCTGTGGGACAAGCTGGTGCCGCTGTGGGACGACCGCACGTTCTATGATTTTGTCGCCACCTCCAAAGCCTTCGCCAAGCTGTCGTTCTATCACCGCGAGGTGTTTGGTCAGGTCGGTTTTGGCACCGGTGGCTGGGACTCGGACTTCCCGAACTCGATGCTGGAGATCTTCCGCGTGGTCATGACCAACTGCGATGATCACCAACACCTGATCGTCGGCGGCGTCGCGCAAGTCCCTATCGGCATCTGGCGCCATGCCCCTGAACGTTGCGCCCATTGGCCAGAAGGCACCAGCCTGTCGACGCTGCACCGGGGCGCCCCGCGCACGGGCGTCAAGGGCATCAGCCGCGCCGCCAACGGTCAGTTCGCGGTCACCGACAACTTGGGAGACGTCCGCCATTACGATGCGGTTCTGGCCACGTGCCAGAGCTGGCTGCTGACCACCCAGATCGAGTGCGAAGAGTCGCTGTTCTCACAGAAGATGTGGATGGCGCTGGACCGCACGCGCTACATGCAGTCGTCGAAAACCTTCGTCATGGTCGACCGGCCGTTCTGGAAGGACAAAGACCCTGAGACCGGCCGCGACCTCATGAGCATGACCCTGACGGATCGCCTGACCCGTGGCACTTATCTGTTCGACAACGGCACCTATTCCAACGGCGTCGAGAAGCCGGGGGTAATTTGTCTGTCGTACTCGTGGATGAGCGACGCGCTGAAAATGCTGCCGCATCCCGTGGAAAAGCGCGTCAGCCTGGCGCTCGGCGCGCTGAAAAAGATCTACCCAAAGGTCGATATCGCCGCGCGCGTCATCGGAGACCCGATCACCGTGTCGTGGGAATCCGACCCGCACTTCCTTGGCGCTTTCAAAGGCGCGCTGCCGGGCCACTACCGCTATAACCAGCGGATGTACGCGCACTTCATGCAGAAGGAAATGCCTGACGAGCAACGGGGCATTTTCATCGCCGGTGACGATGTGTCCTGGACACCCGCCTGGGTCGAAGGCGCAGTACAGACCTCGCTGAACGCGGTGTGGGGCATCATGACTCACTTCGGCGGTAAGACTCACGCCGAGAACCCGGGCCCCGGAGACGTGTTTCACGAGATCGGCCCGATCGTTTTGCCGGAATAAGGAAGCCACAAATGCGCGTCGCCCTCTACCAATGCCCGCCGCTGCCGCTGGACGTAAGCGCCAACCTCATGCGACTGGAAGCCCAAGCGATCGAGGCATCGGCGCAGGGGGCGGCGCTGCTGGTCTTCCCCGAGATGTTTCTCAGCGGCTACAACATCGGTGCCCAGGCGGCGCGGGAATTGGCGCAAGCGAGCGACGGCCCGGCTGCGCTGAAGATCGCCGAGATAGCCCAGGCCACGGGCGTCGCGATTCTGTACGGCTACCCGGAGTTAAGCGGCGACGATCAGGTTTACAACGCCGTGCAGTTGATCGACGCGCAAGGTGTTCGGCTCTGCAATTACCGTAAGACCCATCTGTATGGCGACCTGGACAACGCGATGTTCAGCGCGGGCGATGAGCACTTCCCGGTGGTGGAATTCGGCGGCTGGAGGCTCGGCTTTTTGATCTGCTACGACGTCGAGTTTCCCGAGAACACGCGGCGTCTGGCTCTGGCCGGCGCAGACCTGATTCTCGTGCCGACAGCAAACATGGCGCCCTACGATTTCGTCGCGGAAGTCACCGTGCGGGCCCGCGCCTTCGAGAACCAGTGCTACCTGGTTTATGCCAATTACTGCGGCAGTGAGGGCGAGATCCATTACTGCGGTTTGAGCAGCATCTGTGCGCCTGACGGTCGGCAAATCGGGCTTGCCGGTCGGGATGAGGCGCTGGTGATCGCGGACCTGGATCGTGAAGCGATGAGCGAATCGCAGGCGATCAATACGTATTTCAAGGATCGCCGGCCGGGGTTTTATGCCGGTCTAGGTAAACCGTAGGGTAATTGCCCAGCGTCGCCACTGCGCACGTCCCACACCTGAGCGCCCGTTATCCGCTAGCATGGCCGCTCAGTCAGCAAACATCACAAGTGCCATGCCCAACCCCATCAGCCAGCGATCCCTGACCCTGCCCAATGGCTTGAACGTGGTGCTTGTTTCGGCACCACGCTTGAAGCGTTGCGCTGCGGCATTGCGGGTGGCGGCAGGCAGTCATGATGTGTCGGCCCGCTGGCCGGGGCTGGCGCATTTTCTCGAGCACCTGTTCTTCCTCGGCACCGAGCGCTTTACGGCCGACGAAAAACTGATGGCGTTCGTGCAGCGCCATGGCGGGCAAGTGAACGCCAGCACACGCGAGCGCACCACCGACTTCTTCATCGAACTGCCCCGCGCCGTGTTCCCCGACGGTCTTGAGAGGCTGTGCGAAATGCTCGCCCATCCACGCATGACGATTCCCGATCAGCTGCGAGAACGGGAGGTGCTGCACGCGGAATTCATCGCCTGGTCGCGGGACAATGCCTCCCGTGATCGGCTGAAACGCCTCCAGCCCTTGTCGGATTTGCATCCCCTGCGCGGGTTTCATGCAGGGAATCGCTTCAGTCTTCCGGTTCCGCGTCAGGCATTTCAGGATGCGCTGCAGGATTTCTATCGACGGTTTTATCAGGCCGGGCAGATGACGCTGAGCCTCGCAGGGCCTCAGTCGCTGGAGGAACTGGAGGAGCTGGCAACGCAGTCTGGCGCGTTTTTCGCTAAAGGCAGCCGGGTTGAGCAGCAGAGACCGCCTGCGCTGCTCACTGATGAACCGAAGCCAATCGGTGAGGCTGACCAGCGTCGGATGCACCTGACTTTCGCGTGCGAAGGTTTACCGGTCGGACAGGAGCAGGCTGCTGCCTTTCTTTGTACCTGGATGAATGACGGGCAAGCAGGTGGGCTGGTGGCGGAGGTGCGCGAACGAGGGTTGATTGAGTCGCTAAAGGCCGAGGTCATGTATGAATTTGCCGGTCAGGCATTAGTCGACGTCGCGTTCGTGTTGGCTGCAACGCCTCCCGACGCGTCATCGCATGTACCAGCACTGGTTTTCAACTGGCTCGCCTTTTTCAAATCCCATTACCGTCAGTTGATCGAAGAATACGCACGGCTGGAACAGCGGCGCCTGGCCGTCAGCGGTGCGCTGTCGCTGGCGCGGTATTACAGCGCTGAACCTGATGCGGCGGGTCTGTCGACAGAGGCGGTTGATGCGCTGCTCAGCCAGCTCACATCCGCAGCGCTGTTACGCACGCAAGTCGAGCCCTTGGCGTGTGGCTCATCCAGCGTTGAGTGGCGGCTGCCTGAGCCCAATCCATTTCTGAAACCCGCAACGGCATCCACTACGCCGACCTTGCCCTTAACCAAGCTGACATTCAGCGAAGCACTGCCAGCACACGGCGAGGCGACCTTATGCCTGCGATGGACGCTCGCCGCTGCGCAACCAATGCTTGCCCGGATGCTGGAAGACAGCCTGAAACCGCTGATGGCCCAAGCCAGTCAAGCGGGGGTCACGCTGGCCTTCAGTGCCTACGGCAGATTCTGGCAGCTAAAGATCTCCGGCTTGGCGGAGCCGTTGCCCATCGTGCTGGAACAGGCGCTGAGCCTGCTCGTCCAGCCGGATGCGCAAACCCTGGCGCGCTACGGTGAACCCGCTAATGATCCGGCCCTCATCCCGATACGTCAGCTGCTGAAGACCTTACCTGATCATTATTTGAACAACGCCGTCAACCAGCAGACTGACGGTCTGCCGCAGGTCTGGGCAGAGGCGCTCTGGACGGGGTTTGCCACGGGCTTCACACCCTCAGCGCGAAACGTGTTGAGTCACGCCGCTCGGCGCATCCCCGGTCTCCCGGAGCTTTCAGCGCACGCAACACCACTGGCTACGGGCACACGGTGGGAAATCGAGCCGTCGGAGTCTGCCGAAGTTGCGCTATTGATGTTCTATCCCACGCTCTCCCACTCTCTCGATGACGAAGCTACGTGGCGACTGTTCGCACAGCTGATGCAGGCGCCGTTCTACCAGCGCCTAAGGGTAGAACTGCAGTTGGGCTACGCCGTTTTCAGCGGTTTCCGACACATCGCGGGCGCGGGCGGTCTTCTATTCGGTGTGCAATCGCCCAGTGCGAACGCGACACAGCTCGTGGCGCATATCGAGGCATTCATCGAGGATCTGCCGACTCTCATCAACGCCGTAGACTTACCCGCGCAGGTAAAAAACCTGCAGGCGCAAGTTGAGACGGCTGACATGGAACATTCACAAGCCGCCGAGCTGCTCTGGCAAGCGCATCTGGCAGGACACGACAGCGACTACAGTGCACGCCTGCAACATTCGCTTGCACATCTTCAACACGCTGCTTTGCTCGAAGCCGCTCATCGGCTGGCGCAACCAGACAGCGCCCGGCTCTGCCTCTCCAACCGCCCTGGCCCGTTCTAGCCCGCCCCGGCCGCGGGCTGCAAACAGTTGATCATTGCCTGCGGTGCAAGGATCTTTATCGGATATTTCATCATTGGCCTTCCGTTAATTTTAGTAACATAGCCGCCTAAGCATTTGAACGTCTCCGCTCGCAGGAGCACTAAAGAATGTACTCACCCACTGCTGCACTAACCCAGAAGGAGTCAATTATGTGGACTAAACCTGCTTACACTGATCTGCGTATCGGCTTTGAAGTCACCATGTACTTCGCAAGCCGTTGATTGTTGCGCGGTGAGAAGCCTCGGTTCGCCGGGGCTTTTTTATTAACGCGATTCTGATTTCAGGGCCGACCTGGCCCGTCGCTACGGGGTTTACATGCACATCCAGATTCTCGGTTCCGCCGCCGGCGGTGGTTTCCCTCAGTGGAACTGCAACTGCGCCAATTGCGCTGGCTTTCGCGATGGCAGCTTGCGGGCCCACGCGCGCACCCAGTCGTCTATCGCGCTGTCGGACGACGGCGTGAACTGGATCTTGTGCAACGCCTCTCCCGACATCCGCGCCCAGCTCCAGGGGTTCGCGCCGATGCAGCCCAATCGCGGCCTGCGCGATACCGGGATCAGCGCGATCATTCTGATGGACAGCCAGATCGACCACACCACCGGTCTGCTGAGCCTGCGTGAAGGCTGCCCGCATCAGGTCTGGTGCACGGACATGGTCCACGAGGACCTGAGCACGGGTTTCCCACTGTTCAACATGCTCAAACACTGGAACGGCGGCCTGGCCTGGAATCGCATCGAGCTGGAAGGCAGCTTTGTGATTCCGGCCTGCCCGAATCTGCGCTTTACGCCATTTCCACTGCGCAGTGCGGCACCGCCCTACTCGCCTCACCGATTCGACCCACACCCGGGCGATAACATCGGCTTGATGGTCGAGGACCTGAGCACCGGCGGCAAACTGTTCTACGCGCCGGGCCTGGGCAAAGTCGATGATGCCCTCATGGAGAAAATGAGCGGCGCCGACTGCCTGTTGGTTGACGGCACAATGTGGGATGACGATGAGATGCAGCGGCGTGGCGTCGGCACCCGCACCGGGACGGAGATGGGTCATCTGGCGCAAAACGGCCCCGGTGGCATGCTCGACGTGCTGGAAAAACTGCCGCAACAGCGCAAGGTGCTTATCCACATCAACAACACCAACCCGATCCTCGACGAAGACTCGCCCGAGCGCGCTGAACTGGCGCGGCGGAACGTCGAAGTGGCGTTCGATGGGATGAGCATCGAGCTTTAAAACGCTAATTAGCCGACTGTGGGGCCAGGTTTACTCATGAAGGTGTCAGGTCAGCCAGCCTATCCGGCACAGGTAGATCGCACTCGTGAGCAAGCTCACACTCCCACGGGATCTGCGGAAATTCTTGACGAGAACTGCCGACATGAACGATGCAACGCCGCTGTCCCCTGCTGAATTCGAACAGGCCCTGCGCGCCAAGGGCGCGTATTACCACATCTATCACCCTTTCCATGTGGCGATGTACGAAGGGCGCGCGACCCGCGAGCAGATTCAGGGCTGGGTCGCTAACCGGTTTTACTATCAGGTGAATATCCCGCTAAAGGACGCTGCGATCCTGGCCAACTGCCCGGACCGGGAAATCCGCCGCGAGTGGATTCAGCGCTTGCTCGACCATGACGGCGCACCCGGCGAAGACGGCGGCATCGAAGCCTGGTTGCGTCTGGGTCAAGCCGTGGGCCTGGATCCTGACCAGCTGCGCTCGCAGGAACTCGTTCTGCCCGGCGTACGATTTGCCGTCGATGCCTACGTCAACTTCGCCCGTCGCGCCAATTGGCAGGAAGCGGCGAGCAGTTCGCTGACCGAGCTGTTCGCGCCGCAGATCCATCAGTCGCGTTTGGACAGCTGGCCGCAGCACTACCCATGGATCGACCCGACCGGTTACGAATACTTCCGCACCCGCCTGGGTCAGGCGCGCCGCGACGTCGAGCATGGTCTGGCGATCACGCTGCAGCACTACACCACGCGGGAAGGCCAGGAGCGCATGCTGGAAATTCTGCAGTTCAAACTCGATATTTTGTGGAGCATGCTTGATGCCATGAGCATGGCCTACGAGCTGAACCGCCCGCCCTATCACAGCGTGACCGACCAACGCGTCTGGCACAAAGGAATCGCCCTATGAGCTTCAATCGTGAGCAGGTGCCCAGCTGGCGCCGCGGTTATCGTTTCCAGTTCGAGCCCGCGCAAAACGGTCACGTGCTGCTCTACCCCGAGGGCATGATCAAGCTCAACGACAGCGCAAGCGCGATTGGCGGCCTGATTGACGGTCAGCGCAGCGTCGGCGCCATCATTGCGCTGCTTGACGAAAAATTCCCCGGCGTTCCCGAGCTCGGCACTGACGTCGAGCAATTCATGGAGGTCGCCCGTGCAGAGCTCTGGATCGAATTTGCCTGACTCAGTGAACGCTCAGTCCGATGTCTACATCCCGCCCACGCCCCCGGTCGGGCTGCCGCTGTGGCTGCTCGCCGAGCTGACCTATCGCTGCCCGTTGCAATGCCCGTATTGCTCCAACCCGCTGGATTTCGCCAAGCAGGGTCAGGAATTGAGCACCGAGCAGTGGTTCAAAGTCATGGCCGAAGCCCGGCAAATGGGCGCGGCGCAGATCGGCTTCTCGGGTGGCGAGCCACTGGTGCGTCAGGATCTGGCCGAGCTGATCGCCGAAGCGCGACGGCTGGGCTTCTACACCAACCTGATTACCTCCGGCATCGGCCTGACCGAGCAGAAGATTATCGACTTCAAGGAAGCCGGGCTGGACCACATCCAGATCAGTTTCCAGGCCAGCGACGAGCAAGTGAACAACATGCTCGCCGGCTCGAAAAAGGCCTTCGCGCAGAAGCTGGAAATGGCCCGCGCCGTGAAAAAGCATGGCTATCCAATGGTCCTCAACTTCGTGACCCACCGGCACAACATCGACAAGATCGACAAGATCATCGAGCTCTGCGTGGCACTGGAAGCGGATTTCGTGGAGCTGGCGACCTGTCAGTTTTACGGCTGGGCACACTTGAATCGGGTGGGCTTGCTGCCGACCAAAGACCAACTTGTGCGCGCCGAACGCATCACCAACGAGTATCGGGTCAAGCTCGCCGCTGAAAATCACCCGGTGAAGCTGATCTTCGTCACCCCCGATTACTACGAAGAGCGTCCAAAAGCCTGCATGAACGGCTGGGGCAATCTGTTCCTGACCGTGACGCCGGATGGCACTGCGCTGCCGTGCCATGGGGCGCGGCAGATGCCGATCCAGTTCCCCAATGTGCGCGATCACACGATGCAGCACATCTGGTATGAGTCGTTCGGCTTCAATCGCTTTCGCGGTTACGAGTGGATGCCAGAGCCTTGCCGCTCCTGCGACGAGAAGGAAAAAGACTTCGGGGGCTGCCGTTGTCAGGCGTTCATGCTGACCGGCGATGCGAGCAACACGGACCCGGTGTGCAGCAAGTCGCCGCAGCATCACTTGATCACCCAGGCCCGTGATGAAGCCGAGTATGCTAGCCAGACCATCGAGCAACTGGCCTTCCGCAATGAACGAAACTCACGCCTCATCGCCAAGTCCTGACCTCCTTTCCGCCGCCCAGGCTGTGGCGGCAGGCACCGATTTCGCCGAACTCGCCGTCAGCCCTGCGGGGCTTTTCTGGAGTGAATTCCGCCCGCAGGATGCCGCGACGCGCGTCTGGCGCTGGCACGACGGCGCGGCCGCTTGCCTGACCCCCGAGGGTTTCAGCGTGCGCAGCCGGGTGTATGAATATGGCGGCGGTTCGTTCTGCCTGACTGACGATGCCGTGGTGTTCGTCAACGAAGCGGACCAGCAGATTTACCTCCAGTCCTTCGACGCTCAAACACCTCACCCCCTGACCCAGGGCAACAAACTCTTCGGAGACGTCCGCTATGCGCGTGGGCAGATTCTGGCGGTCGAGGAGGATAAGGATACTCATCGGCTGGTCGCGATCGACGTCGCCGATGGCCGCCGCCATGTGCTGGCCGAAGGCGCAGACTTCTATGCATCTCCCACCGTCAGCCCGGATGGCAATCGCCTGGTCTGGATAGAGTGGTGGCGGCCCCACCAGCCGTGGACGTCCACCCGACTGATGAGCGTCGAACGCCAGGCCGATCTCGCGTGGGGCCGGCCGCACTGCCTCGCGGGCGGGCTGGGGCTGGAGTCGCTGCAGCAACCCCGCTTTGATGACGCGGGCCGCTTGTATTGCCTGACCGACCGCGCCGGGTTCTGGCAGCCGTGGGTTGAGACGCCGGACGGTTTTGAAGCGCTGCCCGCCGCCGCTGCCGACCACGCTTCGGCGCCGTGGCAACTGGGCGCGTCGACCTGGGCGCCGCTGAGCGAGGGCGCGTACCTCGCCGCCTGGTTCGAGGACGGCAAAGGCCTGCTCGGCGTGCGCTCGGCGCAGGGTTCAGTTGAAGATTTCAGCGGCGACTACAGCCGCTTCAGAAGCCTCGCGGTGGACGCGGACTACCTCTATTGCATCGCGGCGTCGCCCGTCAGCCCTTCTGCTGTCATTGCCATCAGTCGTGCTGACAAGTGCGTTCAGGTGCTGGCCGGCGGGGTCAGCCCCCTTCCCGTCGAGCGCATCAGCCAGCCGCAGACCTTGCGTTATCCAAGTGGGGCCGGCGAGGCGCACGGGTATTTCTACCCGGCCATGAATGGCGACGACAAGCCGCCGCTCGTGGTGTTTATACACGGCGGCCCGACCTCCGCCTGCTACCCCGCGCTGGACCCGCGCATTCAGTTCTGGACGCAACGGGGCTTCGCCGTCGCCGACCTCAACTATCGCGGCAGCACCGGTTACGGCCGCGCCTATCGTCAGGCGCTGTTTCTGGAATGGGGCGTTGTCGATGTCGAAGACGCTTGCGCAGTGGTTGAATACCTGGGCAATCAGGGCCTGATCGATCCGGCAAATGCATTCATCCGGGGCGGCAGTGCAGGCGGCTATACAACGCTGTGCGCATTGGCATTCAAGGATGTGTTCCGCGCAGGGGCGAGCCTGTATGGGGTGAGCGACCCGCTGGCGCTGGCGCAAGCCACGCACAAGTTCGAAGCGGATTACCTGGACTGGCTGATCGGCGACCCCGATGTGGATATGGCCCGTTACCGGGAGCGCACGCCTCTGCTGCATGCCGACCAGATCAAAGTGCCGGTGATCTTCTTCCAGGGCGAACTCGACGCAGTCGTCGTCCCCGCCCAGACCCGCGACATGCTCAATGCGCTACTGGAAAACGGCATCCCGGCGGAAGGGCATTTCTACCCTGACGAACGCCACGGCTTCCGCAAAGCCGCCAACCTGGCCCATGCACTGGAAACTGAGTGGGCGTTCTACCGGAAGGTGATTGATGGGTGATTTGAGGTTATCCAGCTCCCGCGGATTCCGGTAGGACGGGCTTTAGCCGGGAATTGGCCAGTGAGCTGATACGGGGACAGATTAATTTACGGTGAAGCGTTGTAAATAAATCAGTCCCCTTCAAAAAGTCCTGGCCGCTTCGCGAGCAAGCTCGCTCCCACGGGGTATTGCGATACACGCTACATTTCTGTGGGGCATCGCCAGCTTCACAGGTGTACGCAGTCGCCTGGTAGGACGGGCTTCAGCCGGGAAGAGGTCGGTGGATGCAACGATCAATTTGCGGTGTGGCGATTGAAGCCATCCCGGCTAAAGCCGGTCCTACAAGTCGCAGGAGGGCATTGAGCCCTACCAGAACATCTGTGCCGCCCCAGAACAGAGCGGCGAGCAATCCCAAAACAACGTCCATCCCTGAGCTTCCTGATCATAAAGTCCAACGTCGGACTCTATGTCAGCTGACCTGAGACAGGAAGCGCGGTGTTAGCCGGGGTCGGGTTACTTGCGACTGACAATGATGTAGATCGCGTGGATGATCCCCGGGATGTAGCCCAGCAGGGTCAGCAGAATGTTCAGCCAGAAGGCGCCGGCGAAGCCGACTTGCAGGAACACGCCCAGGGGTGGCAGCAGGATGGCGATGATGATGCGAATGATGTCCATGGGTGGAGCTCCTGATTAATGGCCCAAATGGGGGCCGCACAGCTAATCGACCCTGGGTCGCTATAGGGGTTCCGCAGCGCCTATCATCAAGCCATGACCTCCCCGCAGCCACATCAAGCGAAGCGGCGGATGGCGATGCACTTTTTCGGAACGCAGAAAAAAGAAAACCCCGCCTAAGCGAGGTTTTCCAGACTGTTTCCCATGACTTCCATTTCTTCCCGCCATCCTGGCAGGCAATCCCTTACGTGTCCCTGTTATCTGTTTGCGCATCCTGCGCGACGTCCATGTGTGTAGATTAAACTTGGATCCACTGGAGCGATAGAGCCGATTGCCATCACGTCATGTAAGCAAATGCTTACATGAATTTCCGGGTGTCAGAACTGTGACGCCTCCAACAGGTACAGCGACTCGCTGCCCGCTCTAACGGAAGCCGAAAGGGACTGAATGCGAGGCAGAAGACGCGCGAAATAGAACCGCGCAGTGCCCAGCTTGCTGGCGTAGAAATCTTCCTGAGCCTCTTTACCCGATGCGGCGTTTGCCATCATCGCCCACATGTAGGCGTACGCCGTGTATCCGAACGCATGCAGATACTCGACGGACGCGGCACCGATTTCATTCGGGTTGCTGCGAGCCCGGTCCAGTACCCAGTCGGTCAATTCGTCCAGTGTGGTCAGGGCTGCGGCCAACGGCTTGGTGAATTCTGCCTGCGAGCTGTCAGACGAAGCGATGAATTGACGGATTTCGTCGGAGAACAGCTTGTAGTAAGCCCCTCCGCTGGCGACCACCTTACGGCCCATCAAGTCCAGCGCCTGAATGCCGTTGGTGCCTTCGTAGATCTGGGTGATGCGCACGTCACGCACCAGTTGTTCCTGGCCCCACTCGCGAATGTAGCCGTGACCGCCGAACACCTGCTGACCGTGCACGGTGGTGTCCAGGCCCATGTCGGTGAGGAAGGCCTTGGCGACTGGCGTCAGCAGCGCGACCAACGCATCGGCGCGCTGACGCACATCGGCGTCTTCGCTGTACTTGGCGGTGTCCAGCTGCATGGCCACGTACGTGGAGAATGCCCGACCGCCTTCGTTCAATGCCTTCATGGTCAGCAGCATGCGACGCACATCGGGGTGAACGATGATCGGGTCGGCAAGGGTGTCTTTGGACTGTGCGCCCGTCGGGGCACGGCTTTGCAAACGGTCGCGGGCGTACTCGATCGCGTTCTGATACGAGCGCTCGCCGGACGCCAGGCCCTGAATGCCGACGCCCAGACGCTCGTAATTCATCATGGTAAACATCGCCGCGAGGCCTTTATTAGGCTCGCCAATCAGATAGCCCGCGGCTTGATCGAAATTCATCACGCAGGTGGCGGAGGCCTGAATGCCCATCTTGTGTTCAATGGAGCCGCAGAACACCGTGTTGCGCTCACCGAGGCTGCCATCGTCATTGACCATGATCTTCGGCACGAGGAACAGCGAAATACCCTTCGGCCCTGCCGGTGCGTCAGGCAGTTTGGCCAGCACGAGATGAATGATGTTCTCGGTGAGATCGTGCTCGCCGCCGGTGATAAAGATTTTCGTGCCGCTGATCTTGTAAGACCCGTCGGTCTGGGGCTCCGCCTTTGTACGGATAATCCCGAGGTCCGTGCCGGCGTGGGCTTCGGTCAGGCACATCGAACCGGCCCATACCCCGGCGTACATGTTCGGCAGATATTTGGTCTTCAACGCCTCGCTGGCGTGGGTGTTGATCGAGACGCAGGCGCCGGACGTCAGCATCGGGTACAACCCGAACGCCAAGCTTGCGGAATTGACCATTTCCTCGACCTGAGCAGACACCGCTTTGGGCATGCCCATGCCGCCGAACTCCGGATTGCCACCGACGCCAACCCAGCCACCTTCAGCGTACGTTTTGTACGCCTGAACGAAGCCTGCCGGGGTAGTGACGACGGTGTCGTTCCAGTGACAGCCTTCCTCATCGGCCGCGCGACTCAGGGGTGCAACGGACCGGCCAGTGACTTTGCCCGCTTCTTCGAGAATCGCCTCGACGGTCTCGGCGTCCACGGTTTCGGACAATTCGGGCAGCGTGGCCCAAAGTCGGGAGACTTCGAACACTTCATTGAGGACGAAGCGCATATCGCGCAAGGGCGCTTTGTAGTCAGCCATGGCAAACCTCGTTTCAGCGGCAAAGAACTCGGGGGAGGAGCGGCACAGCAGAGAGAGTGCGGCGCCGATGTGTCAATGGAACGAGTGTACATGAACACCATTTGCGACACATAGGGTCAACACGTGACTATTATCAAAGATTAGGTCACGCGCAAGCAACAATCATGCTGATGCCCGCGCACAGCGGCGTGTGCGTTCGTCCAGAGGTGGAAAAGAGTAGGTTTTAGCCGGCGGCAGCCATGCGCACAGCGCCGCGCTTGCTGGTTTGCGCATGACTAATGACGCAGTTACGCCCGGCCCCTTTGGCGGCATACAGCGCCTGATCGGCGGATTTGAGGACTTCTTCCGGGTTGCGGTGCTCCGGCAGACGCTCCGCCACGCCGATGCTGACCGTGACCGACACCGCTGAAGCCTGGGACCCCGCCCGACGCTGACGCCCTTGCAGATCATCATTCGGACGATTGTCCTGATTGCGCAGCTGAATCTGGTAACTGGCAATGGTTTCGCGGATGACCTCAAGATGCGGCATGCATTCTTCGAGGGTTTTGCCGGCAAACACGATGGCAAACTCTTCGCCGCCATAGCGATAGGCGCGCCCGCCGCCATTGGTGATCTTCGACAGCTTGCTCGCCACCAGACGCAGCACCTGATCGCCGACATCGTGGCCATGGGTGTCGTTGAATTTCTTGAAATGATCGACGTCGCTCATCGCCAGCACGTAATTGCGCCCCAGTCGCTGCATCCGCTCATTGAGCGCGCGTCGGCCTGGCAGCCCGGTCAGCTCGTCACGGAAGGCCATTTGATAGGCCTCGTGGGCGACCGCCGCCGCAATCATCAACATCACCTGGCTGCACATGATGTTCAGGGTGAAGGGCAGGATGAAGGTCTTCGGTAACGCCCAGAACATCCCGAGCAACCCCACCAGTTGAGCCGCATGCAGCGGCCGCGGCTTATAGAGGTACTGGGTGATGAGCACGGCGAACGCAATGAGAAAGGTCACGTAGGACAGCTGAATCAGGCTCATCCATTCACCGTGAAGCGCTGGCCAGCGGATGTCGGCGAGCCAGGCCAGCAGGCCGGCGGGAAAGCTCTGTTCGAGACCCAGGGCAACGCTGCCTACTGCCACCAGAACGGCCAGCCGTGCAACCAGGTCCTGAAACAGATGGGTCCGCTCTTCCCAGGCCGCAAACAGACCGAACATGACCGGGAGCAAGAGGCAACACAGATGAAACACCACGGCGGCGTCTTCTCGGACCTTGCCGTAATCGCGGTAGTAGTCGGTCTGTGTGTCGAGGAGGAAATAGGCGATGTACACGGTGATCATCAGGAACAGCTCACGCTGTCGCTTGTACACCCCGCAGTACGCACCACCCAGCAACAGCACCAGGGTGGGCAGCACGTTGAAAAGTGAGGTGAAGAAGACGTTGAGGTCTTTCACATACGCGGCCGCCAGTCCGGCAACCAGCAAGGCCAGAGAGGGTAAAAAATGACTGAGCCGTGGGGCAGAGGGGCGCAGCAAAAGGACTATCTCCTCACCGAACGATGTGAGCGCTGATTAAATGGCATTGTGCCTGTATCGGCCGCGTCATGCATAGGATGAGAGAGAATGTGCGTGGCCCTGATACAAAAATCAGCCAGGCACAAAAAAGCCGCTTGTCCCTGGGGGCAAGCGGCTTGAGGGAAACGCTTGGGCTGACTTAGTAAGCCAGACCGAAGTGTTCTTCGTTCATGTCCATCAGGTTGCTCGCGCCCGACAGCATGGTTGCCACGTGAGTGCGAGTGCGCGGCAGGATGCGCTGGAAGTAGAAGCGCGCCGTCTGCAGCTTGGCGGTGTAAAAGGCTTCTTCGCCGGTGCCGGACGCGAGTTTCTCGGCGGCGACACGGGCCATGTCAGCCCAGAAATACGCCAGGCAGGCATAACCGGAATACATCAGGTAGTCCACCGACGCGGCGCCGACTTCTTCACGGTCTTTCATGGCCGCCATACCGACCTTCATGGTCAGCTCACCCCACTCCTTATTCAGCGCAGCGAGCGGCGCCACGAATTCGCTGATCGCTTCATTGCCTTCCTGCGACTGGCAGAACTTGTGGACGATCTTGGTGAAGCCCTTGAGCGCCTCGCCCTGAGTCATCAGCACTTTACGACCCAGCAGGTCGAGCGCCTGAATACCCGTGGTGCCTTCGTACAGCATGGCAATACGGGCGTCGCGAACGTTCTGCTCCATGCCCCACTCGGCGATGAAGCCGTGGCCGCCGTAGACCTGCACGCCGTGGTTGGCAGATTCAAAACCGACTTCGGTCATGAACGCCTTGGCGATCGGCGTCATGAAGGCCAGCAGGCCGTCAGCTTGCTTCTTGGCTTCGGCGTCGTCGCTGTACTTGGCGATGTCGACCTGCTTGGCGGTGAAGTACACCATCGCGCGAGTCCCCTCGGCGAAGGCCTTCATGGTCAGCAGCATGCGACGTACGTCCGGGTGAACGATGATCGGGTCAGCGGCTTTCTCGGGCGCTTTCGGGCCAGTCAGGGAACGCATCTGCAGACGCTCACGGGCGTATTTCAGGCCGCCCTGGAAACCGATCTCGGCGTGGGCCAGACCTTGCAGCGCCGTGCCCAGACGTGCGGTGTTCATGAACGTGAACATGCAGTTCAGGCCTTTGTTCGGCGGGCCGATCAGGAAACCGGTTGCCCCGTCGAAGTTCATCACGCAGGTGGCGTTGCCGTGAATGCCCATCTTGTGTTCGAGCGAGCCGCAGTTGACTGCGTTGCGCTCGCCGACGCTGCCATCAGCGGCCGGCACGAACTTCGGCACGATGAACAGGGAAATGCCTTTGGTGCCGGCAGGCGCATCGGGCAGGCGGGCCAGCACGATGTGGACGATGTTATCGGCCATGTCGTGTTCGCCAGCGGAAATGAAGATCTTGGTACCGGATACTTTGTACGAACCGTCAGCCTGAGGCTCGGCCTTGGTGCGCAGCATGCCCAGGTCGGTACCGCAGTGAGGTTCGGTCAGGCACATGGTGCCGGTCCACTCGCCGGAAACCAGTTTGGTCAGGTAAGCGTCTTGCTGCTCAGGGGTGCCGTGCTCGGAGATGGTGTTCATCGCACCGTGCGACAGGCCTGGGTACATGCCCCACGACCAGTTGGCTTCGCCGACCATTTCACTGACCGCCAGACCCAGCGACTCGGGCAGACCCTGACCGCCATGAGCGACGTCGTGGGCCAGGCTCGGCCAGCCGCCTTCGACGAACTGTTTGTAGGCTTCCTTGAAACCGGTCGGCGTTTTTACGCCGGACTCGCTCCAGGTACAGCCTTCGGTGTCACCCACACGGTTCAGCGGGGCCAGGACCTGCTCACAAAACTTGGCGCCTTCCTCGAGAATGGCGTCAACCATGTCAGGCGTGGCGTCCTGGCATGCTGGCAGACTCTGATAGTGCGCTTCGTAGCCGAGCAGCTCGTCACGGACGAAGCGAATATCACGCAAGGGGGCCTTGTAGTCAGGCATAGCGATAAACCTCTGCTGGTGAATCCTGGAATTGGATGACCGTGTGGTCACTGTGGGGCGTCGCCCCGGCGCCGGCATCTGGGATCACGCGGCGATCAAACAGGTGTTTGAAACATACGTTTACGCCTATACCTTGTCAAGCGACGCCCGGCACCTTTCATCACCTGACGCGGGCAAACCCCAGGCGCTCGGTTGCGACGCCAGGCGGTTGAGACCGCAGCGTTGAGTCTAGAAAACGTCGGGATAAGAAACGCGAAAGCGCCCGGGGAATGGGCACGTGAATGAGGTGTTATTCATGAGAGGCGTAGCATCCAGCAACGTGCGCCGCAGCGCACGAAGCGAAGAGAATCAGGCGAAGGTGTCGATCAGCGTGCCGAGCATTTCATCGCTGGCTTTTTCAACTTTGACGCCTGCCTGGACTTGAATACGGCCTTGGGTCAGTTCCACCACATTGGTGGCCATCTCGGAACGTTGCGGACGATCGACGGAGCGCAGACGCTCAAGCTGGAAATCCGAAGACTGACTGCGCCCTGACACCTCGGTCGCGGGGCTGGCCAGTTGCGTCGCAGCCTGATCGACACGGTTCTGCCCGACCTGCATGGCGCTGAGGCCCGGGTACAGCGTGTTGTTCAGTGAGATTTGCATGAGCACGATCCTCTGTTCATAGCGAACACAGCGATTAAAGCAGCAAAGCGCCTGGATTACTTCGCAAAGCGACTAGTGGCATTGAGCCTTGTGACGGGCCTCACACTCGGCGACTCGTCGCCCGCTAGTCCAGCAGTTCCAGATGCAGATGCTCGGCAATCATTTCCGCAGTTGCCTTCTTCATGAACGGCACGCGGCCCAGGCACGGCGCCGGCAGACGCTCTGCCAGCGTGGCGAGGTTTTCCTCAAGCCGTGACGTTTTGGGATCAATAATATTCGCCACCCAGCCCGCCAGTTGCAGACCGTCGTTGGCGATCGCTTCGGCTGACAGCAACGCATGGCTGATACAACCCAGGCGCACGCCCACCACGAGAATCACCGGCAGCTTCAGCGCGATGGCCAGATCGGACAGATTGGCCTGATCGGCCAAGGGAACGCGCCAGCCGCCGGCGCCTTCGATCAACGTGAAATCAGCCTGCTTGGCGAGGATGTGCTGCATCGGCCCGAGCAGGGACTGCACAGTCAGGGCGACTCCCGCTTCCCGCGCGGCCAGATGGGGCGCGATTGCCGGCTCGAAGGCCACCGGATTGACCTCGTTGTAGGTCAGCTGGATCGAGCACTCGGCACGCAAGGCGACGGCGTCCGAGTTGCGCAGCCCCTTGGGTTTGACGTCGCAACCGGAAGCCACCGGCTTGCCTGCCGCCGTGCTCAACCCCGACTGCCGCGCCGCGTACAGAAGCCCCGTGGCGATAGTGGTCTTGCCGACGTCGGTATCGGTTCCCGTGATGAAATACGCAGCGCTCATCGTGGCGACCATCCGTTCAGATATTTCAAACCAGTGCCTGCTTACTATAGCGTTCGTGTGAAAAACGCCGACTAAATGATCATTCTTTAATCAATGCCGGGTTTCGTCAGGATGGCGTACACCACCTGATACGTGGCGGGCAGGCCTTTTTCCTGACGAAACCTTTCGTACGCCTCCATCAAAGCCTGAATTCGCGCGCGACCGGTCAGGCCTCCCGGGCGACCCGGATTGATGTTGTGCGCACCCAATGCCTTGAGTTCGTGGGTCAGGCTGCGCACGTCGGGATAGTGCAACACGTGGGGCAGGACTTCGAGGCTGCGCACGTTCAAACCACTGGCGGCGCAGAGGCGTTGATACTCTTCCCGCTCGCGGAAACGATTGACGTGGACCATGCCGTCCACCGCCTGCCAGCTGTCGCGCAGCTCAAACAGCGTCCCGACGCAGAGGCTGGCAAAAGCGAACACGCCGCCCGGTTTCAGTACGCGACCCGCTTCGCTCAGCACTGCAGAAAAATCCGGGCACCATTGCACTGCCAGGCTGGAGAACATCAGATCGACGCTCGCGTCACGCAGCGGCACGTTCTCCGCGTCGCCTGCCACATAATGCGCGGCCCCCCCTGAAGGCCGTGCATAGCGCAGCATGCCTTCGGCAAGGTCCAGCGCAATGCCTTCGCTGCGCGGAAACGTCTGCGCCAGCGCGCGGCTGAAACAACCGGTGCCGCTGCCCAGGTCCAGCCAGCGGGACGGTGCCAGATCAGGCAGTCGCGTCATCAGTTCAGTACCAACGGCGCGCTGCAAATCGGCCACGCTGTCGTAGCTGGTCGCCGCCCTGGAGAAGGACGCCGCCACTTGACGCTTGTCCGGCAGCGCCAGCTGCCCGGATGCCTGTTGCTGTTTCACGGCCTTCAGCAACGCGCAGTGGGAAAGATCAGTCATCACCGGACTCGTGTAAAAACGCATGAACTGCAGCGGCGACGCCGTGCGGGTTTTCCAGAATGAAGGCATGACTGGCCTGCTCGATCACGCCGACTTCGATGTCAGGCTGGAGGGTCAGCAGGTCCGCCGACGCCTCTGCCGGCACCAACGCATCAAGCCCGCCGAACAGGTGCATTTGAGGACCGCGAAACGCCTGCAGCGCTTTGCGCGTGTCCATTTGTTCCAGCAGCTTGAGGCCTTCGATCAAACCGGCGCTGGTGCCGTGGGGCGCGCAGGCTTTGAGCTGTCTCGACAGCGCGCGCGGCTCCTCGGCCCCTTGCACGCACAGCAGACTGAAGCGCTTGAGCGTTGCGTCCAGATCGGCTTTGCAACCGGCAATGAACGCATCGAAATCCGTTTGCGGCATCGCGTTGGGCCACTCGCTGCGGGCCACGAAGCAGGCGTTGCTGGCGAACGTCGCCAATCCGCAGCAGCGCTCGCCCCTGCGCGCGGCCAGTTCGGCGGCCAGCATGCCGCCCAGCGACCAACCGCCCAGCCAGGCGTTTTCGGGCAACGTCGAATCCAGCTCATCGAGCCATTCGTCGAGGTTGTCGGTGTCCATGTCCGGCAAGGGTTCGATCACCACCCGCAAATGTTCGTCGAGCCCTCGCAGCGCTGCAGCCAGCGGTTCAAGGGGCGAGACGCCGAGGCCCCAGCCCGGCAACAGGATCAACTGATCACGCATGGCCCAGCTCCGAAGATTCGTCTACGCCCAGCAGCGGATAACACTGCTCCAGTGCCTGCAACAATAGCTGCACCTGTGCTTCGCTGTGGGCGGCGGACAATGTCACGCGTAGACGCGCGCTGCCCGCAGGCACCGTTGGTGGCCGAATGGCGGTGACCATCACGCCCCGTTCTCGCAGCAACTGCGACAGCCGCAACGCGCGCCCGCTGTCGCCAATCAGGATCGGCTGAATGGGCGTGAAACTGTCCATCAGCTCCAGACCGAGGGCTTGAGCGCCGGCGCGAAACTGTTTGATGAGTGCCGCCAGGTGCTCACGCCGCCAGTGTTCGGTGCGCAGCAGTTCGAGGCTTTTCAGCGTTGCGCACGCCAGCGCCGGCGGCTGACTGGTGGTGTAGATGTAGGGGCGGGCAAACTGGATCAGCGTTTCAATCAGCTCTTCGCTGCCCGCAACGAACGCGCCCGCCGTGCCGAAGGATTTACCCAGCGTGCCGATCAGCACAGGGACCTCATCGATGCCGAGGCCAAAGTGCTCGACAATGCCTGCACCGTTCGCCCCCAGCGGGCCGAAGCCGTGGGCATCGTCGACCATTAGCCAGGCGTTTTTGGCTTTCGCCGCCTTGGCCAGCGCGGGCAGGTCAGCGACATCGCCGTCCATGCTGAACACACCGTCGGTGACCACCAGCGTGTCTCCGACCGCTTTGTCCAACCGGCCGGCGAGGCTGTCGCAATTGTTGTGCAGGTAGCGGGAAAAACGCGCACCGCTGAGCAGGCCGGCGTCGAGCAACGAAGCGTGATTGAGACGATCCTCCAGCACCGTGTCGCCCTGCCCCACCAACGCGGTGACCGATCCGAGATTGGCCATGTAGCCGTTGGAAAACAACAGCGCGCGGGGCCGTCCGGTGAACTCGGCGAGGGCCTCTTCGAGAGCGTGATGGGGCGTGCTGTGGCCAATCACCAAATGCGAAGCGCCACCGCCGACGCCCCAACGCTCGGCGCCGGCTTGCCAGGCAGCGATGACCTCAGGATGACTCGCCAGCCCCATGTAATCGTTGTTGCAGAACGCCAGCAGCGGCTTGCCGTCGACAATCACTTCAGGGCCCTGCGGGCTTTGCAGCAGGGGCCGCTGACGATAAAGGTGCTCGGCACGACGGGCAGCGAGACGTGCGTTCAGATCAAAAGACATGCAGGCCTCGAGTCAAGCCACTATGGAAGCTCAAACCGCCGCGTCGTAAAACAGCTCGCTGCTTTTCTGCTCGATCAGCGCCTGCTCGATAGCGGCCTGATGCACCTCGTCCGAGTGCTCTTCGCGCGCTTCAGGCTGGATGCCCAGACGCGAGAACAGCTGCATGTCCTTGTCGGACTGCGGGTTGGCAGTGGTCAGCAGTTTGTCGCCGTAGAAGATCGAGTTGGCGCCAGCGAAGAACGCCAGGGCCTGCATCTGGTCATTCATGGCTTCGCGGCCGGCGGACAGGCGCACGTGGGACTGCGGCATCAGGATGCGTGCGACGGCCAGCATGCGGATGAAATCGAACGGATCGATATCCTCGGCGTTTTCCAGCGGCGTGCCGGCGACTTTCACCAGCATGTTGATCGGCACGGACTCTGGATGCTCCGGCAGATTGGCGAGCTGGATCAGCAGATTGGCGCGGTCGTCCAGGGATTCGCCCATGCCCAGAATGCCGCCGGAGCAGATCTTCATCCCTGAATCACGCACGTACGCCAAGGTCTGCAGACGATCGCTGTAGGTGCGGGTGGTGATGATGCTGGTGTAGAAATCCGGCGACGTGTCGAGGTTGTGGTTGTAGTAATCGAGGCCAGCGTCGGCCAGCGCCCGGGTCTGGTCCTGATCCAGCTTGCCGAGGGTCATGCAGGTTTCCAGGCCCATGGCCTTGACGCCTTTGACCATCTCCAGCACGTAGGGCATGTCTTTGGCCGACGGGTGCTTCCACGCCGCGCCCATGCAGAAACGGGTCGAACCAATGGCCTTGGCGCGTGCGGCTTCTTCCAGCACTTGCTGGACCTGCATCAGCTTTTCTTTTTCCAGACCGGTGTTGTAGTGGCCCGATTGCGGGCAGTACTTGCAGTCTTCCGGGCACGCGCCGGTTTTGATCGACAGCAGGGTCGAGACTTGCACGCGGTTGGCGTCAAAGTGAGCGCGGTGCACGGTTTGCGCCTGAAACAGCAGGTCATTGAATGGCTGTGTGAACAGCGCCTTGACCTCGGCTAGATTCCAGTCGTGACGCAGGTTGGCATTGATGCTGGCGCTCATGGGCGGCTCCTTGATGTTTTCTGGACGATGACCCGGGCGGCTTCGCCCAGCGGCAAAACCGGAAAGCCCACAGGCGCAACACGGATGTTCGGCATATTTAAGGAAGCAACATGCGCTGTCAACCATATAACGGGCACAAGGTTTACATCTGGTTAGAAAACGTACAGACGTGTTTGTTGTGCGATGAAACAACTGATTCAAGCACCCCGATCTGCGTGCCCTGTGAGCGCGAGCTCCCGTGGCTGATTGACCAGTGCGATCGCTGCGCACTGCCCATGCCGATGTCCGGCCTCACCTGCGGCGCCTGCAATCGCCACCCTCCCGCCTTTAATGAAGTCATCGCTCCGTGGCTGTACGACTTCCCGATCGACGCGCTGGTCACGCGCTTCAAGCATCAAGGGAAATGGCCACTTGGGCGACTGCTGGCGGAGCTGTTGGGCGAGACCCTGCAGCATCGCTTTAATGATGGCCTGCGCCGACCCGACTGTCTTATCCCGGTGCCACTCGCCAAAAAACGACTGCGTCAGCGCGGCTTCAATCAGGCAGCGATGTTGGCGAACTGGCTCGGTGCTCGACTGGGACTGCCTGTTGAAGAGCGCGTGATCCGCCGCGTGAAAGAAACATCTTCACAGCAGGGTCTGGATGCAAAAGCCAGAAAGCGCAATCTGGCGTCCGCGTTTGCACTGAAGGACGCCACGGCGATCATCGGCAAGCACCTCGCGCTGATTGATGACGTACTCACCACCGGCTCGACGGCCAACGCACTGGCAGAACTGTTGCTCAAAGCCGGCGCCCAATCGGTGGATGTGTATTGCCTGGCAAGAACGCCAAAACCTGGGGACTGATCGGCCGAGACGTTAAAACTTCGCAGCATTTGGGCGCGAGGCATTTTGGCTTACACTCCGGCGTCATCACTTTCAGTGCATCCGACTCCTATGTCCCTACCGCCGTCCCTCACCCAGCACATGGTTCGCCGCCCTCACCGCATCGCGCTGTTGCAGCACATTGCCGAGCAGGGTTCGATTACCCGCGCGGCGAAGAGCGCCGGGCTGAGTTACAAGGCGACATGGGACGCCATCGATGAGCTGAACAATCTGGCGCAAAAACCGCTGGTCGAGCGCAGCGTCGGCGGTCGAGGGGGTGGCGGCGCCAAATTGTCCGCCGAAGGCGAGCGCGTGCTGCGGCTTTATCAGCGCTTGCAAGCGTTACAGACTCAGTTGCTGGAAACCTCGGAGGAGTCCGATGATCTCGCCCTGCTCAGCCGCTTGATGCTGCGCACCAGCGCGCGTAATCAGCTACATGGTCAGGTCAGCGGCGTCCGCTCCCAAGGCCGCAACGACATGATCATGTTGCAGCTCGCGGGCGGTTTGTCGATCGAGGCGCAGATCACCCACGACAGCACCTTGCGACTGGGGCTCGAAATCGGCACGGATGTGTTCGCCTTGATTAAGGCCGGCTGGCTGGAGCTACTGACGCCCGACCAATCTGAAACAATCGGACACAATTGCCTCACCGGTAAAATCGAGGAAATCCTCGCCGCCGATGACGGCCCGAGCGAGGTCAAAATCGTCCTCCCCAGCCATCAGATCCTTTGCGCAGTGGTCGACGCGGACCGGCTGCATGCCTTGCAGCTCAAGACCGGCGGCGCTGTGAAGGTTCAGTTTGCGCCCTCCAATATTCTGCTCGGCACGCCGCTGTAAGCGCCGCTTGCACGAAACACCGAAGCCCGACTCGTCATCTGACCGCCACAATAATGTCATCCGAACTGCATAGGGTTTTGCCCTAAACCGCAGGGAGCCCGTGATGACGCTATTAAAAGATAACCAATCCACCGACCTCGAAAACATGGTTGGCCTGACCCGACGCGGGTTCATCAGCGCGGGCGCCCTGTGCGGCGCGGCGATGTTCCTGGGCGGCAACCTGCTCAGCCGCAGCGTGATGGCCGCCAATGTCAGCGCCGCCAACGGCACGCTGCTCGGCTTCGACAGCATCCCCTCCTCCACCGCCGACAGCATCAGTCTGCCGCCGGGTTATCGCTCCTCGGTCCTGATCAGTTGGGGCCAGCCGCTGCAAACCAACGGCCCGGCGTTTGACCCCAGCGGCAAAGGCACCGCGAAAATGCAGGAACTGCAATTCGGCGACAACAATGACGGCATGAGCCTGTTCACCTTTCCCGGCGACACGCCGGAGACGGCCAGCCGTGCGCTGATGGCGATCAACAACGAATACACCAACTACCGCTACCTCTTCGATCACGGCAAAGACCCGCAGTCCGCCGAAGACGTGCACAAGGCCCAGGCCAGTGAAGGCGTTTCGGTGATCGAGGTCAAGCGCGAAGGTCAGCAGTGGGCGTTCGTACAAGGCTCTAAATACAACCGGCGTATCCACGGCAACACGCCGATTCACCTGAGCGGCCCGGCTGCCGGCCATGAGTGGTTGAAAACCGCCGCCGACAAAACCGGCAAAAACGTCCTCGGGACCTTCCAGAACTGCGCCAACGGCAAGACACCGTGGGGCACCTATCTGACCTGCGAAGAGAACTTCACCGACTGCTTTGGCAGCAGCGATCCGGCGCAGACCTTCGACGCCGCGACCAAGCGCTATGGGGTGACCGCCGCCAGCAAGGAAGTGAACTGGCACCTGCACGACCCGCGCTTCGACGTCGCCAAAAACCCCAACGAACCCAATCGCCATGGCTGGGTGGTGGAGATCGATCCGTTCGATCCCAAATCCACACCGGTCAAACGCACCGCGCTGGGCCGCTTCAAGCACGAAAACGCTGCGCTGACCGAGACAAAAGACGGCCGCGTCGTGGTGTACATGGGCGACGATGAGCGCGGCGAGTTCATCTACAAATTCATCAGCCGCGACAAGGTCGATCACAAGAACCTTAAGGCCAACCGCGACATCCTCGACCACGGCACGCTGTACGTGGCGCAGTTCGACGCGGGCGACAGCAACCCCGACCACCCGAAAGGCCAGGGCAAATGGATTGAGCTGAGCCACGGCAAGAACGGTATTGATGCGGCCAGTGGTTTCGCCAATCAGGCCGAAGTGCTGATTCATGCGCGCCTGGCGGCAAGTCAGGTGAAAGCGACGCGCATGGACCGGCCCGAGTGGATCGTCGTCAGTCCCAAGGACGGCCAGGTCTATTGCACGCTGACCAACAACATCAAGCGCGGCGATGACGGGCAGCCAGTGGGCGGGCCGAATCCCCGCGCGAAAAATCAGTACGGGCAGATTCTGCGCTGGCAGGAAACAGGGTCGGACGCAGCAGCGATGGAGTTTGCGTGGGACTTGTTTGTCGTCGCTGGCAACCCGGGTGTGCATGCAGGAACGCCCCAAGGGGGATCAAGCAACATCAACCCGCAGAACATGTTCAACAGCCCGGATGGCCTGGGTTTCGACATGGCCGGGCGGCTGTGGATTCTGACGGATGGCGACTCCACCAATGCGGGCGACTTCGCGGGGATGGGCAATAACCAGATGCTGTGCGCTGACCCCGCAAGCGGCGAGATCCGTCGATTCATGGTCGGGCCGGTGGGGTGTGAAGTGACCGGCATCAGCTTCGCGCCCGACCAGAAAGCGCTGTTCGTCGGCATTCAGCACCCCGGCGAAAACGGCGGCTCGACCTTCCCCGAGCACCTGCCGAATGGCAAGCCGAGATCCTCGGTGATGGTGATCACGCGTGAGGATGGCGGCGTGATCGGCGCCTGACGCGAGCGCTTCCCCATCCCGGAAAGGGTGCAATCGAAGGGATGGGGAATCCAGTGAATCAGAGGCACCGGGCGTAACGCGCTGTGTCAGGTGTAACACGCCTGAGTTACCATGACTGGCCCGACGCGGCAGCCTGCTGCGCGCAGGAGTTAGCATGGCCCACCCGTTCGCAACACTTACACCTGACCTGGTGCTGGACGCCGTCGAGAGCATCGGCTTTGTCACCGACGCCCGTATTCTCGCCCTCAACAGCTACGAAAACCGCGTCTACCAGGTTGGCATCGATGAACAGCAGCCATTGATCGCCAAGTTCTATCGGCCTGATCGCTGGACCAACGACGCCATTCTCGAAGAACACAGCTTCACCGCTGAACTTGCCGACGTCGAAATTCCCGTCGTCGCGCCCCTCGTGCACAACGGCCAGACCCTGTTCGAGCATGCCGGCTTCCGTTTCACCCTCTTCCCCCGTCGTGGCGGCCGCGCGCCAGAGCCCGGCAATCTCGAGCAGCTCTACCGTCTTGGCCAGTTGCTGGGCCGCATCCATGCCGTAGGCGCCACGCGCCCGTTCCAGCACCGCGAAGCCCTTGGCGTGCAGAACTTCGGCCACAACTCGCTGAACTACCTGCTGGACAACAACGTGATTCCGCGCAGCCTGCTGCCGGCCTATGAGTCCATTGCCAAGGACCTGCTCAAGCGCGTGGAAGACGTCTACGCCGCCACACCCCATCAGAACATCCGCATGCACGGCGATTGCCACCCCGGCAACATGATGACCCGCGACGACATCTTCCACATCGTCGATCTCGACGACTGCCGCATGGGCCCGGCGGTGCAGGATGTCTGGATGATGCTCGCGGGTGATCGTCAGGATTGTCTGAGTCAGTTGTCGGAATTGATGGACGGCTACAACGAGTTTCACGACTTCGATCCCCGTGAACTGGCGCTCATCGAACCGTTGCGTGCACTGCGCCTGCTGCACTACAGCGCATGGCTGGCGCGTCGCTGGGACGATCCGGCGTTCCCCCACAGCTTTTCCTGGTTCGGCACCGAACGCTATTGGGGCGATCAAGTGCTGGCGCTGCGCGAGCAGTTGTCCGCGCTGAACGAGGAACCGCTGAAGCTGTTCTGAGAACGCGAGAAAACTCTGTAGGAGCGTGGCTTGTCCCGCGAACTGGCGCGAAGCGGCAGCAATCCGGACACTCGATGTACCAGACGAGGCTAAATCGTCCGGTTTACGACTGCTGCGCAGCCGATCGCGGGACAAGCCACGCTCCTACACGTCAGCCACACGTCCCACGCCTGCGCGACGTTCGGTGAACGAAAAAGATAGAACCATCACCACAACAAAAAACTTGCCGAAGGACCACTCATGCAAGCTGCCAACCCGCGTCGCGGGTACATTCTGGGCCTGAGCGCCTACATCATCTGGGGACTGTTTCCGATCTACTTCAAGGTGCTGGCCAGCGTTCCTTCACTGGAAATCATCGTCAATCGGGCGATCTGGTCGGCCATTTCCGGCTCGCTTCTCTTGCTGGTCTGGAAACACCCCGGCTGGTGGCAGGAGCTACGGGATAACCCCAAACGACTTGCCATTCTCGCCTCCAGCGGCACGCTGATCGCCGCCAACTGGCTGATCTACGTCTGGGCCGTGAACAACAACCACATGGTCGAAGCCAGCCTGGGCTACTTCATCAACCCGCTGATCAACGTGATGCTCGGCATGGTGCTGCTGCGTGAAAGACTGCGCCCCTTGCAATGGGTCGCGGTGATGCTGGCGTTGATCGGTGTGCTTCAGCAGGTCTGGCAAGTGGGCAGCCTGCCGTGGGTGTCGCTCGCGCTGGCGTTCACCTTCGGCTTCTACGGCCTGATTCGTAAAAAAGCACCGGTGGCCGCACTGCCTGGCCTCGTGGTGGAGACCTGGATTCTGGTGCCGCTGGCCGTAGGCTGGTTGATGTTCAACCCGCTTGCCCACAGCGCACAGCCGGAATTCTGGACAACATCCGAGGCGCTCTGGCTGGCGGCGGCCGGTCCGGTAACCCTCGTGCCGCTGGTGTGTTTCAACGCTGCAGCGAGGCATCTGCCCTACGCGACACTGGGCTTTCTGCAGTACATCGCACCGACGCTCGTGCTGGCCTTGGCGGTGGTGCTGTACGACGAGCACATGCCTTCGGCCACCTTGGTAACCTTCGCCTTCATCTGGGCCGGGCTGATCATTTACAGCGTCGACGCGTGGCGCTCGCTGCGCAAACGCGCCCAGGCCTAAGCAGGTAAGAGGGACCGCTGCAGGCCCGTCAAAAATCGGGACCTGCAGCGGTTACATCGATGACTCGTCGGTCGGCAGATGCAGTTCCACCATCAGGTCATCCGCCAGGGTTTCCAACCGCTGCTGCAGCACATCCAGTGAAAGGTCCATCGGCAATCCCAACTCGGCATGGGCGCGGAACAGCGTTTCGCTGCTCATGGGCGCGGGTTCGACGCTGGTCACCAAGTGCTCCAGGTTGACGCCTTGTTCGGTCAGCACGCGAGTGACGTCGCGCACGATCCCGGATCGATCATTGCCCACCAGGTCCATTGTGATGGGCCTCCACTCCGGCAAGGATTCCGGAAGGACTTCGGCGAACAGTACACGGATGCCTTTTACCGAGAGCCCTTCCAGCGCGCTGCGCAGGGGCTGATGCGCGTCGACCGGCGCGCTGACCCGCAGGATCCCGGCGAACTGCCCGGCCATGTGTGACATACGGCTTTCCAGCCAATTGCCACCGTGATCGGCAATGCATGCGGCGAGCTGCTCGACCACACCTGGCTTGTCCGGTGCAGACACCGTGACGATAAGATGATCCACAAACGACTCCTTTTATGTGCAGCAACTGAGGTCTGTTTAATACCACGCCTCAAGGGTTGCGGGGTGGTTGTGGGGAGTATAGGCAGGTCTGCACTGCCCACAGCGGTGTAAGCGCACCAGGAATTTCTGTGTACGATCCGAATAATTCTCTGGAACAATCTGATCGCTCTTTGAGAACATCCCATGCCGGTGCCTGACCGAATGCCTAAATTCGGTCGATCGCTGCAAATCAAGTCTGGATTTTCACGCCGCGAACGGTCATGTAGTATCGCCTCGCGCGCACTACATAGATGTCAAATAGCTGAGCAGAGTGAGGCAAGCAATGACTGAACACGTTCAAGTCGGGGGCCTGCGGGTCGCCAATGTCCTGCTGGATTTCGTGAACAACGAAGCCATTCCCGGAACCGGCCTCGACGCCGCTTCATTCTGGGCCGGTGCCGATGCGCTCATCCACGAGCTCGCACCGAAGAACAAAGCCCTGCTCGCCAAACGCGACGAATTCCAGGCGAGTATCGACGCGTGGCATCAGTCCAATGCCGGCAACGCCCATGACGCGTCCGCCTACAAGGCGTTCCTGCTGGAAATCGGCTATCTGCTGCCAGAAGCGGCAGACTTCCAGATCACCACACAAAACGTTGACGAAGAAATTGTCCGCATGGCCGGCCCCCAGTTGGTGGTGCCGGTGATGAACGCACGTTTCGCGCTCAATGCATCGAATGCCCGCTGGGGCTCGCTGTATGACGCGCTGTACGGCACCGACGCCATCAGCGAAGCGGGCGGCGCGGAAAAAGGCAAAGGCTACAACCGCGTCCGCGGCGACAAAGTCATCGCCTTCGCCCGCGCCTTTCTGGACGAAGCCGCCCCACTCGCGGCGGGCTCCCACGTTGACTCCACCGGCTACAAGCTGGTCGATGGCATGCTGATCGTCAGCCTCAAGGGCGGCAGCAACACCGGCCTGCACGACGATGCTCAGCTGATCGGCTTCCAGGGCGACGCGTCGGCGCCGACCGCGCTGCTGTTCAAGCACAACGGTCTGCACTTCGAACTCCAGATCGACGCCACGAGCCCGGTCGGCCAGACCGACCCGGCCGGTGTCAAAGACGTGCTGATGGAAGCGGCGCTGACCACCATCATGGATTGCGAGGACTCCATCGCTGCCGTCGACGCCGACGACAAGGTCGTGGTGTACCGCAACTGGCTGGGACTGATGAAGGGCGATCTGTCCGAAGAAGTCGCCAAAGGCGGTACTCGCTTCACCCGTACCATGAACCCCGACCGCGTTTACACCTCACCCACCGGCGAAGCCGTCACGCTGCATGGCCGCTCGCTGCTGTTCGTGCGCAACGTCGGTCACCTGATGACCATCGATGCGATCCTCGACAATCAGGGCAACGAAGTGCCGGAAGGCATTCTTGATGGCCTGCTGACCAGCCTCGCGGCGATTCACAACCTCAAGGGCAATACATCCCGCGCCAACAGCCGCACGGGCTCGGTGTACATCGTCAAACCAAAGATGCACGGCCCTGAGGAAGTGGCGTTCACCAACGAATTGTTCGGGCGTATCGAGGCGGTGCTGAACCTGCCGCGCAACACGCTGAAAGTCGGGATCATGGACGAAGAGCGTCGCACCACGATCAACCTCAAGGCCTGCATTCAGGCGGCGAGCGAGCGTGTGGTGTTCATCAACACAGGCTTCCTGGACCGCACCGGTGACGAGATTCACACGTCGATGGAAGCCGGCCCTGTCGTACGCAAGGCGCAGATGAAGGCGGAAAAGTGGATCGGCGCGTATGAAAATTCAAACGTCGATATCGGCTTGAAATGCGGCCTGCAAGGGCGCGCGCAGATCGGCAAGGGCATGTGGGCGATGCCTGACTTGATGGCCGCGATGCTTGAACAGAAAATCGCCCATCCACTGGCCGGCGCCAATACCGCGTGGGTTCCCTCGCCCACTGCCGCTGCACTGCACGCTCTGCATTACCACAAGGTCGATGTGTTCGCGCGTCAGGCCGAGCTTGCCCGGCGCGCGCCGGCCTCCGTCGACGATATCCTGGCCATTCCATTGGCGCCGAACATTGACTGGACGGCCGAGGAGATCCAGAACGAACTGGATAATAACTCCCAGGGCATTCTCGGTTATGTGGTGCGCTGGATCGATCAGGGCGTTGGCTGCTCGAAGGTGCCGGACATCAACGACATTGGTCTGATGGAGGACCGCGCCACGCTGCGCATTTCCAGCCAGCACATCGCCAACTGGCTACGCCATGGCGTGGTCAGCGAGCAGCAGGTAATGGAAAGTCTGAAGCGCATGGCACCGGTGGTGGACCGTCAGAACGCAGGTGATGCGCTGTATCGCCCCCTGGCACCGAATTTCGACAGCAACATCGCGTTTCAGGCAGCGGTTGAACTGGTGATCGAAGGCACACGGCAGCCGAACGGTTACACCGAGCCGGTGCTGCACCGTCGCCGTCGGGAGTTCAAGGCAAAACACGGGGCTTAATCAGCGCCCAGACAAAAGGCGGTGTCCACGCAAATGGACACCGCCTTTTTTGTTGCCGCAACGCAGTCCAGAGACGGCGTTATCAGGCCATTTCCAGCTCCCGCTTCACCAGTCGCAACAGCTGCTTGGTGTTGATCGGCTTGAGCAGGAAATCCACCACGCTCAGGTGCATGGCGTCGATGGCGTCACGTACGTTGGCGTCGCCAGACACGATAATGATCGGCAACTCCGCACGGTCCGATTCGCGCACCCTTCGAATCAGGTCCAGCCCGTCGCACGGCGCCATGCGCAGATCAGTGATCAGCAGCGCAATGGAGGGCCGGGTCTGCAGCAAGTGCATGGCGCTGGTGCCGCCGGCGGCGGTGATGCAGCTGATGTCATTGAGACTGAGAATTTCGGCCAGAACTTCCCGAGCATCCTTGTCGTCATCGACGATCAACACCCGATGTGGCGATTGGGACGCAGGCGCGAGCATTACCTCATTGAGGGCTTCGCGCTCTTCATCACTCAAAATACTGTGATCGAACATACCCGTCTCATCTTCCTGTCGACTCCAATTCTGACAGCGCAAGCGATTGATACGCTGCACATCCTGTCGGCTTCATGCCGGCCCTGGGGCCTCGCGCTAACTGCATCGCTGCGGTTTTACACCTTGGTTCGATGCGAGCCAATGCCTTTGCAGTCACCTAAGACTTACGTCCAATGGGCACTGCCCGATAAGCGGTCGACCATGGGGTCAATAAAAACAAGCGGTATCGGTCATGAGCAAAGCGGACGCTTTTACCCAGGCAGGCAAAACAGCCGTTCTGCAGAACATCCACGGCACGATGCAGTTCCTGCAAAAATTCCCGCCGTTCAACCAGATGGAAAATGCCCATCTGGCCTACCTTGTGGAACAGTGTCACCTGCGTTTCTACGCTACAGACGAGAGCATCATCAAGCCTAGCGATGGGCCAGTAGAACATTTTTACATCGTCAAGCAAGGCCGCGTCGTGGGTGAGCGCCCCCATTCCGCAAAACGCGGCACCGAGACCACGTTCGAAATAACCACGGGCGAGTGCTTTCCCCTCGCGGCACTACTCGGCGAACGCGCCACACGAACCGAGCATCTGGCGGCCGAAGACACTTTCTGTCTGCAGCTCAACAAGCAAGCCTTCATCAAGCTGTTTGCGCTCTCAAATGAGTTCCGCGACTTCGCCCTGCGCGGCGTCAGCAGCCTGCTCGATCAGGTCAATCAGCAAGTAAAGCAGAAGGCGGTGGAAACACTCGGCACGCAATACTCGCTGAACACGCGACTGGGTGAACTGGCGATGCGTCACCCGGTGACGTGCTCCCCCGACACGCCGCTGCGTGAGGCCGTGCGGCAGATGGACGAGCAGCAAGTCGGCAGTATCGTGATCGTGGACGAGGCCAAAGCGCCGCTGGGTATTTTCACGCTGCGCGATCTGCGCCAGGTCGTCGCCAACATCGACGCCGACTTCGGCGAGCCCATCGAACGCAGCATGATTCAGGTGCCGTTCTATCTGAGCCCGGACGCCAGCGCCTTCGATGCGGCCATTGCCATGACCCAGCGCCATATCGCCCACGTCTGTCTGGTGAAAGATCAGCGCTTGTGTGGCGTGGTCTCCGAGCGCGACCTGTTCTCCCTGCAGCGCGTGGATCTGGTGCATCTGGCGCGCACCATCCGCAGCGCGCCGCGTATCGATTCGCTGGCTAACCTGCGCGGCGACATCGTTCAACTGGTGGACCGAATGCTCGCCCACGGGGCCTCGTCCACCCAGATCACCCAGATCATCACGCTGCTCAACGATCACATGGTCTGCCGCGTCATCGAGCTGACGCTCGAAGAAAAAGGCGATCCTGGCATCGCTTTCAGCTGGCTGTGTTTCGGCAGCGAGGGCCGGCGCGAGCAGACGCTGTACACCGATCAGGACAACGGCATTCTGTTCGAAGCCACGGACGCCGCCGAAGCCGCCTCAATACGCGGCCGGTTGTTGCCCATGGCCGAGCGGATCAATCAAAGCCTGGCGGTGTGCGGATTCGCCCTGTGCAAGGGCGGGATTATGGCGAGCAATCCCCAGCTGTGCCTGTCGCGAATCGAGTGGGCGCGGCGCTTCGGCTCGTTCATTCGCGAAGCCACACCGGAGAACCTGCTGTCGTCTTCTATCTATTTCGATCTGCGCGTGGTCTGGGGCGATGAAAGCGGCGGCGATCAATTGCGTCAGAGCATTCTTGCGCAGGTCGCAGACAACGCCTTGTTCCAGCGCATGATGGCCGACAACGCCCTGCGTCAACGCCCACCGGTGGGCCGCTTCAAAGATTTCGTGGTCGCCCGAAAAGGCAGCGAGAAGGACACACTGGACCTTAAAACCCAAGGCCTGACGCCGTTCGTCGACGGAGCGCGCTTGCTCGCGCTGGCCAACGGCGTCGAGGCGAGCAACACGCTGGACAGGCTGCGTCAGTTGGTCGCCAAAGAGGTGATCGACCCGCTGGACGGTGCGGCCTATGAAGAGGCTTATCACTTCATCCAGCAAACCCGCATGCAGCAACATCAGCAGCAGAACCGGCAAAACCTGCCCTACTCCAATCGCATCGACCCGGATGTGCTCAATCATCTGGACCGGCGCATCCTGCGTGAGTCGTTCCGGCAGGCGCAGCGGCTGCAGACCAGCCTCACCGTGCGCTACCAACTGTAAGCGACTGATCATGAATTTGTTCCGCTGGCTCAAGCCCCCCAAACGCGCCGTCGCCCCTGAGCTGACACCTGAACAGCAACAGCGCCTGCGCGCCTTGCCCGGCCCGGGCGTCCTGGATCAAAAGACACTGCGCCAGCAACGGTGGGTCGTGGTCGATCTTGAGACCAGCGGGCTGAATCTGCAGCGGGACGACGTGCTGTCGATTGGCGCCGTGGTCATCGAAGATGGCGCGATCGATCTGGGGCAGCAGTTCGAGCGCACGCTGATGCGCACCGATCACAAACTCAGCCCGAGCGTATTGATTCACGGGCTGGGGCCCACCGCGATTGCGGCGGGCAGCGAGCCGGTCGAAGCGCTGCTGGATTTCATGGCGTTCGTGGGTGACAGCCCGCTGCTGGCGTTCCACGCGGCGTTCGACGAGCACATGTTGGGGCGGGCATTAAAGGAAAGCCTGGGCTATCGCCTGCTGCACCCCTTCATCGATGTTGCTCACATCGCGCCCTTCATTTGCCCGAACGCGAATTTGCGCCAGGCAAGCCTGGACGACTGGACGCGATTCTTCGGGCTCCACGCCGAAGAGCGTCATCACGCCAGCGCCGATGCGCTGGTGACCGCCGAACTCGCGATGATTCTGTTCAGCCACGCCAGAAGACAGGGGATCGAAACCCCTGCACAGCTTGAGCAAGGCGTGGCGAAATGGCGACGGCAGCAGCAATCGCATTCGTTTTAGCGTTCATCCTCTGGGCCTGCCTCTGGATCCCGCCGCGCCTTACAAATCTAATGGTCGATTCTTACGTCAACCGTTCGGCTTCTTCCTACAAGGACCAATTGCCAGCATTGGGCGGCTCTGACACAATCGCGAACAATTCTCGTTAGCCCCTTTGTTCTCCTCGGTGCGCTTGTGTCGTCACTTCAAAGTCCCCAGCAGCAGCTCGTCGGAACGCTCTATCGCGACCATCGCGGCTGGCTGCTGGGCTGGCTCCGACGCAATGTCGCTTGCCCCCACCGCGCCGAAGACCTCAGTCAAGACACGTTCATCCGCTTGCTCGGCCGCGAGCAATTGCTTGAGCCCCGCGAACCCCGGGCCTTTCTGGTTTCGATCGCGAAAGGCTTGCTGTTCGACCACTTCCGTCGTGCCGCGCTGGAACAGGCGTATCTGGACGAGCTGATGCTGATTCCCGAGGGCGAACAACCTTCCCTGGAAGAGCAGCAGCTGATTCTCGAAGACCTCAAAGCCATCGACCGTCTGCTGGGCAAGCTGTCCAGCAAGGCGCGCACCGCCTTTCTGTACAACCGCCTGGACGGCATGCCCCATGCAGAGATCGCCGCCAAACTCGGCGTCTCGGTGCCCCGCGTGCGTCAGTACCTGGCGCAGGGTTTGCGCCAGTGCTACATCGCGCTGTATGGCGAGCCAACATGAGCCGTATTTCTACCCGACCTGTTTCATCCCACGTGCTGGACGCCGCCATCGCCTGGCAACTGTGCCTGGATTGCGGCCGGGGCAGCGAAGCCGAGCGTGAAGAGTTCGCCAAGTGGTACGCCGCCAGCGACGAGCACGCCCGGGCCTGGATGCAGTTGGGCATGGTCGATCAGCGTTTTGCCGGGACCACCGGCCCGGCACGTTCGGCGCTTTTGCGGTCCCGTGACGGGATGGGCTCGCGTTTGCGCAAGCTGGGACGCGGGTTTGCAGGGGTGGCGCTGGCGCTGGGATTGACTCTGTTTCTGGGTGATCGCCTGCTGCCGGTGGATTACTGGCTGGCGGATCTGCGCACCGCCACCGGCGAGCAGCGCACGATTCGCCTGTCGGATAACACCCTGATCCGCCTCAACACCCACAGTGCACTGGACGTGCGGTTCGATGACAAACAGCGGCGGGTCGTGCTTCAAGAAGGCGAGATCTTCGTGGAGACCGGGAGCCACAACGACGCGCGTCCGTTCATCGTCGAGACCCCTGAGGGGCAGATGCGCGCACTGGGCACGCAGTTCCTGGTCAAGAGGCGGGCCGACGGCACGCTGTTGAGCGTGCTGCAATCAGCCGTCGCCGTGCACCCGCAGGCTTCGAATCATGAAAAGGTGCTGAACGAGGGGCAGCAGATGTTGATTCATCGCAACAGCCTCGGGCCCATGCTCGCCCTGACGCCCGGCACCGGCGCCTGGATGCGCGGCATGCTGGTGGTCGATAACGCTCGTCTGGCAGATGTCGTTGCGGAGCTTGCCCGCTATCGTCCGGGCCATCTCGGCGTTGCGAAAGACGTTGCAGACCTGCGTATCACCGGCAGCTTTCCGTTGACCAATACCGACCTGGCGCTCAAGGCTCTGACGCCCACGCTGTCCGTGCAGATCGAAGCACGTACGCCGTGGTGGGTGACGGTGGTCGGCAGCGGGAAGAAGCCGGCAGCTGCGCTTTAATTCGGGGTCTCTTGGGCAGGCTTGGGGCATCTGGATAACCGCAACCCTGTGGGAGTGAGCTTGCTCGCGAAGGGGCCGGTACATCCACTGGATCACCAGGGCTGAGAATTGTCTCCGCGAGCAAGCTCGCTCCCACAGGGCCTTCGTACGCCTACTGAATGAACTCACAGATTATTTTCGCCCGGCCCTATCACTTTTCAGATCTCGTTCGGCACATAGGCATTGAGAACCATTTCCATCGAGGTGCCGTTCATGTCCCGCACGCTTCACACCCTTCTGCGACCGAGCCTACTGGCTATCGCCGTCGCCATTGCCGCGCCGCTGCTCAGTGCGCCGCTGATGGCCGCTTCCCAGACTTCCAGCGTCCGTACCTACGATCTGCCGGCCGCGCCGCTGTCCACGACGCTGACGCAGATTGCCAGTCAGGCGGGCCTGGCCCTGTCGCTGGATCCGGCACTGGCAGCGGGGCGCACGTCGGCGCCGGTTCAGGGGCAGTTCGACGCGTCTGGGGCGATGGGCCAGGCGCTGCGCGGCACTGGCTTGCAACTGAACCTGACGACGGCAGGGACCTACACGCTGGTGGCTGCGCCTGAAGGCGCGATGGCATTGCCGGCCACCAGCATTCAAGGCAGTCAGGAAAGCTTCGAAAGCGCGTGGGGCCCGGCGCAGGGATACGCCGCGAGTCGCACCGCAGCCGGCAGCAAAACCGACACCGCGCTGGTTGAAGCGCCGCGCTCGATCTCGGTCGCGACCCGGCAGCAGATGCAGGATCGGGCGGTGCAGAACATCGACGACGCCGTTCGCTACATGCCAGGCGTGGTTGCCAGCAGCTACGGCAGCGACAGCCGGTCCGAATGGCTGAAAGTCCGCGGCTTTGAACCCACCCAATTCCTCGACGGCCTGCCACTGCCGAAAGGGGCATACGTGATGCCGAAAATGGAGACCTGGGATCTGGAGCGCGTTGCCCTCCTGCGTGGCCCGGCGTCTTCGGTTTATGGTCAGACCCCGCCAGGCGGCATGCTTGATATGGTCAGTCGTCGCCCCGAAGCCGACGCCAGCCACGAGGTGCAGGTTCAGGCCGGCACTTACAACCGCAAGCAGATCAGCTTCGACAGCACCGGCAAGATCGACGATGCCGACAATTTCGAGTACCGCGTCAGCGGCGTGGTGCGTGACAGCGGCACCTCGGTGGACCACATCGATGACAAGCGCTACAACCTCGCACCGAGCCTGACCTGGAACATCGACCCGGACACCAAACTGACCTTTCTCAGCCAGTTCAATCGTGACGATACCGGGATCACCAGCCAGTTCCTGCCGATTCAGGGCACCAAATACCCATCGGCCGTGGGCCGCGTGAAATATCACGAAAACCTGGGCGATCCGGACTGGGAGTTTTACGACAAGACTTACTACGCGCTGGGCTATGCCTTCGAGCATCGTCTCAACGATGTCTGGCAGTTCAAGCAGAACGTTCGCTACACCAAGAGCGACCTGTCCTTTCAGGGGATAACGGCCGGTGGCTTCTTCGGTTCGGTCAGCGAGGATGGCACCGTCCAACGCGGCGCCAACGTCGTGAACGAAGACATCTCCCAGTTCGCGCTGGACAACAACCTGCAAGCCGACTTCGACACGGGCGAACTCAAACATACCCTGTTGCTCGGGCTCGACTATCAGCGACTGAATCACAACTACAAATGGCAGTACGGCAACGCGCCGACCAGCAACATCGCCAAGCCGATTTACGGGCAGGACTTCAGCAACGTCGATTACACCGCGTATCAGGATTACAACCAGAAAACCCGGGACGTCGGCGTTTATATTCAGGACCAACTGGCCCTGGATAACTGGCGTCTGACCCTGGGCGGGCGCCAGGATCTGCTCAAGACCGAATCGAAGTTTTACAACACCAATCAGTCCGACGACCGAACCGACAGCGCGTTCACCGGCAACGCCGCGCTCAGCTACGTCTTCGACTCCGGATTCACGCCTTACATTTCCTACGCCGAGTCGTTCCAGGCCGAGCAAGGCGGCGCCAACGGCGTGGCATTCCAGCCGGGGACGGGCAAGCAGTACGAAGTGGGCCTCAAATACCAGCCGCCTGGCAGCAACATCCTCTTCACCGCCGCGGCCTATGACCTGACCCGTCGTGACATCGTGCTCAGCGACATCCTGGGCGTGCAGCGACCCTTGGGCGAAGCGAAGGTGCGCGGCTTCGAGCTGGAAGCGGTGGGCAATGTCACGGACAACCTGAAAGTGACGGCGTCCTATACCTACGCCAACAGCAAGATGACCAAAGTCACCGACCCGCTGGACAAGAATCGTCCACTGCCACTCACGCCCGAAAACCAAGCGGCGATCTGGGGTGATTACACTTGGCACAACGGGGTGCTCGACGGTTTCGGCCTGGGCTTTGGCGCACGGTACATTGGCGAGACCGACAATATTGCGATCGGTAGTTACGGCTTTGTCGCCGATTCCAACTACGGGCACAGCAATGCCTACACCGTCTACGACGCTGCCGTGCATTACGATCTCGGCCGCATGAACAACGTCCTCAAAGGCGTGAGCGTGTCGGTCAACGCCAACAACGTCTTCGACAAGGAATACATTTCCACCTGCGACGGCTTCTATTGCTACTACGGCGACCGTCGTACCGTGCTCGCGAGCGTAGACTACAAATGGTAATCGTTTAAACTCTCATTACCCGAAACAAGGGCCGCTCCCACACAGCGGCCTTTGTCGCTTTCGCTGACTCCGGATTTCCACATGAAAAGCCAAACCATTCGCCGCTGGTCTTTCATCCACACGTGGACCAGCCTGATCTGCACGGCATTCCTGATGATGCTGGCGATCACTGGCTTGCCGCTGATCTTCAGTCACGAGATCGCTCACCTGACGGGCGATGCACCGGAATTCAAGGAAATGCCCGCCGGCACGCCGCATCTGGACCTCGAGCAACTGGTTCGCTCAGCCGAGGCCCATCGCCCCGGCGACGTGATGCAGTATTTCGGCTGGGATGATGATGACCCCAACGGCGTCTACGCCATCATGGGCAAAACCGCCGGCGGCGACCCCAATGAATCCCACAGTTTCATGCTCGACGCCCGCACCGGCGAAGCGATGGAAACGCCGAGCGCCAACGGCGGTTTCATGATGATCATGCTGCGCCTGCACGTGGACATGTATGCAGGGCTCCCGGGCAAGCTGCTGCTGGCATTCATGGGACTGCTGTTTGTCATGGCGATCGTGTCCGGCGTCGTGTTGTACGCGCCCTTTATGCGTCGGCTGGATTTCGCCACGGTGCGGCCGAATAAATCCACGCGGGTACGTTGGCTTGATCTGCACAACCTGATCGGGGTTGTCACGCTGACCTGGGCCATGGTTGTGGGCCTGACCGGTGTGCTCAACGCCTGCGCCGATTTAGTGATCGCCCAGTGGCGCACCGACGCGCTGATGACCATGATCGCGCCCTACAAGAACGCCCCACCCCTGGCCGAACGCGCACCGGCAACCCGATTGATCGACATCTCCAAAGCCACTGTCCCCGGCGCCGAGCCGAGCTTCATTGCCTTTCCCGGCTCGCGTTTTTCCAGCGAGCATCACTACGCCGTGTTCATGAAAGGCGACACGCACCTGACGTCTCACCTGCTCACTCCCGTACTGATTGACGCCCAGGACTTGCACGTGACCGCGACGCTGGGACGCCCGTGGTACATGGACGCCCTGCTGCTGTCGCAACCGCTGCACTTCGGCGACTACGGCGGCATGCCGATGAAAATCCTCTGGGCCGCGCTGGACGTCTTGACCATCATCGTCCTTGGCAGTGGCTTGTACCTGTGGTGGGTCCGTCGTCGCGCCACAGTCGCTGCGGCAAAAGCAGTCGCCGTAGAGGCGGAAGTGGCATGACCCGACACAAGAAGCATTCGGCGTTGTGGAAGACCTTCGGCACGCCCGGCTGGATCGCCCTGCTGACCGCAGTCGGCCTGTTCGCCGCGCTGCTGGGCGACGGTGCGTGGGATGTATTGTCCTGGATAGGGATGGCGATTCCAGCCTGGCTTAGTTGCAAGGGGTTGATGGCGCGGAGGAGAGCTGATCACACCTGATCCATACGGGATGTAACTGGTGGGGATTCGCCCGCCGTTGCCCCAGGTCATCATACGACTCACCAACAGCCCTCATTCCGTTAGCTCACTTGACTCCTCGAACCCCCGTCCTCCCGATGACGCCCCAAAATCGCTCACTTCCCGCTTCAAAGCCGGCCCCCGCTGTGACAAGTCCGTTACATTAAGAAATATAATGAGCGCTTCGCGGTATTCCCATTGACAACAAAACGTGCTTTTGACTAAATCAAGTCATACGACGACGTATAACGATCGCCGCCAAATAAAAACAATACCCAGAGTGGACTCGATGAAAATCAAAGGCATCCGTTGGTGGATGGTCGCGCTGATAACCGGCGGCCTGATCGTCAACTATCTCGCGCGCAATACCCTCTCCGTCGCCGCTCCCACCATGATGAGCGAGCTGAACATCTCCACCGAACAGTACTCGCACGTCGTCATCGCGTGGCAGATGGGCTATGCCTTCATGCAGCCGGTTGCCGGTTACGTGATCGACGCCATCGGCACCAAGATCGGCTTTGCAGTGTTCGCCATCGCCTGGTCTGTGGCGTGCGCATCGGCGGCTATGGCCACCGGCTGGCAGAGTCTGGCGTTCCTGCGCAGCTTGCTGGGCATCACTGAAGCGGCGGGGTTTCCTGCAGCGATCAAAGCAACCACCGAATGGTTTCCGGCCAAAGAGCGCTCGGTTGCCATCGGCTGGTTCAACATCGGTTCGTCGATCGGTGCCTTGCTGGCCCCTCCCCTCGTGGTCTGGGCGATTCTGCACAGCGGCTGGCAGATCGCGTTCATCATCGTCGGCGGGCTGGGCCTGCTGTGGAGCGCGGGCTGGTTATTCTTCTACAAACACCCGCGCAATCAGCGTCTGCTGGGTGACGAGGAGCGCGATTATATTCTTGCCGGTCAGGAGTCCCACCTGAAGGACGCGCCGACCAAGCACGCCAGCTGGAAGAAGATCGTCGGCACCCGCAATTTCTACGCAATCGCGTCAGCCCGCATGCTGTCAGAGCCGGCCTGGCAGACGTTCAACGCCTGGATTCCGCTGTACCTGATGACCGAGCGTCACATGAACATCAAGGAAATCGCGATGTTTGCCTGGCTGCCGTTTCTCGCAGCTGACATCGGCTGCGTGCTGGGCGGTTACCTGAGCCCGTTTTTCTACAAGCATTTCAACGTGTCCCTGCTCACGTCGCGCAAGATGGTGATGGTGCTGGGCTCGATGTGCATGATCGGCCCTGGCTGCATCGGTCTGGTGGACAGCCCTTATGTCGCCATTGCGCTGCTGTGCGCCGGAGGTTTCGCGCACCAGACGCTGTCGGGCGCCCTGTACGCAATCACGTCGGACTCCTTCGGCAAGAACGAAGTGGGTACGGCAACAGGCCTCGGTGGCATGTTCGGGTTTCTCGGCGCGGCGTTGTTCACGCTGGTGCTCGGGATCATGGTGACTAAAGTCGGCTACAGCCCGCTGTTTGTGGCGCTGGCCGCCTTCGATCTTATCGCCGCCACAATCATCTGGTTTGTCGCCAAGCCGCTGCTGACCGGCACACCTGCGGCGCAATCCGGCAGATCATCGGCTGATTCGGCCGATGGGGTCCCGACGGTCTGACATCAATGTCCGGGCCGTCGCAAATCGGCCCGGCATTGCTTCAGGATATTGCGCAGCGTCCTGGCCCTGACTAGTCTGGAGGCCCAGGCCGATCAGAGGAATGTCCATGTCTGCGCCCAGCATGACGCTGTATTACAACGCCGCTTCGCCCTTCGCTCGCAAGGTGCTGATCTTGCTTCATGAGACCGGACAGGCGAGCCGGGTCAGTCTCAAGGCCGTTGCCCTCACCCCCGTGAGCCCCGACGTTGAACTCTGCCGCGGCAATCCGTGCGGAAAAATTCCGGCGCTGTGCCTGGCCGACGACAACGTGATCCATGACAGCCGGGTGATTCTCGAATACCTGGATCAACAGCATGTCGGCAACCCCCTCATTCCCAAGGAAGGCTCGGCGCGCTGGCGGCGATTGACGCTTGCCTCACTGGCCGATGCCCTGCTGGACGCTGCACTGCTCATCCGCTACGAGACCTTTCTGCGGCCCGAGGAAAAACATTGGTCGGAATGGCTCGACGCCCAGCAGCAGAAAATCGATCGCACGCTGGCCTATTTCGAAGCCGAAGCCGTCACTGAATTGAGTACGCATTTCGACGTCGCGTCGATCAGCGTGGCATGCGCGGTTGGCTATCTGGATTTCCGCCAGCCCAATCTGGGCTGGCGCAGCAGCTACCCACGATTGGCGAACTGGTATTACGAAGTCAGTCAGCGGCCATCGATGGTAGAGACTCAGCCGCCTGTGTAGAAATCGGTCACGCAACAATGAGTAGGTTTTAGATAAACGCTAACCTGTAAGTAGGTGGGCGCAAAAATCGCATGCTAAAAGGCCGGATAACTCCGGCCTTTTAGCTTCGTCTTTAGCAGCGTTTCGCGGCTTTCAACAATGCATTACAGTTCTGCGGCTGCGCTGCTTCCTTCTGCGTCTGGGCAGACTGAACGGTGCCCTGTACAGGACCCGAGCAAATAGCATCCGAGTTCACTACGACTACAGAGGTAAAGTAACAATTGTAAATTCCCTTATCGCTTTTTACCTGAAAACGCACCGACTCCAAGGAAGCCGATTTTGACAAAATAGCGATTTTGTCGCTGCTGGTGTTCAGGGCAAAGGCGGCCTTTTCCTGCAAGTCCGAGTCACTCTGCGTACGTTGCGCAATGGAGCCACAACCAGAAATGCTGACGGCAACGACAGCGGTGATTACAAGTTTTTCAAACGTGATGCACTTCATGCTTTAGGGTCCATTCCATTAGTTTGCGTGTAATACAGGCCAGCGCTACCAGCCGACCGCCATCATGAAATTTTTAAGCGTCGCGACTCGGTGACTCCCGACTCATGGGGCCGGAAGACCCGTTCCAGACTATCTTTTCATCACTGCCGCAGCCATAGCGCCATAGGTCGAGTTTATTCGCTCAACTTCGTCCTCATCATTAGCTAACAATCTCGACTGCCGTCTGGACAGTTCAAACTGCACTTTCTCCCAGCCCTGAATCTTGCTAGCGTCCGGCGTAGATTTTTTCCCTTCGTCACCTATTAATTCCGCGTAATGGCTAACCATTATGCTCAAAGCCGCACGAGCAAGGTCGTAGCGTTCCAGTTTTTTCCGTTCAGTCATCAGTTATCTCCCATGACCTTTTGATGCGTTTCGATGCTCAGTTCATTCAACGCTTTTCGGCTTGTACGACGAGACCAGACAGGTCGCCGCTGTCAAAGCGGCGAAGTGCAGGAAAAACGTAAACCCTGCGTGGCTTCCCGGTGTGTCCCAGTGCCAGACCGTCAAGAACCCGCGGTAGGCAACATCAAGCGCCATGACCCATCTCAGGACTGGCCAAGTGAGCACCAGCAGCATCCAAAGCGCCCGAGCGAGCCCCGAGATGGCTTTCCTCAGCTTGCCCGGTGCAGGGCGCGTCTGACTTGGCGTCGGCTCAGTCGCAACTTCAGGAGTCGCTTTTGCCCCGGGACGCTCTGGAAATTTGTATAGGTTGTTGGCCATTACCTGCTCTCCATGCAAATGCGAGTAAATTCTAACTCCGAATACGTGGCGCATGCCTGAAGCGTGCCGCGCAATCGCTCGGGGACGCAATCAAAACGGCCATCAGCACTCAGGCTTATCGGCCGTATAACGACGCGCCGGATTCACGGCCGCGCCGAATTCACGCAGGGCCTTGGCGCCGATCAGCAACGGATAGTTGAAATGACTGCGATCGACCAAGTTGACCTCCACGGTGCGTTTCACGTTGCCCAGGCACAGCTCAAGATCGACAACCGGGCGCTTGGTGGGATCGGCCGGCTCTTCGTCATCGTCGCCTTCGGAACGGCCCTTGATCCGGCTGATGCGCGACACCTTGTGCTCGTAGACTTTGCTGTCGGCGTCCTTGGTCGCCAGACGGAAACGCACCCAGTCATCGCCATCGCGCTTGAACAGTTCGATGTCCTTGGCCGACAGCGATGCGGTCAACGCGCCGGTGTCCATCTTGGCTTTGAATGTCTCGCCGATCTCCGAGACCTGAATGTATTCGTAACGACCGTACAACGTCGGTTCGGCAGCCATGACAGGCAAAGCCAGCAAAGACATAAGCGCCAGAAGGGATTTCACGGATCTGATTCCTCGTGATGAATGGGCGGGGCGTGTGCCCGGTTTAGACCGTCACTCTGCCGATGGTTCGCGGCAGGCTTCGCGCTCAGGGCCAAGCGAGCCAAGCATAGGGAGCCTACTGACAAAGGCGTGAAACATTCGTCGGTATCGCCAGGGATTTTGCGCCAACCGCGCGGCCTGCTTATCATTGCGCGCCACCCTGTCGACCGCGAGTGCCTTATGCGTCACCTGCTCACCGGAATTGCCGTCACGCTGCTGCTTCTGCTCAATACGCTGGTGCTGATCGGCCCACTGATGGTCTTTGCGCTGCTCAAGTTGGTGTTCCAGAGCGAGATGCGCGACAACTGCTCGGTGGCAGTGATGTGGATCGCCGAGACCTGGTGTGAAATCAACAAGCTGATTTTCAAAATCTGCCTGCCAACCCAGTGGGAAATCCGCGGCGACGAAGGCCTGCGTGGCGATACCTCCTACCTGGTCATCGGTAACCATCAGTCGTGGGTAGACATCCCGGCGCTGGTGCAGGCGCTGAATCGACGTACACCCTTCTTCAAATTCTTCTTAAAGAAAGAACTGATCTGGGTGCCGTTTTTGGGGCTGGCATGGTGGGCACTCGATTACCCGTTCATGAAGCGCTACACGAAGGCGTTTCTGGCCAGGCATCCCGAGCTCAAGGGCAAGGATCTGGAAATCACCCGCGAGGCATGCGAGCTGTTCAAACGTCAGCCCGTGACCGTGGTGAATTACCTGGAAGGCACACGCGTCACCCCAGCCAAGAAAGCCCAACAGGCTTCGCCCTATCGTTACTTGCTAAAGCCCAAGGCAGGCGGCGTCGCATTCGTGCTGGCGGCGATGGGTGAGCAGCTGGACGCGGTGCTTGATGTGACGGTCGTTTATCCAAGCGAGCGCATCCCGGGGTTCTGGGACTTGCTATCAGGACGAGTGCCGCGGGTGATCGTCGACATCAAGACCCGCGAACTCGACCCTGCGCTGTGGCAGGGCGATTACGAGAATGACCCGGTGTTCCGCGTGTATGTGCAGAACTGGGTCAACCGGCTGTGGCAAGAGAAGGATGCGCGGATCGCCGGGTTACGCGGCGCGATTGCTTAGCACATCCTTAGCAGCAAGCGCCCCGATTGCCGGGGCGCCGCAACTACATTACTTGGCGCCCCAGACGCCACTCAACGCCTGCAACGCCGAACCGCCGGCGCCTTGCTGACCGAGGTACTGCAGAATCACCGGCACGAACTGGCTGACCATGCTGCTGTTCATGCCCAGCGCGCTGAACGCCTTGTTCACATCGCCCATGCTCTGCACGTTGCCCAGCGCACTATCCAAGGCAGAGTTGCTGCTTCCGGAGTTGCCCAGCAGACCGCCAAGACCACTCAGGCTGCCGAGAGCCGATGTGCCGGCCAGTTGATCAAGGCCTGGCACTGATTTGCTCAGTTGCGAATAGTCATTGCCGGCGAGCTTGTTCTTGGCCAGCCCCAACAAGGCGCCCGTCCCGCCCACCGCTTGCTCCGGCGTGACGTTCAACTGCGTGCCCAGCGTGTTCAATAGCCCGGCTGCCTCGGGCGCGGCGGTTGCCTTTTGCTGACCGCCGGTTGCGTTGGAAACGGCATTGGCCGCGTCATTCAGATTGAAAGCGAAGACCGGCGTGACTGCGAGCGCCATCAGGCTCGCCAGCGCAGCACTGCGTACGTTTTTCAGTGAAACTTTCATCGCAACAACCTCGTTTGCCGGGAGACCGGCCGTGGCCGGGTAAACACGCGTTGGACCGCCCCTCGAAGGGAAGTTCCACCCGAGGCCTCAGGGTTTGCTCACATAAAACAAGCGCTGCGGCTCGAAGGTTCGCGCCAGCCGTTGATCTGCCGCCGTCGAGCCCGCCTGCAGGCGTCGGTGGCGAATGAACGCCTTATCGAAATGCTCACCGCTGTGAAGCTTTTCGCGCAGGCTGATCAAGCGCGTACCGCCCCGATGATCGGCGCCACGATAAAGCGGTTCACTGAAGAGGCGCACCTGTGAGTCGGGGCTACCCCCGGTGGATGTCAGCTGAACCTGGGTGATGATCGCGAAACCGGACAACCAGGGCGACCAGAGCCGGGACACGTCGGCAGCGAAACACTCACCCGGGGTGAAATCAGCCTCGCAGTCCGCCAGCTCACGGTAGGTCGGCGCGATGCGCACATGTTGGCGGTAAGCGGCGCGGTATCCGGCCTGACAGACCGCCGGCGCCATACCGGCCCAGACGCAGGCGTTGGGGTTTTCAAAGAACATCTCCGACGATGCCCAGCCCGAAGAAACAGGCTCGAGATGAGCGCTCGTCAGCGTGGCGGGCAAGACAATGAGCGGCATCGCGACGAGGAAATGAATCGATGTTCTAACCCACCAGACAAGCATGCATGACCCGCCACCTGAAAAACCGGCCGGACAAATAACACGGAGATAAGGCAGCTGAAACAAGCAGGAATGGAATTCTAACGCTCCCCAACCATTTTCAGAAACGCCCTACAAATGCCGGACTAGAGGCCTACGTCAGGCATAAAAAAAGCGACCCGAAGGTCGCCTTTTGAGAGCGTCATAGGATCACGCGGCGCTGAACAGTTTGTGCGGGTCGATGACGAATTTCTTCGGCACACCGGCATCGAACTCGCCGTAACCGCGCGGGGCGTCGTCGAGGCTGATGACTTCCACGCCAACCACGTCGGCAATGTTGATGCGGTCCCACATGATCGCCTGCATCAGTTGACGGTTGTACTTCATGACCGGCGTCTGGCCGGTGTGGAAGCTGTGGGATTTTGCCCAGCCCAGACCGAAACGAATGCTCAGTGCGCCGACCTTGGCGGCAGCGTCCACGGCGCCCGGGTCTTCCGTCACGTAAAGGCCGGGAATGCCGATCTTGCCGGCGACGCGAACCACGCCCATCAGCGAGTTGAGTACGGTGGCCGGTGCCTCGGCCTTGGCGCCCGCGTGCCCATGGCCCCGTGCTTCGAAGCCTACGGCATCGACGGCGCAGTCCACTTCAGGCTCGCCCAGCAGATCGGCGATCTGCTCGTGCAGCGGGGTGTCTTTCGAGAGGTCGGCGATCTCGAAACCCTGGGCCTTGGCGTGCGCCAGACGCACCGGATTGACGTCACCGACAATGACGACTGCCGCGCCAAGCAAGCGCGCTGAAGCGGCGGCGGCAAGCCCCACGGGACCGGCGCCGGCGATGTACACCGAGCTGCCCGGACCAACACCGGCAGTCACCGCGCCGTGGTAGCCGGTGGGCAGGATGTCGGAGAGGCAGGTCAGGTCGCGAATCTTCGACATCGCCTTGTCGCGATCAGGAAGTTTGAGCAGATTGAAGTCGGCATAGGGCACGAGCACGTATTCGGCCTGACCGCCGGTCCAGTCGCCCATGTCGACATAACCGTAGGCACCACCGGCGCGGGCCGGGTTGACGGTCAGGCAGACGCCGGTGTGTTGCTCTTTGCAGGATCTGCAACGGCCGCAGGCGACGTTGAAGGGCACGGACACCAGGTCACCGATCTTCAGGTTTTCGACGTCGCTGCCTTTCTCGACCACCTCACCGGTGATTTCGTGACCCAGTACCAGGCCGACCTGGGCAGTCGTTCGGCCACGCACCATGTGTTGATCGGAGCCACAAATGTTGGTGGAAACCACGCGCAAGATCACCCCGTGCTCGATCTTCTTGCCGCGCGGGTCCTGCATTTTGGGATAGTCGATTTTCTGTACTGCGACCTTGCCCGCGCCCAGATACACCACACCACGATTACCAGACATGCCATCACCTCTTTATTTATTGTTGGATAGAGAGTGGATCGGTTTCGAGCGGCAAGCTACACGCCGCAAGAAGTGTGCACGCCGCCTTTTCTTGCGGCTTGAAGCTTGAATCTACCACCTACAGCACCACCGTCCTGTTGGCATTGAGAAACACACGTCGCTCGATGTGATAACCCACCGCTCGCGCCAGGGTCAGGCCTTCGATGTCGCGGCCCTTGGCGATCAGGTCTTCAGGATAGTGACTGTGGTCGACCACTTCGACGCCCTGGGCGATGATCGGCCCTTCGTCGAGGTCGTTGTTGATGTAATGCGCCGTCGCGCCGACCAGTTTCACGCCCTTGTTGTAGGCCTGATGATACGGCTTGGCGCCTTTGAAGCCCGGCAGCAGCGAGTGATGAATGTTGATCGCCTTGCCATCGAGCTTGCGGCACAGCTCCGGCGACAGCACTTGCATGTAGCGGGCAAGCACCACCAGTTCGGCGCCGGTGTCTTCGATCACCTTCATCACCCTGGCTTCCTGCGCCGGTTTGTCATTGGGGTCGAGGGGGAAATGGTAGTAGGGAATGTCGTGCCAGCGCGCCAGCGGTTCGAGGTCCGGGTGATTGGAAACGACGGCGACCACGTCCATGGACAGCTGATTGATGCGCTGTCGGTAGAGCAGATCGTTAAGGCAGTGGTCGGCCTTGGACACCATGATCACCACCTTCGGGCGATAGTTCGGGGCGGTGAGCTCGAAGATCATGCCGAAGGATTCGCCGCGCTCGGCGAGGCCTGCACGGAAAGACGCTTCGTCAAACCCGTCCGGTTGACGGAATTCGACACGAATGAAGAAGCGACTGGACAGACGGTCATCGAACGAATGGTGCTCGGTGACGTAGCAGCCCTGCTCGAAGAGATAACGCGTCACCGCGTCCACCGTGCCCAGCACGCTGGGGCAGTCGGCGGTCAGAATCCAGGTATCGGGGGCGCGGCTCATAGGTATTCCTTGATCGTGTGGTCAATCCGGGATCAGGCAGCGACGCTCAAACCATACTCCGCACTCGCATCCTGCAGCCACATCCACCAGTAATCGGCGAAGCTTCGGCGGATGACCAGTTCCCAGGCCTCTTCGCCGGTACGGCGGATCACCAGTTGCGATTTGGCGAATACCGTGCCGATGGCCTTGCCGACCGGGAAATTGTTCGGGTGTACGTCGTAGCTGGTGGATTTCATCAGCACTTCGCGGACCTTCGGGCCGGTCAGTTCCAGCAGCGATTGCCCGCCGCTGACGTTGACGACAGCGATGTGTAAACCGGCGAGCGCTTCGCGCAGCGTCTGCTCGACGGCGAACTCTTCACCGGTCGGGACGATCAGCAGCCACTCATCCGGGCCAAGCCACTGGATCGAGCTATCGCCGCTTGAGACCAGCGCCAGCGCGCCCGGCAGTTCCATGCCCAGCGCCTTGTGCACGCCCGCCGCGAACGCCGGGTCGTGCCCGTTGCCGCGAATGGTCAGATGGCCGAGCAGTTTTTTCTCCCGCAGCACGACGCCCGGATTGCTGCGGCCTTTGCCGATCAGGCTCTGCAGGTCAGCATGAAACAGCGGCGACTCGGCTTTGGCGTCGGTCGCTGGCCGCTGTTGGTAAACGTTGGCTGTGGTCATAGAGCACCTGTGTTGAATTCTGTTGTTTCAGTGAACACGTTCCCGTAGGAGTGAGCTTGCTCGCGATCGCGGTGTGTCAGTCACCAGATGTATGCCTGATCTCACGCCATCGCGAGCAAGCTCACTCCCACAGGGATGTCAGCAAGCCAAGACTTACTCCACGTTCTGCTGATCACCCTTCGGATCAAAGAACACCGAGGACACGATCTCCGCCTCGATCACCGACCCATCCGCCAGTGGCGCAAATACCCGCTCGCCCATGCGCTTCAGCCCGCCCTTCACCACACCCATGGCAAACGAGTAACCCAGCGAGTTCGCCGCATAACTCGACGTCACGTGGCCCACCATCTTCATCGGAATCGACTGCTTCGGATCGAACACCAGTTGCGCGCCTTCCGGCAGCCACTGAGTCGGATCAACCGGCTTCAGACCGACAAGTTGCTTGCGATCTTCCCGCACGCAGTCCTCTCGATTCATGCCGCGCTGGCCAATCCACGAGAACGGCTTGGTGCGGCCGACACACCAGCCCATATTCAAATCGTCCGGGGTCATCGAACCGTCGGTGTCCTGGCCGACGATGATGAAGCCCTTTTCGGCGCGCAGGACGTGCATGGTTTCAGTGCCGTACGGGGTCAGGTTGTACTGTTTGCCGGCTTCGGCGATTTTTTCCAGAACGCCCATGGCGTAGTCGGCCTGGATGTTCACTTCGTAGGAAAGCTCACCGGTAAACGAAATCCGGAACACTCGCGCCGGCACACCGGCCACCAGCCCCTCTTTCCAGGTCATGAACGGAAACGCTTCACGGCCCAGGTCGATGTCGGTCACTTCGCTGAGCAGCTTGCGGCTGTTCGGCCCGGACAGGGTCAGGGTCGCGTAGTGATCGGTGACGGAGGTGAAGTACACCTTCAGGTCCGGCCATTCAGTCTGTTGATAGATTTCCAGCCACTGCAGCACGCGTGCGGCGCCACCGGTCGTGGTGGTCATGATGAAGTGGTTATCGGCGATGCAGGCGGTCACGCCATCGTCGAAGACCATGCCGTCTTCCTTGCACATCAGGCCGTAACGGGCCTTGCCCACGTCCAGTTTGGTCCAGGCGTTGGTGTAGATCCGGTTCAGAAATTCCCGCGCATCCGGGCCTTGAATGTCGATCTTGCCCAGCGTCGATGCGTCCAGCAGACCGACGCTGTCGCGCACGGCCTTGCATTCGCGGCGCACGGCGGCGTGGATGTCCTCACCGGTTTTCGGGAAATACCACGGACGCTTCCACTGCCCGACGTCTTCGAATTCGGCGCCGTTCTTGACGTGCCAGGCGTGCAGCGCGGTGAAGCGCACAGGCTCGAAGACGTGACCGCAGTGACGGCCTGCGATGGCGCCGAAGGTCACCGGCGTATAGTTCGGACGGAACATAGTGGTGCCCATTTCCGGGATCGACACGTTCAGCGAACGGGCGGCAATCGCCAGGCCGTTGACGTTGCCGAGCTTGCCCTGGTCGGTACCGAAACCCAGCGCGGTGTAGCGTTTGACGTGCTCGACGGACTCGAAACCCTCGCGGGTCGCCAGCTCGATGGCCGCTGCAGTGACGTCATTCTGCAGGTCGACGAATTGCTTCGGCGCCCGCGCAGTGCCCTTTTCGTGCGGTACCTGAAACAGCGCCAGTGTTGGTTCTTCCACACGGCTCAGCGCTTTCGGCAGTACGCCTTCGACCGGTTTGAAACCGGCTTCACTGGCGGCACGAACACCCCCTTCAAAACCGTCGGCCAGCGAGTCGCCGAGCGCGTAAACGCCATTTACACCGCCGACGCAGACACGTTTCTGCGGCGCTTCGCCCGGCACGAAACCGAGGATGTCTTCGCGCCAGACCGGCTTGCCACCGAGGTGCGAAGCCAGGTGAACGATCGGGCTGTAACCCCCGGAGCTGGCCACCAGATCGCAGTCGAGCCATTCACCAGGGCTGGCCACTTTGTGGGCTTTGACATCGATGGCAGCCACGCGGGCGGCACTGACGCGCTTGCTGCCACGGGCTTCCACCACGGCGCTGCCGGTCAGGATCCGAATGCCTTTGGCGCGGGCCTCTTCCACCAACGCACCGCGCGGGTTGTGACGCGCATCGGCGACGGCCACCACGTGCAGGCCAGCGTCGAGCCAGTCCAGCGCCACGCGATAGGCGTAATCGTTGTTGGTCGACAGCACCAGTTTCTTGCCCGGCGCCACGCCATAACGGCGCACGTAAGTAGAAACGGCGCCAGCCAGCATGTTGCCCGGTACGTCGTTGTTGCCGTAAACCAGTGGACGCTCGTGGGTGCCGGTCGCCAGCACCACGCGCTGGGCGCGAACCCGGTGCATACGCTGACGTACCTGGCCGATTGGCGCGCGGTCGCCGAGGTGATCAGTCAGCCGCTCGTGAATGGTCAGGAAATTGTGATCGTGATAGCCGTTCACCGTGGCGCGCGGCAGCAGGGTGACGTTGGGCAGGCCTTTGAGTTCGGCCACCACCATCGCTACCCATTCCGCTGCCGGTTTGCCGTCCAGACTTTCGCGGCTGTCCAACAGGCTGCCGCCGAATTCTTCCTGCTCGTCCGCCAGGATGACCCGAGCACCGCTGCGCGCAGCCGCCAGTGCAGCGGCCAGACCTGCAGGGCCGGCGCCGACTACCAGCACGTCGCAGTGCTGGTTCATGTTGTCGTAGGTGTCCGGATCGAGCTCAGTCGGCGAACGCCCCAGGCCCGCCGCTTTGCGGATGTACTTCTCGTAGGTCATCCAGAACGACTGCGGGTACATGAAGGTTTTGTAGTAGAAACCCGGCGGCATCAGCTTGCCGCCGACCTTGCCGAGAATGCCCATCATGTCGGTGTTCACGCTCGGCCAGCCGTTGGTGCTGGTCGCGACAAGGCCCGAGTAAAGCGCCTGTTGCGTGGCGCGCACGTTGGGAATCTGCGTGGCTTCGGTGGCGCCGATCTGCAGCACCGCGTTCGGCTCTTCGGAACCTGCCGCAAAGATGCCGCGGGGCCGCGAGTACTTGAAGCTGCGGCCGATGATGTCGACACCGTTGGCCAGCAAGGCGGCGGCCAGGGTATCGCCTTCAAAGCCCTGGTAGGTCTGGCCGTTGAAGTTGAAATTCAGGACTTTGCTGCGATCGATGCGGCCGCCGTTGGGCAGGCGATTGGACTGGCTCATAGCTGATCCCCCTTTCTGATCGCAGGCGCAGGGTTGACGAACTGAGGCTGCGTGCCGATCGGATAGGTTTCGAGAATTTCGTAGGTCACGGTGTCACGCGTGGTGTTGAAGTACTGCCGGCAGCCCGCTGCGTGAATCCACAACTCGTGGTGCAGGCCGCGCGGGTTGTCGCGGAAGAACATGTAATCGCCCCACTCTTCGTCGGTGCAGGCCACTGGGTCCAGCGGACGCGGGATATGGGCCTGACCGGAGACGTGGAATTCCTCTTCGGAGCGCAGTTCGCCACAGTGAGGACAGAAGATGTGCAACATGGGAAAGTCCTCTGTTAGTGGGCTACGGCTGCAGCGCCGTGTTCATCGATCAATGCGCCGTTGTGGAACCGGTCGATTGAGAAGGGTTTGGCCAGCGGGTGCATTTCGCCTTTCGCCAGGCTTGCAGCAAACACGTTGCCCGAGCCCGGCGTCGCCTTGAAGCCACCGGTGCCCCAACCGCAGTTGAAGAACATGTTCGGCACAGGCGTCTTGGAAATAATCGGGCAGGCGTCCGGCGTGGTGTCGACGATGCCGCCCCACTGGCGGTTCATGCGCACCCGCGACAGCACCGGGAACATCTCGACGATGGCCTGAATGGTGTGCTCGATCACCGGGTACGAGCCGCGCTGGCCGTAGCCGATCCAGCTGTCAATACCGGCACCGATCACCAGATCGCCCTTGTCGGACTGGCTGATATAACCGTGTACGGCGTTGGACATGATCACGCTGTCGATGATGGGTTTGATCGGCTCCGATACGAGCGCTTGCAGCGGATGGGATTCCACCGGCAGACGGAAACCGGCGAGCTTGGCCATGTGGCCGGAATTGCCGGCCGTCACCACGCCGACGCGCTTGGCGCCGATGAAGCCCTTGTTGGTTTCAACGCCGATGCACACGCCGTTTTCTTTGCGGAAGCCGGTCACTTCGGTCTGTTGAATCAGGTCCACGCCCAACGCATCGGCGGCACGGGCATAGCCCCAGGCCACGGCGTCATGACGCGCCACACCGCCGCGACGTTGCACGGTGGCGCCGATGATCGGGTAGCGGGTGTTTTTCGAGCAGTCGAGGTACGGAATTTCTTCAGCCACTTGCTTGCCGTTGAGCAGCTCGCCATCGACGCCGTTCAAGCGGTTGGCGCTGACGCGGCGCTCGGAATCACGCATGTCCTGCAGGGTGTGGCACAGGTTGTACACGCCGCGCTGGGAGAACATGACGTTGTAGTTGATGTCCTGGGACAGACCTTCCCACAGTTTCATCGCGTGTTCGTACAAGTGCGCGGATTCGTCCCACAGGTAGTTGGAACGCACGATGGTGGTGTTGCGCGCGGTGTTACCGCCGCCCAACCAGCCTTTTTCGACCACAGCCACGTTGGTGATGCCGTGCTCTTTGGCCAGGTAATAGGCCGTTGCCAGACCATGGCCGCCGCCGCCCACAATCACGACGTCGTAGACCTTTTTCGGGGTCGGCGTGCGCCACATGCGCTGCCAGTTTTCGTGGTGGCTGAGGGAGTGTTTGAAGAGGCCGAAGCCCGAGTAATGCTGCATGGTGCGACTCCTGACTCAGCGGTAAACCGGGAAATCGGCGCACAGCGCGGAGACCTGCTCGGCAACGTTGGCCTCGACATCGGCGTCGCCGAGGTTGTCGAGGATGTCGCAGATCCAGCCGGCCAGCGTGATGCACTGGGTAACTTTGAAACCGCGCGTGGTCACGGCGGGGGTGCCGATGCGCAGGCCCGACGTCACGAACGGCGATTGCGGATCGTTCGGCACGGCGTTCTTGTTGACGGTGATGTGCGAGCGACCCAATGCCGCGTCAGCGTCCTTCCCGGTCAGGCCCTGACGGATCAGGCTGACGAGGAACAGATGGTTATCGGTCCCGCCCGAAACGACGTCGTAACCGCGATCAATGAACACCTGCGCCATGGCCTGGGCGTTGTCGATCACTTGCTGTTGATAGGCTTTGAAACCCGGCTCCATGGCTTCTTTGAAGCAGACGGCTTTGCCGGCAATCACGTGCATCAATGGGCCACCCTGTGCGCCCGGGAACACGGCGGAATTAAGCTTCTTCTCGATCTCTTCGTTGGCTTTGGCCAGGATCAAACCGCCACGTGGACCGCGCAGGGTTTTGTGGGTGGTGGTGGTGACCACATCGGCGTACGGCAGCGGGTTCGGATACAAACCGGCAGCGACCAGACCGGCGACGTGGGCCATGTCGACGAACAGCAGCGCGCCCACTTTGTCGGCGATCTGACGGAAGCGCGGGAAATCCAGGGTTTTGGAGTAGGCCGAGAAACCGGCAACGATCATCTTCGGTTTGTGCTCGACGGCCAGTCGCTCGACTTCGTCGTAATCGATCAGGCCGGTGGCAACGTCGATGCCGTATTGAACGGCGTTGTACAGCTTGCCCGAGGACGACACTTTGGCGCCGTGGGTCAGGTGACCGCCATGGGCCAGACTCATGCCCAGCAAGGTGTCACCCGCTTGCAGCAGCGCCAGGTAAACCGCGCTGTTGGCCGACGAACCGGAATGCGGCTGGACGTTGGCGTAATCGGCGCCGAACAGGAGCTTGGCGCGATCGATCGCCAGTTGCTCGACCTTATCGACGTGCTCGCAGCCGCCGTAATAACGTTTGCCGGGATAACCCTCGGCGTATTTGTTGGTCAGGCCGCTGCCCTGAGCCTGCATCACGCGCTTGCTGGTGTAGTTCTCCGAGGCGATCAGCTCGATGTGGTCTTCCTGACGCTGCTCCTCGGCACTGATCGCGGCCAACAGTGCATCGTCATACCCCTGAATCTGGTCTTGCTTGCTGAACATCGCGGTTCTCCCAGCGGCGGCGCGGCGCCTGAATGATCGACAGGGCCTTGAACTGCCCTTTGGCCACGATGGTATGGCTGACGCTGACAGCCCAGATGCCTACGCACGCCACACAAAGGCGCGTTTACGACATGGGTCAACGGGGAGCGAGATTTGCGCGGCTCTGCGCGCAGCAGACTGCCGGTCCTGAGCAAGCCGCGAATCCTCGGCACGCCACAACGCCTCAGACCAATGGGCACGGGGACTGTCAAAACTGACAGTATTCAAATAGCGATGACAGGCTTACTTTTGGGCCCACGGAATGCCAGCTACTCAATCAAGGGAATGATCATGGGCACAATCGCAAGGTCGCATACGCTAACTCCCCAGTTGTGGAAAAGCCTGAGGGGGAAACACGTCAGTCGGCAGGGGCCTGCTACTGAGCCGCTGCTCTTTCTGACTCAAGGCGTGTTCCATACGGTGGATATAGAAGGCTCGGTCAAGCTGAGGATTATTCGCGAACTGAACTCAGCTGAGGCGCTGATTGCCGTCTACGTCGAGGATTCGGACGAAGTTCTTTCGGCCACAGTCGCAGTAGGCGATGCCAGGCTTTATGCGACCCCCCAAGACATCGTTCATCAGGACGGCGGGTACTATTCGGTCATTCTCAAGATCATTTCCTATCCGGACGCAGAAGTGGTCGCCGATATCTACTTATGGGAACTACCGCCCATCGCGGCACCGCAGTCCGTCGAATCCGACCTTGCGCTGTATCTTCCAAAAGGCTCGACTTTTTACGTAAGTCCCTCTGAAGAAGACATTGTGATGGACAGAACGTTGAGACTGTCTGCAGACCGCCAAATATCGGTGAACATCCGTACTGTTGAGGGACGTAGTTACTCGAAAACAGTCACGGAAGCCGAAGCAACTCGATGTGCCGCGCCCGGTGATTATTACGTGGAGAGCGGTTCCAATGAGTTGTCGGTCGTATACGGCATAACCACTCGTCCCGAATCAGCCTCATCGCCGATCCTCAAGCATATGTCGCTGCCGGATGCGCCGAGGTCCCGTCATGAGCTCGGCAAATAAGTAACGATATTCAGTGTTTTGCGCAGTGAGCCCGTCCAGTCCGAAGCAGGTAGACCGAGTGTCGCAATCGGACCGTTTTGGCAACGCTCGACAATACATCTGGAGCATCGCAAATCCACTCTCTTTTACGAACCACGGCGGCATCACCTGTCATTTCTGACAGTAGACGTGCATGGCGCATGAGCCTAAATTGAAAGTGCAGTTGATTTGGGATAAGTGGCTTCAGCCCTGAGCATTACTACTTGACGATCCCAGCAAGCCTGAACCCCAAACTTAAGAGTTATTGAGCGCATGTAAACCTAATACTCATCCAAGCTAAAAAGGACTGACGACATGACTGACACAAATAACGTTGAAAAACAGTATATAAAGCTAACAGCGGGACCCATTCCAATCAATGAAGCAATGTTCTATGTTTATCCCGGTGACTGGTACCGCTGGATACCCTCTGGAGGCGATCAAGTGGTCTTATACAGAGTGTTCGACTACGACACGGATATGCAGGAAGTCGCTGTAGGATTCTACGCCACCACACCCGGAGGCCAGGAAAAGATAACCAAAAAAACAGATCCAGCGCTGGATCTCATCACCAACGGTTATTACTTTAAGGTTCAGGCCAACGACTACATTCGCATTGACTTTTTGAACACGTTCAAAGTCTTCAATAAAAATGTTGTTTTTGATGAGCTCGCAGACGAGGCAACGGTTGAGCTTCTGGTTGAGGCCGTGGAGGATCAGAACAAACCGCGAGTGTCATTTCGTCCGCCCTCACAGGATCGACGAGTCACCGATGAATTGTAAACGCTTGCAAAACCTAAGCTCTCCCCTGCTACTGCAAGGGAGAGTTTGATAATTGAATCAGAGTAACTTCGCAGGCAGCAGTCCATCCGCCCTGAACATCCCGCGAATACCGCGTATAGCCTGACGGATGCGGTCCTGATTCTCGATAAGCGCAAAGCGCACATGGTCGTCGCCATATTCACCAAAACCGACGCCAGGCGACACGCAGACTTTGGCTTCGGCCAGCAGTTTCTTCGCGAACTCAAGTGACCCGAGGTGCGCATAAGCCTCTGGAATCTTGGCCCAGACGTACATCGACGCTTTCGGGTTTTCGACCATCCAGCCCAGTTCGTGCAGGCCTTTGACCAGCACGTTACGACGCTGGCGGTACTGCTCGGCGATGTCGAGCACGCACTGTTGATCGCCTTCCAGCGCAGCGATGGCGGCGACTTGCAGCGGCGTGAACGTGCCGTAATCGTGGTAGCTCTTGATCCGCGCCAGTGCATTGACCAGCTCGGGATTGCCGACCATGAAGCCGATGCGCCAGCCGGCCATGTTGTAGCTCTTGGACAGGGTGAAAAACTCCACCGCAATGCCCTTGGCGCCTGGGACCTGCATGATCGACGGGGCTTTCCAGCCGTCATAAACGATGTCGGCGTAGGCCAGGTCGTGAACCACCAGCACGTCGTACTGTTTGGCAAGGGCAACGACGCGCTCGAAAAAATCCAGCTCGACGCATTGAGCGGTCGGATTGGATGGGAAACCCAGAATCATCATCTTCGGTTTGGGGATCGAGCCGCGAATGGCTTTCTCCAGCTCGGCGAAGAAGTCCACGCCCGGCACCAGCGGCACGGAGCGCACCTGGGCGCCGGCGATCACGGCGCCGTAGATGTGAATCGGGTAACTGGGGTTCGGCACCAGGACGGTGTCGCCCTGATCCAGCGTGGCGAGCATCAAGTGCGCCAGGCCTTCCTTGGAGCCGATGGTGACGATGGCTTCATCTTCTGGATCGATGTCGACGTCGTAGCGTTTTTTATACCAGCTGGAAATCGCCCGACGCAGACGCGGGATGCCACGCGAAGTCGAGTAGCCGTGAGTGTCTTCACGTTGGGCGACGGTGACCAGTTTCTCGACAATGTGCGGCGGCGTTGCCCCATCGGGGTTGCCCATGCTCAGGTCGATGATGTCCTCACCACGACGACGCGCAGCCATTTTCAGCTCGGCGGTGATGTTGAACACGTAAGGGGGGAGTCGATCGATGCGCGCAAAGCGGCGCGGCGAACCTTGGTCTGCCATGGAAACCTCTGAAGACGTAAGCGCCCGGAACCGTCCGAGCGACGCTGGCCACTGCGGTGGCCTGAGGCGGAAGATACGGGCGGTGACGGCGGTTTGTCTAGAGCGACACCGAGAAACTGATGGTGCTCACACGGGCCTCTTCCCGGTCCCACTAACACACCGAGTTTCGACAGTAGGACCGGCTTTAGCCGGGAAGGCGTCCGAGGTCGCGACGCGAAACCAAGGGCGCACACGCTGCGTAAATGTCCTCCAAACCACCGTCATTCGATGATCTGCCGCAGCCCGAAGAGCAGCAAAAAATGCACCGGATAAATCAGGTACGCCCACCGCCGCATCGGCCACACCCCGAATGCCGGGCGCCCGCGAACAATCGCTAACCCCAACAGCGGTGCCAGCAGACAGGCCGTCAGGGCGCCGATGGAAATCGGGTCGCCCCACAGCATGCCATCAATGATTTTCGGCCACTCGTTGCTCAACAAGCAGACAATCCCCGGCACAATCGCCAGCCATAACGAGGTCCGCAACACGAGCACAAACGCCAGCGGCAGCAACACCCCATACATGCCGAACATCAACTGCGGTCCAAACAGCGCACCGATAACCAGGGCAGCGATCCCCAGCAGCCGCGCAGGCCATGACCGACTCATCCCGCCCTGCGCAACCAGCAAACCCAGCGCCAGCGTCGGCAATACATTGAGCGTCGTGACCTCACCCGCCATGTAAATCCGATAGGGCAGCTCCGCGATCACAGAAAACACGGCCAGCCAGGCCAGATATTTCCACTTGATCGACGAATCCACTTCGCGCCGGCCAGTGCGCACGACGTTCACCGCGATCGCCAGGCAGAACCAAGGGAATGCCAGGCGCCCCGGTACGTACAGCCAATTGGCGTGCCAGCCGACATAGCGCAGGTGGTCCATCACCATGCTCAGCATCGCCAGCCACTTGAGCAGGTCCAGCGCGCGATCACGCGCGGGTAAGGTCATTGATTTCGTTTCGGTCATATTGCTTCGCTGCCTGGCTGAATTTTCCGACGCAAGAATGCATGACCAAACCGATCAACTTTGGTTACAGTCGCAGGCTTCGATTACAGGGAACCGGCCATGTCAGACCAAAGCCAGCAGTTTGCCAGCGACAACTATTCGGGAATCTGCCCGGAGGCGTGGGCGGCCATGGATCAAGCCAACCACGGGCACCAGCGTGCCTATGGCGACGACCAGTGGACAGCGCGCGCGGCCGATCAATTCCGTCAGTTGTTCGAAACAGACTGCGAGGTGTTCTTCGCCTTCAACGGCACAGCGGCCAACTCCCTGGCGCTGTCATCCCTCTGCCAGAGTTACCACAGCGTCATTTGCTCGGAAACGGCTCACGTCGAAACGGACGAATGCGGCGCGCCGGAGTTCTTCTCCAACGGCTCCAAACTGCTGACCGCACGCAGCGAGAACGGCAAGCTGACACCCGCGTCCATTCGTGAAGTCGCGCTCAAACGCGCCGACATCCATTATCCGAAACCCCGAGTGGTCACGCTGACCCAAGCCACGGAAGTGGGCAGCGTGTATCAGCCGCAAGAGCTCGAAGCCATCAGCGAGACCTGCAAGGAGCTGGGCCTGAACCTGCACATGGACGGTGCCCGCTTCGCCAATGCCTGCGCGTTTCTGGGTTGCTCGCCTGCGGAGCTGACCTGGAAAGCCGGCGTTGATGTGCTGTGCTTCGGCGGCACCAAAAACGGCATGGCAGTGGGCGAGGCGATCCTGTTCTTCAATCACAAGCTCGCCGAAGACTTCGACTACCGCTGCAAACAGGCCGGGCAACTCGCCTCGAAGATGCGTTTTCTGTCGGCACCGTGGGTAGGTTTGCTGGAAAACGACGCCTGGCTCAAGCACGCACGCCACGCGAATAGCTGCGCGCAGTTGCTGGCGGATCTGGTCAAGGATATTCCCGGGGTGGAATTGATGTTCCCCGTGCAGGCCAACGGCGTTTTCCTGCAATTATCGGAAGCGGCCATTGCTGCGCTGACCGCACGAGGCTGGCGCTTCTACACCTTCATCGGCGTCGGTGGCGCGCGCTTCATGTGTTCGTGGGACACCGAAGAAGCCCGCGTAAGGGAGCTGGCAGCGGATATCAGGCTGGTGATGGGAAGCTGAAAACAGCTGGCCCGTCACCGGCAGGTTGCAGCCCATCAGCAGTCAGCGGATGGGCTGCACCGGCGCCTCACCCCTGAGCAATCACCTTCTCGATCACCTCGACCGTCGCGCTGACCTTGTCTTCATAACGGCTCAGCGCTTCGGCATGTTGTTGCTTGAGTTCGATCTGCTTTGAACACAGGTTCAACGCCGCCAGCACCAGCAAGCGGTCGCCGATCAGCGTCGGGTAACTGCGCTTGGTTTCGAACAGTGCCGATTTCAGCATCGACACAGCGTCCATCAAAGTCTGCTCTTGGCCGGCAGGTGCCTTGATCGTGTAGTCGTTGCCAAGGATGGAAATAACCTTGGCGCCGTCCTGATCGGTGATCATGCGTCAACCGCGCTGACGCTGGTGGCGCGATCGACCAACGCCTGAATACGCGCAGCCGTTGCACCCTGTTTCTCTTCCTGCTCCATCAGGCTCAACTGCAGACTGTCGTTGTCATCCCTGGCTTGTTTCAACTCTTCGGCGAGTTGTGCGTTCGTGTTCTGCAGCTCCTGATTGTGCTGTACCAGGTCACTGACGAGCTTTTCCAACTGGCTTAGGGATGCTTCCAACATTTTGATATCTCAGGCAAATTTCAAAGGGCGCGTACGATAAAGAAAAGTCACTTTAGCTACCAGTGAAATCAGGGCATTCATGCCACTACACCGACCAACAAGCATCTCCACAACTCTATTCCGCAAACGCATAGCGGCCCTGATTGACTCCATTTTCGCGATCTTGTTCCTGCTGCTCGTCAGGTCATCGACTGCGACATAACCGCGCAGCGCAGAGGAACGGCATCAAGTCCCCGTAAAGACGACCGATAAACGGTGCATCTCTGTCCCTTCTCACTTTCGCCTCGCATGGATCGCGGCCTCTCTGGAACCGTAATGTCCCTACGTAATTTGAATATAGCGCCCCGCGCTTTTCTTGGATTTGCCGTCATCGGCCTCCTGATGCTGATTCTGGGCGTGTTCGCTCTCTCGCAAATGAACAAAATCAACAACGCCAACGTCGCCATGGCCACCAAAAGCATGCCGAGCATCAAGGCGCTGGATAAATTGACCGAAGGCAGCATTCGCCTGCGTGTTCTGTCCTATCGCCTAATGCTGAACCGCGACCCCGACACGCTGCAGAAAACCACTGAATTGTTTGCCATGCGCAACAAGCAGATCGACGACGCCCGGACAATCTACGCCAAGATGATTTCCGCGCCCGAAGAGCAGTCGGCCTACGACCAGTACGTCAAGTTGCTCAACGACTACCGCCAGCTTGAAAGCCGTATGAAGACGCTGAGTCAGGCCAACGACATGACCGAGCTGACCCGTTTGCTCAGCGCCGATCTGCAGACCAATTCAGACCAGATGAACGTGGTGCTCGCCAAGCTGATTGAGATGAATACCCAACAGGTCAATGAAGCCAGTGCGACGGCCACTCAACAGTATTCGACCGCGTTCACGATGGTCGTCACGCTGCTGATCATTGCCACTGTGCTGACCGTGTTGTTCGCCTGGTTGCTGACCAACAGCATCACCCGACCTATCGCTTCGGCACTGAACGCCGCTGAAGACATTGCCGAAGGCGATCTGACGCGCACCATCAACGTGGACGGAACCGACGAAGCAGGCCGTTTGCTGGCCGCGATGCTGAAGATGCAGTCCAAGCTGCGCGACACCCTGCAGCGTATTTCCGGTTCGGCGACCCAGCTCGCTTCGGCCGCCGAAGAGCTGAACGCTGTCACCGACGAAAGCGCGCGCGGCCTGTCCCAGCAAAACGACGAAATCGAACAGGCCGCCACTGCGGTCAACCAAATGACCAGCGCCGTGGAAGAAGTCGCACGCAACGCTGTGAGCACCTCGGAAGCGTCGAAGAACGCTACGACGTCCGCCAGCGATGGCCGTGATCTGGTGCAGGAAACCGTCACCGCCATCGAACGCATGAGCACCGACGTGCAAAGCACGTCCGCCTTGATCGGCAATCTGGCGGACGAGTCCCGCGACATTGGCAAGGTGCTGGATGTGATCCGCGGTCTGGCGGACCAGACCAACCTGCTGGCCCTCAACGCCGCCATCGAAGCGGCCCGTGCGGGTGAAGCGGGTCGCGGGTTTGCTGTGGTTGCCGACGAAGTCCGCGCCCTCGCCCACCGCACCCAGCAGTCGACCAGCGAAATCGAGCGGATGATCGGCAGCATTCAGGGCGGTACCGAGCAGGCTGTGAACTCCATGCGCAGCAGCACTGAACGCGCCGAGTCCACCCTGAACATCGCCAAAGGCGCAGGCTTGGCTCTGGACACCATTAATAGCGCCGTTGTGGAAATCAATGAACGCAACCTGGTGATCGCCAGCGCGGCGGAAGAGCAGGCCCAGGTCGCTCGGGAAGTGGACCGCAACCTGGTCAACATCCGCGACCTGTCGACCCAGTCGGCCACCGGCGCGAATCAGACCAGTGCTGCCAGCAACGAGCTGTCGCGCCTGGCCGTGGATTTGAACGGGATGGTTGCGCGCTTCAAGGTTTAACCGACGTTAAAGCGCCGACTCCACACCGAGTCGGCTCTTTAGGCCGCGGAGAGCGTTTGAGGACGGCGTCAGGCCTCAATACTCAATCCGGACATCCCCCTTCGGCACGCTGCAGCACGCCAGGATGTAGCCTTCGTCCACGTCGTCATCGGTGATGCCGCCGTTGTGTTCCATCTCGACCTCCCCGCTTAGCTTCATCACCTTGCACGTACCGCAGATGCCCATGCCGCATGCCTTGGGAATCATCAGGCCAAGCTTGGCAGCCGCCGCATGGACGGTTTCGCCCGGCGCGACGCGGATACTCTTGCCGGTGTCGGTGAATTCAACCTGATTCAATTCAGCGACATCCAGATCCGGCGCATCGGCGGCCTGTTCGGCATGCTCCACGGCGTCAGCGCGGGCTTCCGGTGGCGTCGCGCCAAAGGATTCTTCATGGTACTGCGCCATGTTGAAACCGTTGGCTTCAAGCAACCGCTTGACCGCACTCATGTACGGCGTCGGCCCGCAGCAGAACACCTCCCGCTCCATGAAATCCGGGGCCATCAGTTCGAGCATCTTCTGGTTCAGATAACCGCGATAACCTGCCCACGGCTCACCCAACCCGTGCTTTTCACAGACGATGTGCAGGGCGAAATTATTGATTCGCGACGCCATCTGCTCCAACTCGCGGTGGTAGATGATGTCTTTTGGCGAGCGCGAACTGTGCACGAAGACCATGTCGACGTTAGCGTTGGTGTCGTAGTACCAGCGTGCCATGGACATGACCGGCGTGATGCCGACCCCGCCGCTGAGGTAAAGGATTTTCGGGTTCGGGAAATCGATGGCGTTGAACAGACCCACCGGCCCGTGCACCGCCAGCTCCTGGCCTTCGTGCAGCGTGTCGTGCAGCCAGTTTGACACCTTGCCGCCGGGCACACGCTTGATGGTGATAGAAAAGCTATAGGGCACCGAAGGCGAACTGGAGATGGTGTACGAGCGCATGATTGGCACGCCGTCGATTTCCAGCTCCAGGGTGACGAACTGGCCGGGCTTGAAGAAGAACAGAATCGGCTGGTCGGCCATGAAGCAGAACGTGCGCACGTCCCAGGTTTCCTGGATCACTTTGACGACCCGTACCAGGTGGCGGCCGTTGGCCCACGTCTGGGTGTTGACCGGGCTGAGGAAACTCTGGGACATACTCACTCTCCACGGCCGACGGTCGGCCTCTCATGGTGGCGATTCTGCGTAACGCGCGAGCCGCCTATTTACCTATCAGCGACATTCACATACTTATGGCGACCAGCCCCGGTCTATAGGGGCCGCGCCGTCGGAAACGGATTCGGCCATGTCGCCCATGGATAAGGTTCAGGTCGCGCCCGGCTCCACACTCGCCATCAATTCATTACAGATTCTTTATCCATCGGCCTGAGCGTCAGAAATCACTGCCGCCTCGCGCGCTTCGCTACACACCCACCGTATCAGCCACATTCGTAGACTGCGCAAAGCGCGGCCTGAGGACTTGAAAGATGGACGTCACCGCAACTCTGAGCTTGGGCGATCCGCTGGAACCTGCGCGCAAGGCGACTGCCGAGATGCTGCACACCCGCGAGCGCACATACTCGCTGCCGCAGCCTTTCTACAGCGATGAGCGGCTGTTTGAAATCGACATGCAGGAAATCTTTCAGAAAGAGTGGCTGATCGCAGGCATGAGCTGTGAAGTGCCGGCCAAAGGTAACTTCCTCACCCTGCAGATCGGCAAGAACCCGATCCTGGTCGTGCGCGGACCGGACGGCTCGATCAATGCGTTCCACAACGTCTGCCGCCACCGCGGTTCTCGCCTGTGCACCAAGGAAAAAGGCAAGGTCGCCAAGCTGGTTTGTCCTTACCACCAGTGGACGTACGAACTCGACGGTCGCCTGCTGTACGCGGGCACCGAGATGGGTGCGGACTTCGACATGAAGGCGTTCGGCCTCAAGCCTGTGCACTGCAAAGTGGCGGGGGGTTACATTTTCATCAGCATGGCCAGCAACCCTCCCGCCATCGACGCGTTTCTGCAGACGCTGAATCACTACATGGAACCGTATGACATGGAGAACACCAAGGTGGCGGTGCAAACCACCCTGGTCGAAAAAGCCAACTGGAAGCTGGTGCTGGAGAACAACCGCGAGTGCTACCACTGCAACGGTTCGCATCCCGAGCTGCTGAATACCTTGCTGGAGTGGGACGACGTCACCGACCCACGCGCCGACCAGGCATTTAAGGACCACGTTGCAGCCTCCGCCGCCGCCTGGGAGGCCGAAAAAATTCCGTTCGCCCACGCCAGCTTTGGCCTGCGCAACCGCATCGTGCGCATGCCGCTGCTCAAAGGCACCGTCTCGATGACGATGGATGGCAAGCAAGGCAGCAAGAAACTGATGGGGCGCATCCAGAACCCGGACCTGGGCTCGATGCGCATCCTGCACCTTCCCCATTCATGGAACCACTGCATGGGCGACCACGTGATTGTGTTCACCGTGTGGCCGGTCAGCGCACAGGAAACCCTGGTCACCACCAAGTGGCTCGTCCACAAGGATGCTGTCGAGGGCGTGGACTACGATGTCGCTCGCCTGCGTGAAGTCTGGGACGCCACCAACGACCAGGACCGCCGCCTGGCCGAAGAAAACCAGCGCGGGATTAACTCCGTCGCTTACCAGCCGGGGCCGTATTCGAAAACGTACGAGTTCGGCGTGGTGAACTTCATCGACTGGTACAGCGCCAAATTACTGGAAAACATGGGCGCCGAGCCTGCTTCTTATCTGAAGGGGGTGGCGGTAAATCACGAGTAGGTTCTTACCTGGCGGGTTTGAGCTGACACCTTCGCGGGCAACCGCACTTCTACAGACATTCGAGCTGTAGGAGCGCGCTTGCCCGCGCTGCGTTTTGGGTGTCTGTGCGGAAGTTTTGAATAAAGGCACAGGAGGTCGTTCGCAGCTTTTTCGACTTATCAGCCACTGCCTCCTACAAAAAAACCTGAGTTAAATCATAGAGTTATTCAGACCGACCTACGACATCACTGAAGCGGCCTACAGGAAGAACAGAAGTTTCACCTCAGCAATCGATGTGAATGACGATCAGCGCCTGTTATCAGTACAGCACTCGTAGCAAATGATGAGGCTTTTTAAGCGCTCATCGACAGTGTGCTCCCAGAGGTACTTATGCGGATGATCGATTTTATCACCGAGACACTGAGGGCCAGGAAAAGACTGTTCATAAGCGCCACCGCACTTACCGTTCTATTGAAGCTGTCCACTCTAGCGCCAGCCCTGTTGCTGGGAAAGATTATTGATAACCTCTCTGTCGCAGAAGATGTCGCTTCACTCACACTTAGCGATTTACTGATTATTCTTTGCGGCGCTGTGCTGCTGCAGTCCGTGTTGCACCCGCTTCAGACTTATCAACTGGTGAAGCTCGTGCAGACAACACTGGCAGACTTCTCCACCGAATGGTCTGAAAAAATACTGGGCAAAGAGTTTGAGCAATTTTCGTCCCTTCGGATTGGCGGGCTCATCAAATCCGTGGAACGAGGAATAACTGCTCACGAGAAGTTTCTGATTTTTTTCATCACATCAGGGTTTCCGCTGCTGATTGAACTGGCTTTGATCGCGAGCATCTTTGCCTACTTGGGCGGCGCACTGATGTTCACCACCCTGCTGGGTGTTTCTGTCGGCTACATCTTGCTCTACCACCAGCTGATCTGCTGGCGGCGCCCTTATCTGGTTGCCGTCAATGATGAAGATGACAGGGTGTCGTCCAAGCTATTCGAAACCCTGCAGGCAGGCAAAATCCTGAAACTCGAGCAGGCTTGCGGCCTCGCCATGAAACCGCTTCGCCAGAGCTACACAGAGTACGCACACGCGGCAACACGAGTGGCAAGTACCGGCGCTGTTCTCAGTTCGATCAAAGTTTTGTACATCGGGCTGTCCACGGCCGGGCTGCTTGCCTGGGGCGTCAGTGACCAGGCTTCCCTATCTCCACGCTTGTCTGTTGGGGAGCTGGTCGCCGTATTTTCGCTGGCTGGCATGTTTCTCAGTAATTGCAGCGCTTTGGCAGAGGCCTATCGGGCACTGGATCAGTTTTCGGTAGACAGACAGAGGCTTCTGAAAATCTTGTCACTGGAGGATCTTGTAGAGGTACCGCAAGAACCTTTACCTGAACCTTTATGAAGACTGGAATTGGTCGCAGTTGCTCAGGTAACGAACTGTAAGCTGCATTTCACGCCTGACCAATCCGTTGCGATCATCGGGCCCAGTGGTGCCGGCAAAAGCACGCTTTTAGACACGATGGCCGGAACGCTGAAAACACTCCGGCACGCCCTTTCCATAAATGGCAGGACATTACGAGGGTGCGACATTCAGACGTATCTGGATCGGGTTCGCTACTGTCCTCAAGACCCAGTGTTTCTTGAAGGCACATTCAAACACTCTGTGCTCTTTGATCACCCATGTCAGACCACCTCCCCCGAATCCTTGACGATCTTGGCGTGGCACACCTGGCCGCCTACCGGTCAATAGCTGAAGGCGCAGTAAACATTTCCGGAGGCGAAGCAAAGCGACTTTCACTGCTCCGGCTGATAAATCGCCCTGGAGATTTCAACTTGTTCGACGAGCCAACATCGGCTCTGGATCAGGAGACCGCCCAGGGTGTGTGGAGCACTCTGTTCGAGCACTTCCATAAAAGGGGGCTGGTGTGCGCTACCCACGACATGACTGCGCTGTCCCGTTTCGATCGTGTGATTGTGTTGAAAAACGGCGAGGTCATTGCAGACGGCCCCTGGAGCGAATTGCAAAACGAAGGGGTCGTTGCGCAGGCGCTGGCGTAGATACGAGTTTGCTGAATCGGACAATGACACTCTCCTACCTGCCTGCCGAATGAGGAGATTTACAACGCCATCAGGGTTGAAGATTTGGAGATATTCGCGCGACTGAATACTGCCCCGACTGTATTCAGCGCAAGTGGCTGATCACTTTTTGAGCAGATTGCTCAACCTACCGGATTCAGGGGCTCAAGCCTAACCGCGAACATGTTATCCACAGAAGCGCCAACAGCATATGTGCGTAAGTATGCCCAGCGCTGTGGACAAGCGTGGAATACGCTTGATAACGATGCCCAGAGAGACAAAAGGGCGCGCCAGAGGCATTATTGGTTAAAATCTGACCGCCACTCCAGAGACCACGGATTACGTGGCCTACAGGGGATCACGAACATCTTATCCACACGCCCGCACACAGAGAATGTGGGTAAGAACAAGGACCGCGAGGCCTGGCGTGTGGAAAAAACCTATAAGAATCCGCGGGATAGAGCGATCAAAAATTGACCACCTGCTTGAAAGCCATAGAGAACAAGGTCTGTAGCAATGGCCGAACAGTTTATCCACAGGCGGATCAACAGCGATTGTGGGTATATGCACATGGACGTTTGGGCCGGTACGTTTAGGAAGCGTCTGACATCAATGCCCCGGACGGCTCGCTACACTCAGCGCAAATCACCGGCGGCAAGGAGCACACTCATGCATCACTGGACACCGTTCTCACGCAAAGTCGTCATCGAGGCGAACAACAGGCTATCCAAACGTAAGCAAGGAGCCTCGTTCGCTCTGCCCAAAGAATTATTGGGCATTATCAGCTTTAAACCTAAGACTACGGAAGAAATCAGGGAAGCATTCCGATCGGCCTCCCGCAGGCTCCGGCAGGAGTGATTTCACATGATCGAAGAGCGCTACAACTACATCTTCAGCGAGTTAGTGAACGATGAGGACGACATACTCGGCCAACTGGCGTACTCGGTGTATAAACGGCAAAAAATCGAGTATATCCACGCGTTTAAAGAGAGGAACGGTACTGATCCGCTAGATTGCGATCTCGTTGCGTTCCACGACATCAGCAACAGCAGCTCGCAAATTGAAGCCTATCGAACCCAAGCGACCCGGCTGGCGACAAACTTCCTGGAGTCCTCACTGAGCACCGAAACGGAAGAGCTGGCAGCGTTTTACTCTTCAAGAGCCGCCAACGACATCCGCATGGCGCGGCCAGGGTTCTGGAAGGGGGCTGCGCAGAGCCTCGTTGGCTCGGGCTTGTTCACTTTACTTGTTGGGTGCCTCGTTTTCTTTGCATGGAGTTTGAAACAGGGACCACGTCAGGTTATTGAGCAGGTTTTCGACGTTGTGATTGTAGATGCAGATTCCAGAAGTCGAAAAATGCAGCCCGATACGCCTCAGTCGTGAACACCGAGAGGCGCCATTGTGACGCCTTTCGGTGTTCAACGAACCACCCCCTCTTCCACCAACAATTTCAAAATCGCCGCAGCCCCCTCCTGAGCAGTCACCCCTTTGAGCACCTGCCCACCGCCTCCGCTCGCTTTCGCCGTTGCGGCCTTCATGCGATCAGCGCCGCTCTTGGCTTTGATGACCTTCAAACGTTTAGGCCGTGGTTTCGCGGGCGTCAGCTCAGCGCCGGTGAACACTTCATCGATGACCACCTCGATCGCCTCCACGTCCAGCAGGCCGCGCTGCGCCGGGCCGTAGGCGCTCTGCCGAGGTTTCGGTGCCGAGTTATCCACAGTCGCGAGAAACGGCAGCCGGACCTTGAGTCGGCGGCGCTGACCTCGGGGGAGCGCCTGCAGCACCTGGGCGCTGCCGTTGCTCATGGACTCGACCTCCGCCAAGCCCACCACGAGCGGCCAGCCTAGCGTTTCAGCCAGCAAATACGGGAGCATGCCGGAACCTTCACCCGTCTCCGTCTGACTGCCGGTCAGCACCAACTGCACGCCCGACTCGCGAATGTAATCCGTGAGCCCAGGCACCGCGTCCGCGCCTGGCGGCTGAGCCAGCACGTGAAGCTCGTCCACGCCCATGCCCAGGTAGCCACGTAATGCAGGTTCTTCGGCGTCACCCGCATGTAATACGTGCAAGTTATCCCCAGCCAGTTGCAAACCCAGCTCTACGGCACGGGCATCCTGCTCAGCCCGACGCGGCCGTCCTGACGTCGGGTGCGCGCCAACGGAGACGAGGCTGATCACGTGCAGCGCACCTTTATCCACAGAGACACCCATTTCAGGCTGCATCGCGCTTCTCCCCGTTCCGGTAGGTGTCGACCGCCTCAATCAGCGCTTCGAGAATGGCAGAGCTCTCGCCGATCACTGACAGATCCGCGCGCTTGATCATGTCGCAGGTGGGGTCGAGATTGATGGCCACCACCTTGTCGCAGGCGCCAATGCCCTGTAGATGCTGGATCGCACCGGAGATCCCGACCGCCACGTATACCCGGGCGGTGACCCAGGTGCCGGATGCACCGACCTGACGATCCCGGGTCATGAAGCCATCGTCAACGGCCACTCGGGATGCGCCTTCGGTGGCGCCCAGCGCGACGGCGGTACGGTGAAACAATGACCAATCCTTGATCCCGTTGCCACCCGAAAATATGAACTCAGCTTCAGACATGGGGATAAGTGCCGGGTCGACCGAAACGGCACCGAGGTCCTCGATTCGTGACAAGCTGCGCGCGACAGCTGTGGATAACTCTACCGGCAGCGCTTCATGCCGTGTCTCACTGACGGGTTCGGCACATTCCGCTTGAGCAAGAATCAACCGGGACACGGGACGCGACAGATCCTCGGCACCAGCGCCTGCACGACCGATGCACCGTTCACCAGCGACTTGCCACACTCGTGTCGACGGTCGCTCACCCAGACTGGCCGCAAAGCGGCGTCCCAACTCTCCCCCGCCGTTTCTGCTGTCGGGCAGCAACCAGTGATGGGGGTCGAACTGGTTATCCACAGCTCGCAAACCTTGCACACGCTGCTCGGGGGAATAACCAGTGAACGCGCTGCCTTCCAGTATCAACAGACGATCGACGCCTGCAGTGTCGAACGCCGTCTCTTTGTGCTCGCCAAAAATCACCGCCAGGACGGCGCCCTCGTTGCCAGCCAGACCATGGGCCAAGCCCAGCAAGTCGCGGTCATGGCTGCTCAGACGGCCGCCGACCATGTCGGGAACGACAGCGATGTAGAAAGAGGGCTCGGCAATCAGGTGCAGCGGCAATTGCACGTCCACCGATGCCGAACGCTTGACCGCTCCACCCTGTTGCGCACCGCTTCGATCAATGCGTTTGACGCCGTTGGGACCGATAAAACCGATGCCATGCACGTTTTTACGCAGCACACCGTTGGGCCCCATCCAGCTGGCTTGAGCCGGTTGCATGGCCGCGTGCAGCGGATGCAAACGGTTACGTGCGATCCATTCGGCACGTGGGTCACGGCGGATAATGTCACTCATCAATGCGCCTCCGCAGGTTCACGTCGGGCCGCTGCCGGTTTTGCAGGCGCGGTTTCTTCAAGCAGTGCTTCAGCCACCAGCTCGGCGATGTCCTTGATCATCGGCCGTGGCTCGACCACGCCTTCAAGCATCGCGGTGCACTGTGGACAACCCACAGCCACCAGCTCGGCGCCCGTCTCGCGGATGTCATCCATGCGCATGTCCGGGATACGTTGTTTGCCAGGAATGTCGGTGATCGGCGCGCCACCGCCGCCGCCGCAGCAGCGTGAGCGGAATCCGGACCGGACCATTTCCTTGACCTCAATGCCCAGCGCACGCAGCACATCGCGCGGCGCCTGGTACTCGCCGTTGTAACGGCCGAGGTAGCACGGATCGTGATAGGTGACGCTGGCGCCTTTGTGCTGACCCAGATTCAACGCGCCGTTGACTATCAGCTCGGCCAGATACGTGCTGTGGTGCTGTACGACGTAGTGACCCCCGAACGCACCGTATTCGTTTTTCAGCACATGAAAGCTGTGGGGGTCGCAGGTGACGATGCGCTTGAAGTCGTACTGCGCCAGCGTCTGGATGTTGCGTCTGGCGAGCGTCTGGAACGTTGCTTCATCGCCCAGACGACGAGCCACATCGCCGCTGTCGCGTTCCTCCAGCCCCAGCACGGCGAAGTCGACCTTGGCCGCTTTCAGCACTTTGACGAAGGCGCGCAAGGTGCGCTGATTGCGCATGTCGAACGCGCCATCGCCGACCCAGAACAGCACGTCCACGGTTTTCTTGTGGCTCATGACGTCAAGGTTCAGGTCAGCCGCCCAGTTCATGCGTCCGCCCGGCGCGAAGCCACCTGGGTTGTCCGTTGCGATGAGGTTCTCCAGGACCTCGGCGCCTTTGTTGGGGGTGGCGCCTTTTTCGAGGGTCAGATGCCGGCGCATGTCGACGATGGCGTCAACGTGCTCGATCATCATTGGGCATTCTTCCACGCAGGCCCGGCAGGTCGTGCACGACCACAGGGTGTCGGCGTCGACCAGCCCGTTGACGATGGGTTGATGGGGGTTGCCGCCATGTTCGCCGATAGGCTTGCCCTGGCCGTCGAGGGACGGATAAGGGCTGCCGGCGAAGTTTGCATCGGTGCCGCCCGCCAGGCCGACGACCATGTCCTGAATCAGTTTTTTCGGGTTCAGCGGCTGGCCGGCAGCGAAGGCCGGGCACGCAGCTTCGCACTTGCCGCACTGCACGCACGCATCGAAACCGAGCAGCTGATTCCAGGTGAAGTCCTTGGGTTTCTCCACGCCCAGCGGCGCGGTTCTGTCCTTCAGATCGAGGGGTTTCAGCCCCGTCGAGCGGCCACCGCCAAAACGCTCGGGACGGCGATGCCAGGCCAAGTGCAGCGCGCCAGCGAAGGCGTGTTTCATCGGGCCGCCCCAAGTCATGCCGAGGAACAATTCGCAGACGCCCCACAGCACGCCGATGCCCAGAATGATCGCCAGCAACCAGCCACCGAAGTTCGCCGGCAGAACGCCCGCAACCGGCAACGTGACGATAAAGAACGAGCCCGAGAACGCCAGCAGGCTCTTCGGCAGGCGCATCCACGGGCCTTTCGACAACCGACTCGGCGGGTTGCGACGACGCAGGTACATGAAGATTGCGCCCACGAACATCACGGCCGACATCAGCAACAGCGCGTAGCCGAGGACCCGGTTATGCCAGCCAAACCCGTGAACCAGAATCGCAAGCACGATCGACGCAACCGCCCCGCCCGCCGTAGCCACGTGGGTATTGGCGATGTATTTGTCCCGGGCGACGACGTGGTGCAGATCGACCATGTAGCGCTTGGGCATGGCCAGCAACCCGCCGAGCAGATCGACCTTGGCGGCACGCCCGTTGCGCCACAGGCTCACCCGCCGCAACGCGCCAAGGACCGCAAGGCCCAGGGCAGCGAAGAGCAGGATGGGAAGAAGGGTGTTTAGCATGTGGAGCTCCCAAAGACTCAGGGTCTTGCAGGTCGGGATGCCTTACTCGATTCCTGTAGGAGTGAGCTTGCTCGCGAAGCCGGACTGACATTCAACATGGATGTCGACAGACCCGCCGCTTTCGCGAGCAAGCTCACTCCTACAGGGTTGTGTGCCGGCCGCTAGAAATCCTTGCACAGCCTGAGTGCGTCATAGATCGCCGCATGGGTATTGCGTTGAGCCACGCAGTCGCCAATGCGGAACAGCAGATACCCGTCACCCGGCTGACTCAACGACGGCTGCGGCTGAATCGCAAACAGGGCGTCGATGTCGATCTGGCCCTTGTTGCGCGAACCTTCCTTCATCCCGTAATAGAGCCCCTCGTCAGGACGAACGCCGTTCTCGACCACCACTTGATCGACCACCCGCTCCTCTTTGGCGCCGGTGTATTCGTTCTCCAGCACCGCGACCAGCTTGTCCCCTTCGCGGTAGACCTTCTCCAGCATCATGTCGCCGGTCATGATCACTTCCTTCGGGTACATGCTGCGGTAGTAAGTCGGGAACGACGTACCACCGATGGCCACGCCCGGCTTGATGTCATCTGTGACGATCTCGACCTGGCAGCCTTTGTCCGCCAGAAAGTCGGCCGTGGACATGCCGGTGAACTCGCAAATGGTGTCGTAGACCAGCACGTTCTTGCCCGGCGCGACTTTGCCGTCGAGGATGTCCCAGCTGCTGACCACCAAGCCTTCAGCGGCGCCCCAATGCTCGTTCTGCTCAATGAACGGATGACCGCCCACCGCCAGCACCACCACGTCCGGACGCAGGTCCATGATGGTCGCGATGTCCGCCGCCGTGCCCAGACGCAGATCGACTTTCAGGCGCGCCAGTTCAAGCTGAAACCAGCGCGTGATGCCGGCAATCTGATCGCGCTGCGGTGCTTTCGAGGCCGTTGTGATCTGTCCGCCGATGGCGTCTTTCTTCTCGAACAAGGTCACGTCGTGGCCACGCTCGGCCGAAACGCGCGCCGCTTCCATCCCGGCAGGCCCTGCCCCGACGATCACCACTTTGCGCTTCACGCCGGTGGTTTTTTCGATGATGTGCGGCACGCCCATGTATTCGCGGGACGTTGCGGCGTTCTGGATGCACAGCACGTCCAGGCCCTGGTACTGACGGTCGATGCAATAGTTGGCACCGACGCACTGACGGATCTGGTCGACCTGACCCATTTTGATCTTGGTGATCAGGTGCGGGTCGGCGATGTGCGCGCGGGTCATGCCGACCATGTCGACGTAACCGCCTTCAAGGATGCGCGTCGCCTGATTCGGGTCCTTGATGTTCTGCGCGTGGAGCACAGGCGCCTTGACCACTTCCTTGATGCCGGCCGCCAGATGCAGAAATGGCTCCGGTGGATAACTCATGTTCGGGATGACGTTGGCCAGGGTGTTGTGGGTATCGCATCCTGATCCGACGACACCGAGGAAGTCGATCATGCCGGTCTGGTCGTAGTACTTGGCGATCTCCTTCATGTCCTCGTGGCTGAGGCCGTCCGGGTGAAATTCGTCGCCGCAGATCCGCAGGCCGACGCAGAAGTCAGGGCCGACTTCCTTGCGCACAGCCTTGATCACTTCCAGGCCGAAGCGCATGCGGTTTTCGAAGCTGCCGCCCCACTCGTCAGTACGCTTGTTGACCCGAGGGCTCCAGAACTGATCGATCATGTGTTGATGCACTGCCGACAGCTCGACGCCGTCCAGGCCACCGGCCTTGGCACGCGCCGCCGCGCTGGCGTAATTGCCGATCACCCGCCAGATCTCTTCCGGCTCGATGGTCTTGCAGGTCGCGCGGTGTACCGGCTCGCGGATGCCCGAAGGCGACAGCAGCGTCGGCCAATGATCGCCGTCCCAGCGGGAGCGACGGCCCATGTGGGTAATCTGGATCATGATCTTGGCGCCGTGCTTGTGCATGGCGTCGGCAAGGTTCTGGAAGTGCGGAATGATCTTGTCAGTCGCCAGGTTGACCGATTTCCACCAGCCTTGCGGGCTGTCGATGGCCACGCTGGACGAGCCGCCGCAAATGGCCAGACCGATGCCGCCCTTGGCTTTCTCCTCGTAGTACTTCACGTAACGGTCGGTGGTCATACCGCCGTCGGTGGCGTAGACCTCGGCGTGCGCGGTACTCAATACGCGGTTGCGTATGGTCAATTTACCGATCTGAATCGGTTGAAACATCGCTTCGAAAGCCATGACGGAAACCTCGACTTACAACGGCTTGACGACAAACAGGCCGTCGTCGTGGCCTTCTTCGGATCCGCCGTAAACCTGCTCGGCCACGGTGCGGATTTTGCTGCCGCTGGCTTCCAGGACCTGGTCCATGGCGCCGGCAAACCAGCCGGTGAACATGTAATCGACCTTGCGCCCCACTTTGCCGTAGACGTAAACGAAGGCCGAGTGCTCAATCTTGACGCTGGCGGTGCCTTTTTCCAGATCGATGTCCTGAATCTTGAACAGCCCCCAACCGCGCTGGGACAGACGATTCATGTAGTGCTCGAACACCGCGACGCCTTCGATGCCGTGGCATTCGGCTTCTTTCTCGCACCAGTGCCAGGCGGACTTGTAGCCGGCCTTGTAGAGGATGTCGGCGTACGCTTCGGCGCCCAGTACTTCTTCGATGCCCATGTGGTTGTTGACGAAGAAATGGCGCGGCACGTACAGCATCGGCAGGGCGTCGGAGGTCCAGACACCGGTCTCGCTGTCGACTTCGATTGGCAATTGCGGGGCGATCTTGGCCATGGAAACTTAACTCCGGAAATTCGAGTGGATGCCCTCTCCGCGACGGGGAGAGGAAAAATTCAGTGCTCGGCGCGTGGGGCTGGCGGCTTATTCGCCCCAGACGTCACCCAAGATGCGTACCCAGTTTTCGCCCATGATCTTGCGCACCACGCGCTCGGAGTGGCCGCGTTTAAGCAGGGTTTCGGTGAGGTTCGGGAATTCGCCGACGGTTCGGATGCCCAGCGGGTTGATGATCTTGCCGAAGTTGGTCAAGCGGCGGGCGTAGCCTTTGTCGTGGGTCAGGTATTCGAAAAATTCCTGGCCGTGACCCTGGGTGAAGTCAGTGCCGATGCCGATGGCGTCTTCGCCGACGATGTTCATCACGTACTCGATGGCTTCGGCGTAATCGTCGATGGTCGAATCGATGCCCTTGGCCAGAAACGGCGCGAACATGGTCACGCCGACAAAGCCGCCGTGATCGGCAATGAACTTCAGCTCGGCGTCGGATTTGTTGCGGGGGTGTTCTTTGAGGCCCGAAGGCAGGCAGTGGGAGTAAGTCACTGGCTTCTTCGACTCGAGGATGACTTCCTCGGACGTCTTCGAGCCCACATGGGAGAGGTCGCACATGACGCCGACGCGGTTCATTTCCGCGACGATTTCACGACCGAAGCCCGACAGGCCGCCGTCGCGCTCGTAGCAGCCGGTGCCCACCAGATTCTGGGTGTTGTAGCACATCTGCACGATGCCCACGCCCAGCTGCTTGAAGATCTCGACGTAGCCGATCTGATCCTCGTAAGCATGGGCATTCTGGAAGCCGAACAGGATGCCGGTCTTGCCCAGTTCCTTGGCCTTGCGGATGTCAGCGGTGTTGCGCACCTGGATCACCAGGTCGCTGTTCTCACGAATCAGTTTCTGGCTGGACGCGATGCTGTTGACGGTCTGCTGAAAACCTTCCCACACCGAAACTGTGCAGTTGGCCATGGTCAGGCCGCCTTTGCGCATGTCCTCGAACAGCTCACGGTTCCATTTGGCAATGATCAACCCGTCAATGACGATGCTGTCGGCGTGTAATTCGGCTGGGCTCATCAGGCGGTCCCCTGTAGTTCTTTAATGGCCGGAAGGTCTGCCGGCGCTTTGGGGTCAGCATATGCCTGAGGGTCAGAGGAGCCGGGTGCAAAAACGACAGGGGAATTGCCGAAAGCGTCAAGAAACGACAAAGGGGGGGACGTGGTCTTTTTCCGGCCGCATTTCATACCTGTTCTTTGCCTCGCGCTTGGGCGAGAATCCAATCCATCTCTGACTCGGGAAGTCCCAATGAAAACCATGTTTCTGGCTTTGGCTTTATTCGCGACAGGTGCCCACGCTGCAGCCAATCCGGCCGCCAATCCTTGTGATGGCGTCGAAGAGGACCAACAGACCCTAGAGTGCTCGGTGTACAGCCGCGACACAGCGGAGAAGCTGCTGACCGAGAATGTGCAGAACGTGCTTGAGCGGGTGCAGACGCAGTTCGGGGCGAACAAGGCCCAGGCCGAGGAGTTCGCCACCAAACTCAAGGCGGCTCAGGAAGCCTGGAAAAAACTGCGTGACGCGGATTGCGCCGTTGAAGTGTTCCCGGCCAAGCCCGGAACTAAAGAATTCAACATCGACCAGAACGATTGCCTGACCCGCGCCAGCGACGAGCGATCGGAGTATCTGGACACCGTCGCGCAGTCTGAGTGATCCCGAATGCGCTACCCTGACGCCCTTCCCGAGCTCAAGGTATGCACATGAACATCTGCGGCGTAGAAATCAAAGGCAGCGAGGCCATCTTCGCTGTCGCCACCCGCGCGTCCGGCGCGCTCGAACACGTTCCACTGCCAATCAAGAAGATCGCCCTTAAAGACGACGATGAGGCCGCCAACGTGAAAGCGTTCGCACGCCAGATCGAGGCCTTCGTGCGTGACAACGGCATCGGTCATATCGCGATCAAAAAGCGCAGCAAGAAAGGCGAGTTCGCCGGCGGCCCGACGACGTTCAAAATCGAAACCGTCTTCCAACTGCTGGAAGACTGTGACGTCATCCTGCTGTCGCCTCAGACGATTAATGCTCAGATGAAGAAGCACAGCTTTGAGCTGCCGACAGCGCTGAACAAATATCAGCATGAGGCTTACAAGGCGGCGTGCTCGGCGTTGATGAAGACTAAGTAGAGAGGTCTGCACCCCATCGCTTGCTCGATGGTTGACCGGGGTTAAAACCGACTGTAGGACCGGCTTTAGCCGGGAAGGCGTCAGGCGCCACCACCTTAAACTGAGGGTGCTCAACCGGACCTATTCCCGGCTGAAGCCGGTCCTACTGAACGAGCCGGAGCCTGAGGAAGAAGGCGGAAGGAGCACGCCGCGCCATTTATACCCAATTATAGTCACGACTATAATTCACAATAATTGGGGTTCAGACAGCCTTCACCTCACGTGTACGCCCTCGGTCCTCCCTCGGGCACACCACAAATCTCCCCCTGTAACTGCGGGTGAAATACGATGGCGATTCAAACCCGCACGCAATACTGACTTCCAGCACGCTCATGTCGCTCTGACGCAGCAGTTGCCTCGCTTTTTCCAGCCGCAGGCCGAGGTAGAAGTTGCTCGGCGTGTCGTTCAGGTGCAGACGAAAGAGCCTCTCCAGCTGACGCCGCGTCACCTGAATCCCTTCCGCCAGTTCCAGCGTGCTCAGCGGCGGCTCGGTGTGCTGCTCCATGACGCCAATCACCTGAACCAGTTTCTTGTTATTGATGCCGTAGCGCGTGGCAATCTGCATGCGCTGGTGGTCTTTGCGCTGACGTATGCGCCCGAGAACGAACTGCTCGGAGACCTTGATCGCCATGTCAGCTCCGTGGGCCTGCCCGATGAGGTCGAGCATCATGTCGATGGAGGCCGTGCCGCCAGCCGACGTAATGCGGCGCCGATCGATCTCGAACAATTCCTGTGTTGCTTGCAGCCGGGGATAGGTTTCCTTGAAGGCGTCCAGCGCTTCCCAGTGCAGAGTCAAACGATAGCCCTCCAACAGACCGGCCTGGGCGAGGACGAAACTGCCGGTGTCGATGGCCCCGAGAGTCACGCCTTCCAGGTCCAGGCGGCGGAGCCAGTGTTCCAGCGTCCCGGTGTAAAACTTCAGCGGATCAACGCTGCCCATCACCCACAGCGTTGCGCCTTTTTTCAGGGGCTCCAGTGCGGCATCGGCGTTCACCGACATGCCGTTGCTGGCAATCACCGGACCGCCGTCGGCGCTCAGAATGTGCCAGCGAAACAGCTCGCCACCAAAGCGATTGGCGACGCGCAGCGGCTCCAGCGCCGACACGAAACCCATCATCGAAAAGCCGGGCATGAGCAGAAAGTAGAAATCCTGGGACATCGTTGGCGCGTTCCTTGGGATTTGAGCCTATGGGCGATTTGCGCGAGGCGGGGTCAAAAGCGATCGCGCTTCCCGGACCCGCTCATCAAATACACCTCTTTGCCGATCGGCAGCAACCGCACAGGTCGCTGCTGTGCAAGACCTTGTCGCCGCTGTGCGTTTTGACGGGCTCGCCGCTGCGTAGCTTTGCACCTCAAAAGCGGGCCCCAAACGTCCGCGTCACTGTCTGGCCTGCAAGGAACCTTACCCATGAATCACGACGTCATCATCACCTGCGCACTGACCGGTGCTGGCGACACGACCGGGAAAAGCCACCTGGTTCCGATCACGCCCAAGCAGATTGCCGCAGCCGCAGTCGAGGCCGCGAAGGCCGGGGCGACAGTCGTGCACTGCCATGTGCGCGATCCCGAGACCGGCAAGTTCAGCCGTGACGTCGAGCTGTACCGCGAAACCATGGACCGCATCCGTGAAGCGGACATCGACATCATCGTCAACCTGACGGCAGGCATGGGCGGCGATCTGGAAATCGGCCCGGGCGAACGTCCGACCGATTTCGGCCCCGGCACCGATCTGGTCGGGCCGCTGACCCGGCTCGCGCACGTCGAAGCGCTGCTGCCGGAAATCTGCACACTGGATTGCGGCACCCTCAACTTCGGCGATGGCGACACCATTTATGTGTCCACACCCGCGCAACTGCGGGCGGGGGCCAAGCGTATTCAAGAGCTGGGGGTGAAAGCCGAGCTGGAGATTTTTGACACCGGCCACCTGTGGTTTGCCAAGCAGATGATGAAAGAAGGCTTGCTCGACAACCCCCTGTTTCAGCTGTGCATGGGCATTCCATGGGGCGCGCCGGCGGACACCACCACGATGAAAGCCATGGTCGACAACTTGCCTGCTGACGCAGTGTGGGCCGCTTTTGGTATCGGGCGCATGCAAATGCCGATGGCTGCGCAGGCGGTATTGCTCGGCGGCAACGTGCGGGTCGGTCTGGAGGACAACATCTGGCTCGACAAAGGCGTGCTCGCCAGCAACGGCGCGCTGGTCGAGCGGGCCAGCGAGATTCTCAGCCGCCTGGGCGCTCGGGTTCTGACCCCGGCCGAGGGCCGCGTGAAGATGGGGCTGAAAAAGCGGTTTTGATCCCCACACAAATCCTACCGTGCAGGAGTGAGCTTGCTCGCGATGACGGTGTGTCAGCCACACATCCGGCACATATAAATAGCTATCGCGAGCAAACTCACTCCTACAAGGGCTTCGACACTTTCTCGAGTAACCGACATGACCTTCATCACCACCATCAAAACCTTCGCGGCCTTGGGCAGCGGTGTCATTGGCAGCGGTTGGGTGGCGCGCGCGCTGGCTCATGGCCTGGACGTCGTGGCCTGGGACCCGGCGCCGGGAGCCGAAGCAGCGCTGCGAAAACGCGTCGCCAATGCCTGGCCAGCGCTTGAGCAAAAGGGCCTGGCATCGGGCGCCTCCCAGGAACGTCTACGCTTCGTCGACACCATCGAAGAGTGTGTTCGCGACGCCGACTTCATTCAGGAAAGCGCCCCGGAGCGCCTTGACCTCAAGCTGGATCTGCACAGCAAGATCAGCGCGGCGGCCAAGCCTGACGCGATCATCGCTTCCAGCACTTCCGGCCTGCTGCCGTCGGAGTTTTACGAAAGCGCCACGCACCCGGAACGCTGCGTGGTGGGCCATCCGTTCAACCCGGTTTATCTGCTACCGCTGGTGGAAGTGGTCGGCGGCAAGAACACCGCGCCGGAAGCGGTGCAGGCAGCGATTCAGGTCTATGCATCACTGGGCATGCGACCGCTGCATGTGCGTAAAGAGGTCCCCGGTTTTATTGCGGATCGCTTGCTCGAGGCGCTGTGGCGTGAGGCCCTGCACCTGGTGAACGATGGGGTGGCGACCACCGGCGAAATTGATGACGCGATTCGTTTCGGCGCCGGCCTGCGCTGGTCATTCATGGGCACCTTTCTGACTTATACCCTGGCCGGTGGCGATGCGGGCATGCGTCACTTCATGGCGCAGTTCGGTCCGGCGTTGCAGTTGCCGTGGACCTATCTTCCGGCACCGGAGCTGACCGACAAGCTGATTGACGACGTGGTCGATGGCACCTCCGATCAGCTGGGTAGCCACAGCATTGCGGCGCTGGAGCGGTATCGCGATGACTGCCTGCTGGCGGTGCTTGAGGCGGTGAAAACCACCAAGGCCAGGCATGGAATGGCGTTTGAGGATTGATACGCCATGCGCCCCATCGTCTGAACTGACGCTTTCGCGAGCAAGGTCACTCCTACAGGGGATCGGGAAATACTGTTCTGATGAGCACCCGAAATGTTGCGGTGTGGCGCTTGCCGTCTTCCCGGCTAAAGCCGGTCCTACATTCGTTCACGCAAAACCTGTGGGAGTGAGCTTGCTCACGAATAGGCCCATTCAGCTCACCACGATTTCAGCCCTGGAACTCCTATGCCTGCGCTCATCACTTACAAAACCCCAGTCCTCGCCGATTGGGTCGACTACAACGGCCACCTGCGCGATGCCTTCTATTTGCTGATTTTCAGCTTCGCCACAGACGCTTTCATGGACCGCATCGGCCTCGCCAGGGATGACCGGGATGCAAGCGGCCACTCGCTGTTCACGCTCGAGGCGCACATCAACTTCCTGCACGAGGTGAAGCTCGGCGAGTCGGTGGAAGTGCGTACGCAAATCGTCGGACACGATGGCAAGCGGGTGCAGATCTATCACGGGCTGTACAAGGCAGACGGGGATGTCGAGCTGGCAGCGAGCGAGCAAATGCTGCTGCATGTGGATCTGGCCGCCGGACCGAAATCGGCGCCGTTCAGTGAGGCGTCGCTGCAGGCCTTGCGCCTGCTCTCGGAAGCTCAACACGATCAGCCTGAGCCAAAGTATGTCGGGCGGATCATTGCCCTGCCTGGCCGGCAACATACCGTGTAGAAGCGCAGATCACGGCCACAAAAAAGCCCGCATCGCTGCGGGCTTCTTCATTTCAGCAAATTGATCAGAAAACGATCAGTTCACTTTGGCGTTCAGCTCGCCTTTGGCATAACGTTCAAACATCTTCTCCAGGGAGATCGGCTTGATCTTGGAGGCGTTGCCGGCGGTGCCGAAGGCTTCGTAACGGGCGATGCACACGTCGCGCATGGCCGAAACGGTTTTCGCCAGGTACTTGCGTGGGTCGAACTCGCTCGGGTTTTTCGCCATGAACTCGCGGATGGCACCGGTGGACGCCAGACGCAGGTCGGTGTCGATGTTGACCTTGCGCACGCCGTGCTTGATGCCTTCAACGATTTCTTCGACCGGCACGCCGTAGGTTTCTTTAATGTCGCCGCCGTACTGGTTGATGATTTTCAGCCATTCCTGCGGAACGGAAGAAGAACCGTGCATTACCAAGTGGGTGTTCGGAATGCGCTTGTGGATCTCTTTAATGCGCTCGATCGCCAAGATGTCGCCGGTAGGCGGCTTGGTGAACTTGTACGCGCCGTGGCTGGTGCCAATGGCGATGGCCAAGGCGTCGACCTGAGTTCGTTTAACGAAATCAGCTGCTTCTTCCGGATCGGTCAGCATCTGGCTGTGATCCAGCATGCCTTCTGCGCCGACGCCGTCTTCTTCACCGGCCATGCCGGTTTCCAGCGAGCCCAGAACACCCAGCTCACCCTCAACCGACACACCGCAGGCGTGAGCCATGGCGACGGTTTCCTGGGTGACGCGTACGTTGTAGTCGTAGTCCGCAGGGCTTTTGCCGTCTTCGCGCAGAGAGCCGTCCATCATCACCGAGCTGAAGCCCAGCTGGATGGAGCGTTGGCAGATAGCAGGGCTGGTGCCGTGGTCCTGGTGCATGACCACCGGGATGTGCGGGAATTCTTCGATTGCCGCCAGGATCAGGTGGCGCAGGAACGGGGCGCCAGCGTATTTGCGCGCACCGGCGGAAGCCTGAACGATCACCGGAGAATCGGTCTTGTCGGCCGCTTCCATAATGGCGCGCATTTGTTCCAGGTTATTCACGTTGAATGCAGGGACGCCGTAACCGAATTCGGCTGCGTGGTCCAACATCTGGCGCATGCTGATAAGTGCCATTGTCTGTCTCTCTCCCGGTGGGGTCGTTAATCGTGCGTGCCGTATTGGCGGCTATTCAAATTATAGGGGTCGATTGCTCAGTCATCGCCCCGGTACAGCCTCGTTCGAACTGCCCGGCCCTTTACGGCGCCTTGCAGCCACGACCGATCAAATCGTTGGTAGCGTCCCAGTAGACCAGGCCTTCGCTGCCTTTGTTGTCAAACGCCAGCACGCCGTTACTGTAGAGCGCGCCGGAAGCTCCGGGCGACGCTTGCAGACGGAATACCTGCTCGCTCTGATTGAGGCGCACATCCACCTCCTTCTTCGCGGCATCGGCGTACTTCCAGAAAATCTCGGCTTTGCTGTCGCAGACCCAATGGGTCCAGGGGGCTACCGGTTCCGAAGCCTTCATGCTGGCGCAACCGCTCAGCAGCATCAGTGTCGCAAGGGCTAACAAGCCTTTCATTACTACTCCTGAATCCCCTGCATCGCGTGACGGATGTCGATCATGGCAGGGGCAATGCTGTTCCTGTATTCCGGCGCACCGTCAGCTGAGCATCAGTGGTCAACTGAGCATCAGTGACAGGGGACTGGTCCCACGGCAGGCATGAATTCGTATTTTTCCCAGACTTCAGGCCCGCCACGCTTGTAAACGATCGGTACGGTTTCCGCCTGCCAGCCCGCCTGATAGCAGCTGACCTGAAGCAATCCCGGCGCCGCGCTGGACGCCGTTTCCGCTTCAGGCTTGCTTGCGCAGCCGACCAGCAAACCCGCCATGATCAACAGCGGTAATGGCTTGACCATTTCACTCCCCTTCACCTTGGCCGGTCAGGCCTTGGCGCGTTGTTCCAGAACTTCCACGGCAGGCAGAACCTTGCCCTCGACGAACTCGAGGAACGCGCCGCCGCCTGTAGAGATATAGGAGATTTTGTCGCCTACACCGTATTTGTCGATGGCGGCCAAAGTGTCGCCCCCGCCGGCGATAGAAAAGGCAGAACTCTCAGCGATTGCGTGAGCCAGCGTCTTGGTGCCTTCGCCGAACTGATCGAACTCAAAAACGCCGACCGGGCCGTTCCAGAGAATAGTCTTGGAAGATTTCAGCAATTCGGCGAAGTGCGCAGCGGTCTGCGGACCGATGTCGAGGATCATGTCATCCTCGGCCACATCGGCGATCAGCTTGACGGTGGCTTCGGCATCGGCGGCGAATTGCTTGGCAACCACCACGTCGACCGGCAGCGGCACGCTGACCTTGGCGGCGATAGCTTTGGCAGTCTCAAGCAGGTCCGGCTCGTACAAGGATTTGCCTACCGGATGACCTGCCGCTGCCAGGAAGGTATTGGCGATGCCACCCCCGACGATCAGCTGATTGCACTTCTGGCTCAAGCTGTTGAGCACGTCCAGTTTGGTGGAAACCTTGGATCCGGCAACGATGGCGGCCATTGGCTGGGCCGGATTGCCCAGGGCCTTGCCCAGTGCGTCCAGCTCGGCAGCCAGCAAAGGGCCTGCGGCAGCGACTTTGGCGAACTTGGCCACGCCGTGGGTCGAGCCCTCTGCACGGTGGGCGGTGCCGAAGGCGTCCATCACGAACACATCACACAAAGCGGCGTACTTCTGCGCCAGCTCGTCAGCGTTCTTCTTTTCGCCCGTGTTGAAGCGCACGTTCTCGAACAGCACGATATCGCCCGCCTTGACGTCGACACCGTTCAGGTATTCCGCCACCAGCGGCACTTCACGCCCGAGCGCCTTGCTCAGGTAGTCAGCGACCGGCTTGAGGCTGTTCTCGGCGGAAAACTCACCCTCGGTGGGGCGACCCAGGTGCGAGCAGACCATGACGGCTGCGCCTTTCTCCAGCGCCAGCTTGATGGTGGGCAACGACGCGAGAATGCGGGCATCGCTGGTCACCACGCCGTCTTTGACCGGAACGTTGAGGTCTTCGCGGATCAGTACGCGCTTACCTTGCAGATCGAGGTCGGTCATCTTCAACACGGTCATGAGGCATTCCCTGTTTTTACTATTGTTTATGGATGGTGTGCAGGTAGTGATCGGCGACGTCCAGCATGCGATTGGCAAAACCCCACTCGTTGTCGAACCAGGCCAGGATGTTCACCAGCCGAGGGCCCGAGACCCGCGTCTGGCTGGCATCGATGATGGCCGAGTGCGGGTCGTGGTTGAAATCGCAGCTGGCATGGGGCAATTCGGTATACGCCAGCAGCCCCTTCAGCGGGCCGCGGTTAGCGGCCTCACGCAGGATACGGTTGACCTCGACAGCATCGGTATCACGAGCGACCTGCAGCGTGATGTCCAGGCACGAGACGTTCACCGTCGGCACACGAACTGCTTTGGCCTGAATTCGGCCGGCAAGTTCCGGAAGCAGCCGCTCGATGCCCCGCGCCAGACCAGTGGACACCGGGATGATCGACTGAAAGGCCGAGCGCGTACGGCGCAAGTCTTCATGATGATAGGCGTCGATGACCGGCTGATCGTTCATCGCCGAGTGAATCGTGGTGATGGTCACGTATTCGAGGCCCAGCTCGCGGTTCAGCAGGTCGAGTAATGGCACGCTGCAGTTGGTGGTGCACGACGCGGCAGACACCAGTTGCTCATCGCCCGTCAGGGTTTCCTGATTGATGCCGTAGACGATGGTGGCGTCGACGTCGGCTTCGCTGGCCATGGGCTGGGAAAAAAGCACTCGCGGCGCGCGGGCCGAAAGAAAGCGATCGCCATCGGCACGCGTGTTGTAGACGCCGGAGCATTCGAGCACGAGATCCACGTCGAGCGTGCCCCAGTCGATGCCTTCCGGCGTCGCGCTGCGAAACACTTTGATGACGTGATCGTTGATGTGCAGAAAATCGCCTTCGACCCGCACTTCGCCGGGGAACCGGCCATGTGTGGAGTCAAAGCGCGTGAGGTATTCGAGACTGGCCATGTCGGCCAGGTCGTTGATTGCCACCACTTCAAAGCCCGCCTTCGCACCTCGCTCGCACAGCGCGCGCAGCACGCAGCGGCCGATGCGACCGTAACCATTGAGGGCGACTTTATATGGGCGAGGCTGAGGCATGGGGCTCTCAAAATCTTGAGTGGTACAGAGAACCTGCAAGCGCGTGGCTCACCCCTCGATCTGCCAGGCTCAGGCAGCAGATCTCAGGACAAGCCACGCGCCTGCAAGGGCAACGCGGTGGTGCTTAGTCTTCCAGCAGCTCTTCAGCCGTGGAAAGGACGTTCTCCAGCGTGAAGCCGAACTCTTCGAACAGCAGGTTGGCAGGTGCCGACTCACCGAAGGTGGTCATGCCGATCACGCGACCTTCCAGGCCCACGTATTTGTACCAGTAGTCAGCGTGAGCCGCTTCGATGGCGATGCGCGCGCTGACTTCCAGCGGCAGGACCGACTGCTTGTACTCGGCGCTCTGGGTCTCGAAAACGCTGGTGCATGGCATGGAAACCACACGGACATTCTTGCCGTCTGCGGTCAGCTTGTCGTATGCCTGAACAGCCAGGCCGACTTCGGAACCGGTGGCGATCAGGATCAGATCCGGTTCGCCGCTGCAGTCGCGCAGTACGTAGCCACCGCGGTTGATGTTTTCAAGCTGCTCGGCATCACGCGCCTGATGTTGCAGGTTCTGACGGGAGAAGATCAGCGCCGATGGGCCGTCATCACGTTCAATCGCGTGTTTCCAGGCGATGGCGGATTCAACGGCATCAGCCGGGCGCCAGCAATCCAGGTTCGGCGTGGTGCGCAGGCTGGTCAGTTGCTCGATCGGCTGGTGAGTCGGGCCGTCTTCGCCCAGACCGATGGAGTCGTGGGTGAACACATAGATGATGCGTTTCTTCATCAGCGAGGACATGCGCACGGCGTTGCGGGCGTATTCCATGAAGATCAGGAAGGTCGCGCCGTATGGCACGAAACCGCCGTGCAGGGCGATCCCGTTCATGATCGCGCCCATGCCGAACTCACGCACGCCGTAGTGCAGGTAGTTGCCGGTGGCGTCTTCGCCGGTGATGCTGCGGCAGCCTTTCCAGATGGTCAGGTTGGAACCTGCCAGGTCAGCAGAACCGCCGAGGAACTCAGGCAGCAGCGGACCGAAGGCGCTCAAGGCGTTCTGGCTGGCCTTGCGGCTGGCGATGGTTTCGCCCTTGGCGTTGACTTCAGCCACGTACGCGGCGGATTTTTCGGCGAAGTCAGCAGGCAGCTCACCGCTCATGCGGCGGATCAGCTCGTTGGCTTCGGCAGGGAAGGCAGCGGAGTAGGCAGCAAAACGCTGGTCCCATTCGGCTTCGACAGCCAGGCCTTTTTCCTTGCCGTTCCACTCGCTGTAAATGTCGGCCGGGATTTCGAATGGGCCGTGGGTCCACTTCAGCGCGGCGCGGGTCAGGGCGATTTCGTCAGTGCCCAGCGGAGCGCCGTGGCAGTCTTCCTTGCCCTGCTTGTTCGGCGAACCGAAACCGATGGTGGTCTTGCAGCAGATCAGCGTCGGCTTGTCGCTCTTGTGAGCGGTGTCGATGGCGGTTTTGATCTCGTCGGCGTCATGGCCGTCGACGTTGCGGATGACCAGCCAGCCGTAGGATTCGAAGCGCTTCGGGGTGTCGTCGGTGAACCAGCCCTCGACTTCGCCGTCGATGGAAATCCCGTTGTCGTCGTAGAACGCGACCAGCTTGTTCAGGCGCAGGGTACCGGCCAGCGAAGCCACTTCGTGGGAGATGCCTTCCATCATGCAGCCATCACCCATGAACACGTAGGTGTGGTGGTCGACGATGTTGTGGCCTGGACGGTTGAACTGGGCGGCGAGGGTCTTCTCGGCAACCGCGAAACCGACGGCGTTGGCGAAACCCTGACCCAGTGGGCCGGTGGTGGTTTCAACGCCCGGGGTGTAGCCGTATTCCGGGTGGCCCGGTGTGCGGCTGTGCAGCTGACGGAAGTTTTTCAGATCTTCGATGGACAGGTCGTAACCGGTCAGGTGCAGCAGCGAGTAGATCAGCATCGAGCCGTGGCCGTTGGACAGGATGAACCGGTCGCGGTCGGCAAACATCGGATTGGCTGGGTTGTGCTTCAGATAATCGCGCCAAAGCACTTCAGCGATATCCGCCATGCCCATCGGGGCACCCGGGTGGCCGCTATTGGCCTTTTGCACGGCATCCATGCTGAGGGCACGAATGGCATTGGCTCGCTCACGACGGCTTGGCATCGCTGATCTCCTGGGGCAGATAAAAGTGGGACCGGAAAAAGGCGGCCATTTTCCCTCAGGCACCCTCCGGGGGCAATGACAGATCACACACCATCGGTGTTTTCCTCTGCTGCTGGCGTGTTTTCGTACACCGCACCCAATGCCCGACGGCAAGCGGCAGAATCACGGCGCCGGGGTGCCGCCACTGATCGACCAATATCAAAACTTTTTGATATTGGCCTTGCGACAGCCCCGGTCGATAACTAGACTGCCTGCCTTATGAATCTTCGCGTGCCTGCCATTAGCCATGATGAATGCGACGAGCTGGCTGCCCTGTGCAAAGCCGGCGGCGATCCGCTGCGGCTGAATGTCTTGCGCGCGCTGTCGAACGATTCCTTCGGCGTGCTGGAGCTGGCGCAGATTTTCGCCATTGGCCAGTCCGGCATGAGCCATCACCTCAAGGTACTGGCCCAGGCTGACTTGGTAGCGACGCGGCGTGAAGGCAACGCGATCTTCTATCGACGCGCCCTGCCCCACACCGAACACACCGGCGGCAAGCTGCACGCGGCGATGCTTGAAGAAGCCGACAATCTGCGCCTGCCCGATGATGTACAGACCCGGATCGGGCTGGTGCATCGGCAGCGGGCCAACGCCAGTCAGGACTTCTTCGCACGCACTGCCGAGAAATTTCGGGCCCAGCAGGACCTGATCGCAGGACTGCCGCAATACCGCGACAGCCTGCTGTCGTTGCTGGACAAGCTGAGCTTTCCCGCCGACGCCACGGCGATAGAAGTAGGGCCCGGGGATGGCGGTTTTCTGCCGGATCTGGCGCGGCGTTTTCGGCACGTTACGGGGCTGGACAACAGCCCGGAAATGCTCGATCTGGCGCGCAAGATCTGCACGCAAAAGGCGCTGGTTAACGTCGAGCTGAAACTGGCCGATGCACTGACCAACGCTAATATCTCCGGCAACTGCGTGGTGTTGAATATGGTGTTGCACCATTTCGCCGCGCCCGCCGAAGCGCTCAAACATTTGGCCAACCTGTTGCAACCGAGCGGTAGCCTGCTGGTGACAGAGTTGTGCAGTCATGACCAGAGCTGGGCCAAGGAGGCCTGTGGCGATCTCTGGTTAGGCTTCGAACAGGAAGATCTGGCCCGTTGGGCCATCGCTGCGGGGCTGGTCCCCGGGGAAAGCCTGTACATAGGCTTACGTAATGGTTTCCAGATCCAGGTCCGCCATTTTCAGCGACCGGCTGGCAACACTCACCATCGGTACTAATCAGGAAAACCGTCGAGATGAGCGAATACTCCCTTTTCACCTCCGAGTCCGTGTCTGAAGGACATCCGGACAAAATCGCCGACCAGATCTCCGATGCGGTGCTGGACGCCATCATTGCCCAGGACAAGCAGGCTCGCGTTGCCGTGGAAACCCTGGTCAAGACCGGTGTGGCCATTGTTGCCGGCGAAGTCACCACCACCGCGTGGGTCGACCTGGAGCAGATCGTTCGTGACGTGATCTGCGAGATCGGCTACACCAGCTCCAACGTCGGTTTTGACGGTGCGACCTGCAGCGTGATGAACATCATCGGCAAGCAGTCCCCTGACATCAACCAAGGTGTCGACCGCGCGAAACCTGAAGATCAGGGCGCTGGCGACCAGGGCCTGATGTTCGGCTACGCCAGCAACGAGACCGCCGAGCTGATGCCTGCGCCGATCGCGTTCTCGCACCAGCTGGTGCACCGCCAGGCCGAAGCCCGTAAATCCGGCCTGCTGCCATGGTTGCGCCCGGACGCGAAATCCCAAGTCACGTGCCGCTATGAAAACGGCATCGTGGTGGGCATCGACGCCGTTGTTCTGTCGACCCAGCACAACCCGGAAGTGTCCTACAAAGATCTGCGCGAAGGCGTGATGGAGCTGATCGTCAAGCACGTGCTGCCGGCCGAACTGCTGCACAAAGACACCCAGTTCCACATCAACCCGACTGGCCAATTCATCATCGGCGGCCCCGTGGGCGACTGCGGTCTGACCGGTCGCAAGATCATCGTCGACAGCTACGGCGGCATGGCCCGTCACGGCGGCGGCGCGTTCTCCGGTAAAGATCCATCCAAGGTCGACCGTTCGGCTGCGTACGCTGGCCGGTACGTTGCCAAGAACATCGTCGCCGCCGGCCTGGCCGAGCGCTGCGAAATTCAGGTTTCCTACGCCATCGGCGTTGCACAGCCGACGTCGATCTCGCTGAACACCTTCGGCACCGGCAAGATCAGCGACGACAAGATCGTCCAGTTGGTCCGCGAGCACTTCGACCTGCGTCCATACGCGATCACCACCATGCTCGACCTGCTGCACCCGATGTACCAGGAAACCGCAGCCTACGGCCACTTCGGCCGCACGCCGCAAACCAAGACCGTGGGCGACGACACCTTCACCACGTTCACCTGGGAAAAAACCGACCGCGCCGACGCATTGCGCGCCGCTGCCGGTTTGTAATACCTGCTGGGTGCATTGCGCCTAGCGGCACCCGGTAAGAGAAAAGCCCCTGGCGATGGAAGTCGTCAGGGGCTTTTTTTTGCTTATTGCCCGGTTAATTAGCGTCAAACGGATAACTGGCCACAGGATTTACCGGTATCGGCCTAAACCAATTGGCAATGAGTGTTATCGCGACCGGCGATAACGAGCTTCAACCCTTTGATTCACTTGTCATTTCATTCAAGTACATCTCATCAGCAATTTCGGTCGATCCCTGCACTTGTCTCTACGCTGGATTAATAACTGCGAATCTCGCAATTCATCCAGCGTAAAAGGAACTCGATCATGGACGACACCACTACTTCAGTGGTTTACGGAAAGCTATTTCCCGACCAAGTCGCTGACAGATGCTCCTCCGATGCACTTGAGTGCCAATAACTGTCCCATTGCCTACCTGCACGCGCTGTATCAGATGGCGTTAGGTGTTGAAGCGAAGGGCGATCCCCAAAGCAGGATTACTCTCGCCGAGAGGAGGCCGGATATCGGTGAACGAGTGCTTGATCAAGGCAGCCTTTTATCGGCGGCTTACGCCCAGCAGTCTCAATCACGCATGGCTGAGTTATCAAAAAGCACTCAAGCTAATCGGTTCGCTGCCAGAGCGGGTTTCAGTATCGCGATGGGTTGCTGACCCGCTCAAGAATATACAAAGCTGGTCATTTCGGACGCGCAGTAACGAGCGGATTATTAATGCGCGAAAAACGGTGGAGCAAAGACTGTTCAATCTTCGCCACGGGCTGACCATTGACGGCAGGATATTACCCGCCATCGGCTGGCAAACCGAAGGCACAGATGGTCTCAGCATCACCCAGCGCAACGTCGATCATGTGATGAGCACCTACAACAGTGGTCGAGCTCCAGTGGAAATGGAGAATGCCTATCTGCATAGCCGAGAGCGCCGCCTGACGATCAAAAAGACCATCGATATGAAAGGCAAGCAAACGGATGCTGCATGGCTGGCCACGATAAGCGGCTTGGCCACCACGCCTATTACCCTGGAGCTCAAGGCTGTCGATTTAGACAAAAACTACCCAGGTCATTATCTGTGTCAACTCAAGCACGTTTCTATCTCTTTCGTCATGACGTCGAGTAGTGGCATGGCCTTGGAAAACATCATTGCCATTCTGACTCAAGTAGATAGCACAACGCTGGTCGAACCCACTGAAGAGGGGTTGGGTTATCTCTACAACGCGACAAAAGCGCCGCCGGAAATCAAGCGCAGTTTGCGCGCTAACCAGCAAATTGCATCGTCGTCTCAAGTCGCTGATGATGGATTGGGACTAGGCAAGGATGGCTGGATGTATGAGCTGTTGTTCCGTGACGGCCGTTACTAACCATTTGAAGGTTCGGCTGCCATTTCCCGCTGGGAACTGAGTTTTCCGGACGCTGAATTTGCGAGGCCACTCATCAGCGCCGACAAGAAAACCGCTCTCGTAAAAATCCAGATTCACCTTGTTTAGACAGCGGTAGAAGGAGGCAATGAATTCACTGAAAAAGTGAAAGCCATTATGCCAACCTGATAGTTGGCAGCAGCACCTTAAAGCAGCTGTTAGCTGGAAGACCTATGAAATCCCTCAAACGAAACTCGTTGGGGATTTCTGTACACTGAAAACTTATAAATATATAGCGGAGTGACGCTGCCCTGCACTCCAGCAACCTGGGAGTCAAGAAAGCTTTATAGTTAGACACATTCGCGATTACTGTTATAGCGACAGGCGATAGCCGTAGCTAATCCACTGTTTCATATAGCCTTTAGCAAATAGCACTTCGTCTGGCATTTCTACAGATCGCGGCCCCCGCGTCTACCCTGAGTATTAGTTGCGATCCCGCAATCTAATCCCGCGTGTATAGGAATACGATCATGGACGACACAATCACTTCAGCCGTGTTCAGAGAGCTCTTTCCCGAACAAGTCTCCGATACATGCTCTTCTGATGCACTGGAGGCCAATAACAGCCCGCTCGCCTATCTTCACGCGCTTTACCACCAAGCACTAGAGCTTGAAAAGCTTGGCGACGCCGCTACTCAGATCAGGCTCGCCACACGGCGCCCGGATATAGGCGAACGGGTACTTGATGAAGGCAGTCTTGAAGCCCACATACCCGCGCTAACCCTGGTCATAGAGGCGATGACACGTGAGGCAAAACTCCACGTAGGGGACAAAACCGTCCTGTCAGAGCGAATCGCCAACGCACAGTACCCTGTGCAGTTACCCTTTCATTATCCCCTTGAACAAATCAACGCCGTACTTAGCGTTAGACAGTCCTCCCTGTTTAATCTGCTACAGCAGACTGATTATGCCTACCCCAACTTCGTTTACGGAAACCTACGAACCGATCAACTGCGTAATATCATGCGCAAAGCCACCGGATTCAGTCCCGCACTGCAAGCGTTATTGCTGGAAAAAAGCGACAGCACAGTTGCCGACTTTTTGCTAAAGCGCTACGGCGTGACAGGCACTGCGGAGCACGCGCTGGAACGATTGAGTGATGTCGAATTTCTTGCGCGGCAAACAGGGTTGAAGCCGGAAGATATTGTTGATTTGCTCGCTGTGTCCGGCGTAGCAGACGAGGGCCAGGAGGCATTTACCGCTGTTAAACAGTCAAGCGCCTACTTGCCAGCCGGTAAGAACACGGCGCCGATCGCGGGACACATTTTCGGCGCAGCTTTTATCAATAACGCCACTGCCCCCGCCCTTACGCTGCAAGACACGTTAAGCGGAGCAGGTATCTCACTGCGAATCAAAGGCGCCAATGCGGACCACCTCGGCCGCATCCACAAAATCATTCACCTGCAACACGCCCTGCAGTTGCCCTACTCGGAAGTAGATCTTCTGGTCATGGCCGCGCTGCGCGCGGAAGGTCAGACCAAAGACTTCACCATTACGGAAAACACCCTCAGGGCATTGGGCGTATTCAAACACCTGCGAAATGAATATCAGATTTCTGCCGAGCAATTCGCGGCGCTGATAGATGAGGTGACGCCTTATGCCGTAGGTGAAACCAAGCCGTTTCTCAATAGAGTTCTTGATGGCCCAGTGGCAGGCACGCTGGCAGAAATCGATACGCCGCTGGTGCTCGATGCACGGGTGTTTGAACTCCCCACGACCACGGGCGTCGAGAATGCTGCACCAAACCCCGTGATCGCTGAACTCTGCAGAGCGTTCGCGCTTGAAGAGAACGTGGCAATTCTATATCTGAACCAGATCAAACGGACGTTGGGCGTGAAACAGCATGCCCTGACGCTTGGGGTCTTTTCGTCGTTATACCGTCTTACTCGATTGCCGCGACTTATGCGCCTGGGCATGAACGAGGGCGCCAGCCTGATCGCACTGCTCGACGCCGCTAACCCTCAGGTCATGGCACAACTGGCTGGCAAACCGGTGATTGCCAGCGATGAAAAGACGACCGACGTCCTCGATGTATTGATTGGCCTTGCGAATCTGGACCACTGGCTGCGCGAGCACAGGATCACGCCGACCGCGCTTTTGAGTTGGCTCACGCCCTACCCCGCTAACATACCCGCCAGCCTTAAATCGTATTTCGCTTTGGATGCGCGCATCCAACGCACCGTTCTTGACGCTGTCCCGCGAATCAAATCGTCACTGGTCACCGAGTCGGGCCTCGCTCAGACCGCTGGGGCGGGTGTAATGCTCATATCGGGTTCATGGCTGGACACGCTGTCCGCTTACATTGACAGCAGCGGCCTTATTAAATCGTTTGCCCTGGAGACCTCCGGTCCCCTCGCCAGTCAATTGACCGAGGCGATGGTAGGCAAAGTTGCTAGCACTTCCGGCCTGCTCATAGCCAAAGCCAATTTGGTGGAGATAGCTGATGGTCTTGGGTCGCTCATACAAAACGCAGTGATCGCCCAAGAAGATGCGGTAAAGCACATCATTGGCGCAGCGTTTGGTAAATCGAACGATGTCCTGGCCCTGAAGCCTGAACATGCTCTGCCATTACTGCAGTGGGTGAGCGTCTCGCGCCTTGAGGTCCTCGCTGGAATCCTCGAAGCAGAATCCGGTCCACCAGAGCAATCCGGTGCGACCGCAAATGGCCTTGATGTCGCGCTATGGAGCAATCTCGCTCGCCATGCGCAGGTGATCAAGCATTTCAAGTTGAGCGCAGCAGGCTTGAGCGCGCTGCTGAATAAGCCCGAATGGTTTTCGCTTGAACAAACCACGCTGGATAACACGGCGCCGTCAACAGTGCTGCCTGTGTTGAATCTCGATCTGTGCTACCAGATCGGGCATTACCACGACTGGGTGTCCAAATGTGAAGAAAATGGTTTTGAAGAGAAAGACGCGCTGGCCTTCTTCGGCAACATTCCAGCCGCCGACGATACCGAGGCAGTCGTCGCTTCGTCCCAGCGTTTAGGAAAATTGACGGGCTGGTCCGAGAGCGAAGCCTTGTCGCTGATGTCTTCGTTGCAAAAAGTGAAAGAACATCCGTTGGAAGCAAGTCTATTGTCAGCACAGCCCGTCAAGGCCGTCGCCACATTTGATGACTTCCTAAAATTGCTCAAACCTGCTGAGAAAGCGCTCTACGATCGCTGGGAGCAAAGGCCCAGAGGCGCAATGGCCGAATTGCTTAATTTGTACATGTTGGAAAACAGAACATCGAGCGGAGGCACAGAGGCTGACATTGAACGCGGAATGTACGACAAATTCAAAACATTCATGAGCGATAACCCGGCGCCTCTGCGAGTGTTTGCGAGCCAATATTTGCCAGAAACGAAGCCTACCCTGTGGAAAGAAATGGAGCTATATCAAAGAAATAAATCTCCGCTGACCTTGACGAAATATGACCCGGAAAGTTTGGAGCCTGAGTTAGGAAAGCTTGAGCCTCAAGTAGCATCAGGTCTGAAAAGCACCTTAAGCGACATTGATTACGTGCTGAGATCACAGCGCCTTTGCACTTTGACGAAATTGCGGTTCCGTTCAGTTCTGGACATGTACAGGCTTGACAGGAACGCGACATTTGATGCGTATCGAAATACCGCGCGGCTGTTACTGGGTGCATGTAGCGAGATGGAGTCAGCGTCGGTCCAGTCACTCTTGCAGGAAAAGTGGCGTGATGCATTGGCGGGTTACCTGCTAGGACATTGGGCGCCCTCCACTGACGCTACCAAAACGCTGATTAATTCGTTCGATGACCTGTCCAACTACTTTCTGACAGATATCCTGGTCAGCTCAGCTGCCACTACCTGCGTTGCCATTAAGCATATTGCCAGTCTGCAGCATTATTTGCACAGGCTGTTTGCCCGTCTGGAACCTGGCTATGTGAATGCCGCAATTCCGGAAGCCGCCTCGACGGTGTGGCGAGAGTACATGAGTGAATATGGACTATGGAAAATCTGGAAAACTCAGATCAACCACCCGGAAAATTTAATTTATTATGCAAACCGGCCAAATAAAACCGCCGCATTCCAATCCCTGGAAGTCGAGCTCAACCAAGGCAAGCTTGATCCCGCACTACTGCAAACTGCCATTACCAGCTACCTGACTAAGTTTGAACAGACCAGCAACCTGCAGGTTGTTAGCGGGTATTTGGACGGCGTAGATCCTAAAAGCGACACTTATCATTTTATTGGCAAGACCAACACGTCGCCCCCTGAGTACTACTGGCGCTCGGTAGACATGGGCCTGCGTGATGACAAAGAACGCTTGAGCCCGCTGGCTTGGACGGAGTGGGAAAAGATTAGCGTCGCACCTGGTGGCCAAATCACACAAAGCAGCTACAGAGAGACAACAAGGGACAAGAAGACCATCAAACACACTTGTGACACGATCCGCCCGGTGATGATCGAGGGGCGGCCTTATGTATTTTGGGTTGAGCGCGGGACGGTAGGCCTTCCCAGCGCCGATGAGAAAAACCAGACGCCTACCAAGTTCAAGAAGCTGACCGTTCAGTACATTTACAAACAAAGCGATGGTTTTTGGTCACCGCCTAATGAGCTTCTCTGCCTGGATGGTACAAAAGACGGGGAACGTTTGCCGGATGCAGATAATGCTTATCTGAAAGACGATACCTATGTGCCCGGCCTGGTCGCACTGGTGGACTCGGAAGGAGAACGCGCCAAGGATCCTTGGTTGAGAGTGATGCTCTATGACTGCGCCTATACCGCCCAAAACGAAACGGCAGAGGCCGCGAGCTGCGGAACTTTTCACAAAGATTATTTCATCGAGTCTAGGGACTTGCTGCTCATTGATAAGAAAGAGTCCTCGAGCGGGAAAATCGCGGAATCTTTCAGCAAATCAGCTTATAAAGCTTTCGGTGATATCAGAAAGATCCAACACCCGGACTCGATGAATAAAAACGGGATAAATCGTCGCGAGCAAGAATGGGGCATGATACTTTTTGCGCTAGAAAAATATAATGAACACTCGCTATCAACCCCAAATTTTAATCCGTGGGTAGTAGATGAGATTTACAATTACCTGGACAGTGGCGCAGGCAGTGAACTTATAGATAAACCCACAGGATTTCACGAAAAATTCGCCAAAGCATATCCTTTCTTACTGCAACTTCCTTTCTGGGCTGTCGACAGCACAAGATTTAAAATTGTTGAGATCACCGTTAAAGGAATGACGGGCGGTGTGACAGTCGAAGACGTTAGTACCCTTGAAAAAATCCCCCTAGTAGCACCCGGCACTCATAATAAACAATCCTCTTCCGAAAAGAATCAATTCTTTGCAAACTTAAACTTGCCCATGACGCTAGACGCAGCACGCAAACGTGAAAACGTGATACAGATCACTGCTCACTACCCTAAATCAATCATAAAAAAATCTGTCGCCCCAACGGTTAGTTATATTGGTATCAATGCTGAATTTTCTTCAGCCCTTTGCCATTATAGAGTCACCTGCCAGCAGAACAACATCTCTTATACCCCAGGAGAGCCATGCACCCTCCTGATCAAACTGGAAACCACCGATAAAAAATTTATTCGCGTGGGTTACTCGGTAACCGCCCACCAACAATGTATCTCTGAACAGTTTGATCCTGACGAGACAACCACCATCAACCTTCAAAGCAGGACTTACAGCGTTAAGCTAAAAAAAGCCGACTATTTGTTTGAAGAAAGTTTCAGGATAGAGCTTTTCACGCTCCCTCCGAAACTTATAAAGTCGTTGCCAATGCAAATAATCGTCAACCCGGCAGCCTATGAAAAGATAGACCTCCGACTGTATGCCAAGGGACCTAACGAGAACTCCTTCAGTAGATTGACCGAGGAAAGCGTTGTGGCCAACGGCCAAGCGGTTATCAGCCAGGAGTACATTTGTGCAACTTCGGGCCCTTATATGTTTGCTCTTTGTGAAGCAGGCGATCCCATGCAGAACGTCTTCTCCACTTTCGACTTCCAGACGGCGGATTTGGAGGAGGAGTGGAAGATCGCGATAAAAAGGGATGACCAACAAGCGCAGTACCTGGACTTGAGCTCAGTCGCCGAGCGCAGCCCCGTCCTCCCCTCAAACGCCATTCGGCTAAATACGTTATTTGGCAAACAGCTGGTGTCCCGCGCAACGCGCAGTGTTGAACGCGCACTTGAATGGGAGGCGCAATGCATTGAGGAACCGACTATTGATGACAGCATCCCCACGCCTCGGGTCGACTTCCATGGCGCCAATGGCGCGTATTTCCGCGAATTGTTCCTGCATTTGCCGAATCTCGTAGCCACTCGCCTGAGCGAACAACAACAATTCGATGAGGCTGAGCGTTGGTACACCCAGTATTTGTTCGACCCCTACAGAACACAGAAAGACGAAAAACAGCGTCCGCCCTTCTGGAACACCCGTCCCCTCGCGGATGCGGGGACAGGTACCTCAGAGTTGCAAAAGGTGGTGAACCCCACGACCAGAGCTTTCATTCTGTCGCGATACAACCGGCAAGCGGTGTTCCTTTCGATGGTGGAAAACTGGCAGCGCCAGGGCGACCATTTTTACCGTCAACTTACCCCGAGCACGCTCAATCACGCTTGGCTAAGCTATCAAAAAGCGCTGAAGCTGATCGGGCCCTTACCAGAGCGCACGGCGGTGTCGCGTTGGGTGCCTAACGCACTGAGCCAACTGGAAGGCTCGGCATTCCGTATGCCGATCAATGAACGCGTTATAGAAACGCGGAAAATAATCGAACATCGCCTGTTCAATCTACGCCACGGCCTGACGCTGGACGGAAAACTGCTGCCGGTCATGGACTGGCGCACAGAAGGCACAGACCCTTTCGGGTTCGCCCAACGAGGCATCGGTCATCTCATCAGCAGCTACAACAGCGACCGCATGCAAATACCGGCCTACCGGTTCAGACAGTTGATCCCCATGGCCCGAGCTGCGGTACAGCAACTTCAGGACATGGGTCGGCATTACATGAAGCTGATGGAGGATGAGTTCAACACTACCCTTTCCGTGCTGCTAAAACAGCAGGAGATCAGAATCTCCGATTTCACATTAAGACTTAAGCAGGAGGCAATCAACTCGGTCAAGGCTAAAATGGAAACATTGTTGATAAGCAAGGAGATAGCGACTTTCAAGAAGGATCACTTCACAAATCTGATTGAAGTTGGGCGGTCTGCAAGGGAGGAGGCGGCAACAGGCCTGCAGTGGACGGCGGCAATACTGGAAAACACTTCAATGCCGCCAAAGCTTCTTGCCAGTGCAATCAAGGCAGTGGTGCCGAACATTTATGGCTTGGCAGTCGGCGGAAATGAACCTTCAAAAACCATTGACACGTTCTCTGAGTTGGCCGAAATCGGTGCTAAAGCCTCCAAGTATCTTGCAGACAAACTCCTTGTTGAAGCGGGCTACGAACGCCGGGCGAACGGATGGACATTCGAACAGGGCCTCGCAGCGTTGGATATTCAGTCCATCGACCTGCAGCTGAAAGAAACCAATATCGAACTAAACGTAGCCACCTTATCTATGGATGAGGCCCGTACCTATCGCAAAAACCTCGAAGAAGCCCACATGGCCATGACGACCGGCTTCACCATCATCCCCATCTACAACTGGCTCGTCGCCCGTCAGGAACTGCTCTATGCACCAGCCTATGACGCCGTCTTGTCGTTGTGCCTGAGCGCCGAAGCCGCCTGGCGTTACGAGATCGGCGATTACAAACGACCTGCGTTTGTTAAGACCAGCGCATGGATCGACTCCTACAAAGGCATGCTGGCGGGCGAGTCGTTGCTGGTCGATTTGCAGGAAATGGAAAATGCGTACCTGCAAAGCAATGAGCGTCGCTTGACGATCAGAAAAACGATCAATATATGGGAGGCGCAGACTGATACAGGTCTCAAGATCCTTAAGGGGCTGAAGAGCACCCCTCTGACATGCGACATTAAATCCGCCGACTTCGACCGGAGCTATCCTGGCCATTACCTGCGGCAGCTCAAGCACGTATCGGTTTCGTTCGTAATGGCTGCCGAAGCCGGCGATACCATGAAAGAGGTCAGCGCGATTCTGACCCAAACCGACAGCACGACGCTGATCGAGCCTGTCAAAGATGGGGCTGAGCATCTTTACGGTCTAGCCACCAAACCACCTGCCAGCGTTAAACGTAATTTACGAGCGCAACAGCAAATCGCCCTATCGTCAGGCACTGCAGATGACGGATTGGGTTTTGGGCCAGGGGATTGGGTATATGAACTGATGTTCCACGATGGCCGGTATTTGCCATTCGAGGGCACCGGTGCGATATCGCGCTGGCAGCTGAGCTTTCCTGACGAGCAATTCGTCAAGTCATTGGTCAACGGGGATAAAGCGCTGGTTAAGAGCATCCAGCTTCATATGGTCTACACCGCAGTAGACGGCGGTAAAGACTTCACTGACAAGGTGAAAGCGCTGCGAGACAAGCCGTAACCGCAACAAGCGCCACGTCGGGGGTCATGATCATTTCATGGCCTTTGACGATTACCTGGATTCAGCCCATTTCCGTGGGCTGAATACGTATTAACCCCGCCGCGCCACCAATAAAAACGACGCCGCACTCGCCAACAACCCCGCACACCCCCGATTGAACAGCCGCTTGCCACCCGCCTGGGCAAACAACCGACGCGCATGCACCCCCATCCAGCAGTACAGCGCGATGGCGATACATTCCAGCACCAGAAACATCGCCCCCAGTTGTGCGAACTGAGTGGTGACCACGCCGGAACGATCCACAAACTGCGGCAGGAACGCCGTAAACAACAGAATGGCTTTGGGATTGCCGATGGCGACCAGAAACTCCTGGCGCGCCAGTCTCGTCACTCCGGCCTGCGCGCCGGCTTCGACATCGTGCGCCTCGCATGGCGCTCGCCACAGTTGTAACGCCAGATAGAACAGATACGCCGCCCCCACAATCTTGATCGTATGAAACAGCCACTCGGACGTATGCAGCACCGCTGTAAGCCCAACCGCTGCCAGCGCGATCATGATCGCGAATGCCAGCAACCGACCAATGCCGCCCGAACAGGCACTGATAAATCCGTAGCGCGACGCATTGCTGATGGAGAGCAGATTGTTCGGGCCCGGCGCCATGTTCAGGGCGAAACAGGCGGGGATGAAAACAGCGAGGGTCGACAGGTCCATGGCAGTGTCTCTTCCAGTTGCCGGGATGAAACATCATTTTGCACTCGTGGGCGCGCGGCTCAAGGCACAGCTGCGCGGGGAATCAGGGCCTGGCTGTATCGGTACGAGACAAACGCGGTAACCAAGGCGCGATGAAACACCCATCGGGAAAACCTAGCCTTGCAGTCCCTCCCCCGGCAAGGACGCTCCGATGCTGCTCTCCCTTCGCGCAATGGTCCTCTGTGCACTGCCTCTTCTGGCCATCCATGCAAACGCGCAAACATGCCCCGACTGGCCACCGGCCAAAGCCCGAAGCGAGATCCTTTCGCTGCAAACCCAGATCACCCAATGGGACGACAGCTATCACCGCCAAGGCGTGTCTCTGGTGGCCGATGAGTTGTACGACCAATCCGTTCAGCGACTCGCCGATCTGCGCAGTTGTTTCGCCGCCACTTCGGCGTCGCCTTCCAATCCGCTGAAAACCGCGCGCGGTTCCGTCGCCCACCCCATCCCTCACACAGGCCTGACCAAATTGCCGGGCGAGGCCGCCGTTCAGGCATGGCTTGAAGGCCGAAGCGATCTATGGATTCAGCCAAAAGTGGACGGCGTGGCGGTCACGCTGGTGTATGTCGACGGGAAACTGGTGAGCGCCATCAGCCGGGGCGACGGGGTTTTCGGTCAGGACTGGACCGGACATGCCCACCAGATCGAGGCGATCCCTCGCCATCTCGCCTGGGAAAAGACCGTGATCCTCCAGGGCGAGTTGTATTGGAAGCTGACAGATCACGTTCAGGCAGACGCCGGCAGTCTGAACGCTCGCAGCAAAGTGGCCGGGCTGCTGGCGCGTCACGCGATCAGCGAACAGGAAGGCGCGAATATCGGGCTGTTCGTCTGGGACTGGCCAGAAGGTCCGTCGGACATGACCGAGCGATTGGCAGGGCTCAGGGCCATGGGTTTCGAGGACAGCGCGCGCTTCAGTGAGCCGTTGGAGGGTTTCATTCAGGCGAAAAACTGGCGAGAGCACTGGTACCGTTCGCCGCTGCCGTTTGCCACCGATGGCGTGGTTATGCGGCAGGGCGAGCGTCCGTCAGCCGAGCGCTGGCAGGCGAAAGCGCCTTACTGGATCGCGGCGTGGAAGTACCCGTTTGCGCAGGCGCTGGCCGAGGTGCGCAAGGTTCATTTCAACGTCGGGCGCAGCGGCAAGATCACGCCCGTTCTGGATGTCGAACCGGTGCGCCTGGATGACCGCATGATTAATCGCATCAGCGTCGGTTCGTTCAAGCGTTGGCAGGAGATGGACATTCGGCCTGGGGATCAGGTCGCAATCAGCCTGGCCGGGCTGACGATTCCGCGGCTGGATGAGGTGGTGTCGCGAAGCGTCGAGCGGGCGCCGCTGAGCGTTCCGCGCGCTGAGGATTTTCATTCGCTGAGTTGCTGGCAGCCGGTCGAGGGCTGCGAAAGCCAGTTCCGCGAACGGTTGAAATGGCTGGGCGGGAAGAAGGGGTTGGCGCTCAGCGGCGTAGGGCCGGGCACGTGGGATAAGTTGATTCAGGCAGGGCAATTAAAGGGTTTGTTGGGCTGGATGACCCTCGATGGTGCACAGCTTGCTAACATTCCCGGCATGGGCGAGCGCAGCAGCGCTAAACTGCTGGCAAGTTTTCAGGCTGCACGCGATAAAACCTTTGTCGTGTGGCTCAAAGCCATCGGTTTACCGCCGGCCACGGGCGTTGATCTGGGTGATTCGTGGGCAGCGCTGGCCTCGCGAAGCGTCGTTGAATGGCAGGCCGAACCCGGCATTGGCTCGGGACGTGCGAAGCAGTTACATGCATTTTTTCAAGACCCGCAGGTGCAGGCCCTAAGCAGGCAGCTGAAGGACGAAGGCATCAACGGTTTTTAGTATTTTCAGGGCCGCATGATGGTGTAGAGCGTGCGGCTACGTGTATTCAAGGAGTATCCATGAAATTCCTGACATCCCTTTTTGCATTCACCGCGTGCGGGTTTCTGGCCGCACCCGTGTTTGCAGCCGAGCAGGCGCCGGAACCGTCCGGATGCGCCGCGAAGCGCCAGGACATCGCCACTCAGATTGAGAGCGCCAAAGCCGCCGGCAACACCGATCAACAGGCCGGGCTGCAAAAAGCCCTGAGCGAATTGAACGCCAACTGCACCGACATCGACCTGGTCAAGCAGCAGGAACAGAAGGTGCTGGATGCCAAGCGTGAAGTCAGCCGTCGCCAGGCGGACCTGAACAAGGCCATGAGCAAGGGCGATCCGGAGAAAATCGACAAGCGTAAAGACAAGCTGGCCGAGTCCCGCAAGGAACTGCAGGACGAGCAGGAAAAACTGGAGAAGGTGCAGCCCGACGAGGATGACGAGTAAGGTCGTCTGCGGGCCTGTGTCTTTTTGTGTGGGAGTGACCGGGGTGGCGCTCCACCTGGCCCGCGAGGCGGTATCAGACCCATCGGATTTGCAGCTACTACACTGGCCTCTTCGGGAGCAAGCTCCCTCCCACACAAGCTCCCTCCCACAGTAGCCAGGTGCGCCAACTGACCGCGCAGCGTCAAAAGCGCTGAGCGATCAGACTGAGACGCCAAACAACGCAATCACCAGCCCAAGCCCGACGATCCAGGCCAGCGAACGCAACGTCGCGAGATCCGCCAGATAGAAGATGATGTAGAGCAGGCGGCTGGTCACGAACAGCACGGCGAGTACGTCGATCGTCACCAACTGCGCCACGCCGGCGACGTGGGCGATGATTACGCCAGCGGCAAACCCGGGAATCGCTTCAAAACTATTGAGCTGCGCATTGTGGGCGCGGCGCGGGAGACCTTCGAGGCGGTCGAGAAAGTCCCGGGGGTCATGATTGTGCCGTGCACTGAATTTGCCGCTGCTGAACTTGGCAATGCCAGCGCACCCTATCGGCAACAGAATCACGATCAACACACACCAAAACGCGACGGTCATACCTGCATCCTTTTTTAGAATTTGAGCTTCATTAGAAAACGCCCATCTACAGCCTAAGAGCCACGGCCCGTCGAAAGGTTCTTACAGGCAACGAATGCAATCGTAGGACCGGCTTTAGCCGGGAAGGCATCACCCGCCACACCGCAAATTTGATGGCGCACACACCGGCCCCTTCCCGGCTGAAGCCAGTCCTACAGAGAACAACCCGCGTGCAGTTTGCTCGTCGTTACTGCCACCGCCATCCCGATTGGCTAAGATGCCAGCCACCCAGCCGACCGCGGCTGTATCTCGTTGCCCAGGAGCCTGCATGTCCAGCGAAGAAGACGCCACCCTCAGTGGCGCAGCGCCGATGATTCCCGATCAGCGCCGGGAGTTGATGCTGCGTCAGCTGCGCAAGCATCAAGTGCTGAGCGTGCATCAGCTCATGGACATGTTCGACTGCTCGCACATGACCGTCCGCCGCGACATCGCGCTGCTTGAGCAAAGTGGCCGTGCCTATTCGGTGACCGGCGGGGTGCGCATCGCCAGCCAGGTTCACAGCGAGCCGAGTCATCAGTCCAAGGCAGTGGTCGAGCTGCCGCACAAACAGGCGATGGCCAAACTGGCCGCCAGCCTGCTGCACCCCGAGATGACCGTGTACCTGGACGCCGGCACCAGCACGCTGGAAATTGTCCCGTACATCGTCGCGCTGGCGGGCATGACCGTGGTCACCAACGACTTCGGCGTGGTCAATGCACTCGCTGACGCAGCCCACGTAGATGTGATTCATACCGGCGGCTTGCTGGACCACCCGAACCGATCCTGTGTCGGCGGGCTGGCAGCGGCGACGTTGCGGCAACTGGCAACCGATGTCGCGTTCATGTCCACCAGCTCATGGGATCTGCAGCGAGGCACGACCACGCCCTCCGCGCTCAAGGTTGAGGTCAAGCAAGCGGCGATGCAGTCGGCGTCGCGCACAGTGTTGCTGACGACCAGCACGAAATACGGCACGTTCGGCATGTACAAGGTCGCCGGTCTGGAGCAGTTCGACACGATCATCAGCGACGACCGCCTCGCCCACGGCGCAGCGGACAGCATTCGAGGACTGGGGGTTGAATTGATGTTGGCGTCGGTGGACCAGCCACGCTAATTCAGCGCGCTTCTACAGTCGATGGTTACCAGGCCTCAGTCTCGACTGGGGCTTTTTTGTGCCCGACAGCAGCAATGTTAATTTTTGTTAATTCAAAAAAGCTCTTCACATTATCCGATCACGGGTTCACTATCTTTAACAGATCAGAACAAACACCGTTCGAGTGCTGATGAACTTCGGCGCTCACCCGAGGAGAGATTCATGAATAACAAGAATGTCGGCGTCATTGGTCTGGGTGCGATGGGCCTGGGCATTGCGCGCTCCCTGCTGCGCAGCGGCTTCAACGTTCATGCCTGTGACGTGCGCGCGGCCGTGACCGAGCAATTCGCCAGCGAAGGCGGCGTTGCCTGTGAATCTCCTGCGAGCATGGCCGCTGCCTGCGACGTGATCATCACCGTCGTGGTCAATGCCGAGCAGACCGAAACCGTATTGTTCGGCGACAACGGCGCAGTCGCCGCCCTGCGCCCGGGCAGCCTGATCATCGGTTGCGCCACGGTCGCACCGACCTTCGCCATCGAACTGGGTCAGCGCCTCACCGAAAAAGGCCTGCTCTACCTCGACGCGCCGATCTCCGGCGGCGCGGCCAAGGCAGCTGCTGGCGAGATGACCATGATGACCTCCGGCCCGGCTGATTCCTACGCCAAGGCCGACGCGATCCTCAACGGCATGGCGGGCAAGGTGTATCGCCTGGGCGACGTTCATGGCCTGGGTTCGAAAGTCAAAATCATCAATCAGCTGCTGGCCGGCGTCCACATCGCCGCCAGCGCCGAAGCCATGGCCCTGGGCCTGCGCGAAGGCGTAGACGCGGACGCGCTGTACGAAGTGATCACCAACAGCGCCGGTAACTCGTGGATGTTCGAGAACCGCGTGCCGCACATCCTCAAAGCGGACTACACGCCGCTGTCGGCCGTGGACATCTTCGTCAAAGACCTGGGCCTGGTGCTGGATACCGCCCGCGCCAGCAAATTCCCGCTGCCGTTGTCGTCCACCGCCCACCAGATGTTCATGCAGGCCTCTACCGCTGGCTTTGGCCGCGAGGATGACTCTGCCGTGATCAAGATTTTCCCGGGCATCGAACTGCCCACCGCCAAGCCTGAAAACAACTGAGATGACGCTGATGAGCACCACGACTCCGCGCCCTCTGTTGGGCTGCATTGCCGATGACTTCACCGGCGCCACCGACCTGGCCAACATGCTGGTGCGGGGTGGAATGCGCACCGTGCAGAGCATTGGCATCCCGAGCGCCGAAAGCCTGGCTGAACTGGATGCCGACGCCATCGTCATCGCGCTGAAATCCCGCACCACGCCGGCGGCAGAAGCGGTTGAAGAATCCCTCGCCGCGCTGCACTGGCTGCGTGATCGCGGCTGTGAGCAGATCTTCTTCAAGTACTGCTCGACGTTCGATTCCACCGCCAAAGGCAACATTGGCCAGGTCAGCGATGCGCTGCTCAAGGCGCTGAACAGCGACTTCACCCTGGCCTGCCCGGCGTTCCCGGAGAACGGTCGCACGATCTTCCGCGGCCACTTGTTCGTGCAGGACCAACTGCTCAGCGAATGCGGCATGCAAAACCATCCGCTGACGCCGATGACCGACGCCAATCTGGTGCGCGTGCTGCAATCCCAGACTACGCAGAAAGTCGGCTTGCTGCGTTACGACAGCATCGCCAAAGGCGTCGACGGCGTGCGTGCGCGCATCAAAGAGCTGCGTGCGGACGGCGTGGTCATGGCGATTGCCGACGCATTGTCGGACGCTGATTTGTACACGCTGGGCGAAGCCTGCGCCGACTTGCCGCTGCTCACCGGTGGCTCGGGTCTGGCGCTCGGTCTGCCGGGTAATTTCCGCAAAGCGGGCAAGTTGCGTGACATCAATGCGGCGAAGCTTGAGCACGTCGACGGCGGCGAAGTGGTATTGGCGGGCAGCGCATCGGTCGCCACCAACGGTCAGGTTGCCGCCTGGCTTGAGGCCAAACGGCCTGCCCTGCGCATCGATCCGTTGGCACTGGCTGACGGCAAACCGGTGGTGGCAGACGCATTGGCGTTCGCCCGCGATGCCGGGCAAACCGTGTTGATCTACGCGACCAGCAGCCCGGAAGAAGTCAAAGCCGTGCAGCAAAAACTCGGCGTCGAACGCGCCGGCGCGCTGGTCGAAGACGCGCTGGGGCAGATCGCCCGCGGCCTGCTTGACGCGGGCGTGAAACGCTTTGTCGTCGCCGGTGGCGAAACCTCCGGTGCCGTGGTTCAGGCGCTGGGCGTGAGCTTGCTGAAGATCGGCGCGCAGATCGACCCGGGTGTTCCAGCGACCATCAGCAGCGGCGCGACGCCTCTGGCCCTGGCGCTGAAGTCAGGGAATTTCGGCGGCCGTGACTTTTTCGACAAAGCCCTCAAGCAGCTGGCAGGGAGTGCCCAATGAGCAACGTAACCAGCCCTTCAGTGAGCGCCGAAAACAAGCAGCGTGAAGAAATCTGCGCCATCGGCCGTCTGCTGTTCGGACGCGGCTACACCGTCGGCAGCGCGGGCAACATCAGCGCGCGTCTCGACGATGGCTGGCTGATCACGCCAACCGACGCCTGCCTGGGGCGCCTCGATCCCGAGGCCATCGCCAAGGTCAACCTGGCCGGCGAATGGGTCTCCGGGGACAAGCCGTCGAAGACGTTGGCCCTGCACCGTCAGGTCTACGACCGCAATCCCGGCGTTGGCGGCGTGGTGCACACCCACTCGACGCATCTGGTTGCGCTGACCCTGGCCGGCGTCTGGAAACCGGACGACATCCTCCCGCCCATCACGCCGTATCAGGTGATGAAGGTCGGGCACATTCCCTTGATTGCCTACGAGCGCCCCGGCTCGCCGAACGTCGCTGAACAAGTGGCGAAACTGGCGAACAGCGTGCGTGGCGTGATGCTCGAGCGACTCGGCCCGGTGATCTGGGAAAGCTCGGTCGCCAAGGCTTCTTATGCGCTGGAAGAGCTGGAGGAGACCGCACGCCTCTGGCTGATGAGCAACCCCAAACCTGAACCGCTGGACGCAGCCGCTTTGGAAGAACTGCGCCAGACGTTCGGCGTGAACTGGTAACCCCAACGGCGTTTTGATCGAAAACCGGCCCTCCGGTTTTCGGCGGACCGGCCTCGCCGGAAAACAATAACAACGGGACACAACATGACTCCTCTATTCCTCATGATCGTCGCCGGAGCGGGCATTGCGCTGTTGCTGCTTCTGGTCCTTAAATACAAATTCCAACCGTTCGTGGCGCTGATGCTGGTCAGCATCATCGTGGCGCTGGTGGCCGGGGTTAAACCAAGCGACCTGGTGGCGACCATCGAAGGCGGCATGGGCAAAACCCTCGGCCACATCGCGATCATCATTGCCCTTGGCGCCATGATCGGCCGCATCATCGAACTGTCCGGCGGCGCCGAGGCGCTGGCCAAGACGCTGATCAACCGCTTCGGCAACCGGCGCACGCCGCTGGCCCTGACCGTCGCGGGGTTCATGGTCGGTATTCCGGTATTCTTCGAAGTGGGCGTGATCATCCTCATGCCGCTGGCCTACGGGGTTGCCCGTGCCGCACGTAAACCGCTGCTGGTTTACGCGCTGCCGATGTGCGCAGCGCTGCTGTCGGTGCACGCCTTCCTGCCGCCGCACCCGGGCGCCGTCGCAGCAGCCGGCCAGCTGGGTGCGGACCTGGGTCGCGTGTTGATGTTCGGGCTGCCGATGGTGGGCATTCTGTGCCTGATCGGTTACCTGATTGCCGGGCGCATGACCCGCAAGGTCTACCCGATGACCGACGATATTCGCAGCGAAGTGTATGGCTCCCACGTCACCAACGAAGACCTGGTGGCATGGGCCAACAACGATTATTCGCGGGTGTCTGAAGCGACCCACACCAAAGAACTGGGCCTTGAAGAAAACGCCAGCAGCCTGGCGGCACGCCTGCCGAAGGCGCCGGCGCCGGGTGCAGGCATCATCATCGCGCTGATTCTGCTGCCGATCATTCTGATCCTGCTGGGCACACTGGCGACCACGATGTTGCCGGCCGACTCAATGCTGCGCAGCGTGCTGACCGTTCTCGGCGCGCCGCTGGTGGCACTGCTGATCGACACACTGCTGTGCGCATGGCTGCTGGGTTCGCGCCGCGGCTGGAGCCGCAGTCAGGTGTCCGATGTCGTGGGTTCGGCATTGCCCGGCGTGGCGATGGTGATCCTGATTGCGGGTGCTGGCGGCGTGTTCGGCAAGGTGCTGGTGGATACCGGTATCGGCGCAGTGGTGTCCGAAGCACTGCGCAACACCGGGCTGCCGGTTCTCGCGCTGGGCTTCCTGCTGACGCTGCTGTTGCGCGCCGTGCAGGGCTCGACCACAGTGGCGCTGGTCACCACGGCCGGCATTCTCAGCCCGCTGATCGCCACGCTGAACCTGAGCGCCAACCACATGGCCCTGCTCTGTCTGGCCATGGGCGGTGGCGGTCTGGCGATGTCGCACATCAACGACGCCGGTTACTGGATGTTCACCAAACTGGCGGGCCTGAACGTTGCCGACGGCCTGCGCACCTGGACCTTCCTGGTGACCATTCTGGGCACCCTCGGGTTCTTGATGACGCTGCTGCTCTGGCCTTTCGTCTAACGGCTTCAACTAGGAGATAACCATGCCTCGCTTCGCTGCCAACCTCAGCATGATGTATCCGCAACACGACTTTCTGGCGCGTTTCTCGGCTGCGGCGAGTGACGGCTTCAAGGGCGTGGAATACCTGTTTCCGTACGACTTCAAAGCCGAGGAAATCAAGCTGCGTCTGGACGACTTCGGCCTGACCCAGGCGCTGTTCAACGCCCCGCCGGGCGACTTCTCCAAAGGCGAGCGCGGCATTGCTTCGTTGCCTGGCCGGGAGGGTGAATTCCGCGACGGCTTCCAGAAAGCGCTGGATTACGCAGCGGTTCTGGGTAACGACCGCATTCACGTCATGGCCGGCCTGCTGCCCAGTGAAGACTTGCGCCAGAAGCATCACGCGGTGTACCTGGAAAACCTGAGCTTCGCCGCACAACAAGCGGCCAAGGTCGGGCTGACGGTGTTGATCGAGCCGATCAACACCCGCGACATTCCGGGCTTCTTCCTGAACCGTCAGGATCAAGGCCAGGCTGTGCTTAAAGAAGTCGGCGCCGACAATCTGCGGGTGCAGTTCGACTGCTATCACTGCCAGATCGTCGAGGGCGACGTCACCAGCAAGCTGCGCCGCGACTTCGCCGGTATCGGCCACATCCAGATCGCCGGCGTGCCGGACCGCCATGAGCCGAGCGTGGGGGAAGTGAATTACCCGTGGCTGTTCGAAGAAATCGACCGCCTGGGCTACACCGGCTGGGTCGGCTGCGAGTACCGCCCGAAAGGCGATACCACCGAAGGGCTGCAGTGGCTGCGTGACTGGCAGGCGCGCAGCGCGATCATTCGTTGATCACATCTTCCTTGAACTGATCCTTCACGTAGGTGATTTCGGTCTTGCCGTGTGGCGCCGGCAGGCCGTCTTCGCCCAGATTCACGAAGACCATTTTCTCAACCGTGAGAATGCTCTTGCGGGTGATCTTGTTGCGGACCTGGCACGTTAGCGTGATGGATGTGCGGCCGAATTCGGTCGCGGTAATCCCCAGCTCGATGATGTCGCCCTGACGCGAGGCGCTGACGAAGTTGATCTCGGAAATGTACTTGGTCACAACGCGCTGATTGCCCAACTGCACAATGGCGTAGATGGCCGCCTCTTCGTCGATCCAGCGCAGGAGACTGCCGCCGAACAACGTGCCGTTGGGGTTGAGGTCTTCGGGTTTTACCCATTTGCGGGTGTGAAAGTTCATGGAGGCTCCGGGGTGTTTGGGAGACGGTGGGGGATGTGCGCCAGCTTCAAGCTTCAAGCCTGAAGCTGCAAGTTAAAAGCAGGCCCGCTGTTGTTTACCGCTTGCCGCTTGCAGCTTGCCACTTGCAGCTCAAAGAAAGATAATCGGCACCGCTTCAAAAAACGGTCATCACACCTTGTTACCGTTTTCCCGCCACCTGTCCGAGGGGCGCTGCAGCAGGTCAGACCTGTCAGGCTCGGAGAGGGCGTTGTTTGATCAGGCCTCCCGCCGGTCAAGCTTTAAACGCACAACGGCGCCCATTCGCACCCTACGAATGGAGACTCTTTATGAGTGCTGTACTGACGCCCAACGATTTCAACGACTACAAAGTCGCCGACATGTCCCTGGCTGCCTGGGGCCGTCGCGAAACCATTATCGCCGAATCCGAAATGCCAGCCCTGATGGGCCTGCGTCGCAAGTACGCTGGCGATCAACCGCTCAAGGGCGCGAAGATTCTCGGCTGCATCCACATGACCATTCAGACTGCCGTGCTGATCGAAACCCTGGTTGCCCTGGGTGCCGAAGTACGCTGGTCGTCCTGCAACATCTTCTCGACTCAGGATCAGGCGGCTGCCGCTATCGCTGCTGCCGGCATTCCGGTCTTCGCCTGGAAAGGCGAAACCGAAGCCGAGTACGAGTGGTGCCTGGAGCAGACCATCCTCAAGGACGGTCAGCCATGGGACGCCAACATGATCCTCGACGACGGCGGCGACCTCACCGAGCTGCTGCACAAGAAATACCCGGCCATCCTGGACCGCGTCCATGGCGTGACCGAAGAGACCACCACGGGCGTTCACCGTCTGCTGGATATGCTGGCCAAGGGCGAACTGAAGATCCCTGCGATCAACGTCAACGACTCGGTCACCAAGAGCAAGAACGACAACAAGTACGGCTGCCGTCACAGCCTGAACGACGCCATCAAGCGCGGCACCGACCACCTGTTGTCCGGCAAGCAAGCGCTGGTCATCGGCTACGGTGACGTGGGCAAGGGTTCGGCTCAGTCGCTGCGTCAGGAAGGCATGATCGTCAAGGTCACCGAAGTCGACCCGATCTGCGCCATGCAAGCTTGCATGGACGGTTTCGAACTGGTTTCGCCTTTCATCGACGGCGAGAACGACGGCACCGAAGCGAGCATCGACAAAGCACTGCTGGGCAAGATCGACCTGATCGTCACCACCACCGGTAACGTCAACGTCTGCGACGCCAACATGCTCAAGGCGCTGAAAAAACGCGCAGTGGTCTGCAACATCGGTCACTTCGACAACGAAATCGACACCGCTTTCATGCGCAAGAACTGGGCATGGGAAGAAGTGAAGCCGCAAGTGCACAAGATTCACCGCACCGGCGCTGGCGCATTCGATCCTCAGAACGACGACTACCTGATCCTGCTGGCCGAAGGCCGTCTGGTGAACCTGGGCAACGCCACCGGTCACCCGAGCCGCATCATGGACGGCTCGTTTGCCAACCAGGTGCTGGCGCAGATCTTCCTGTTCGGCCAGAAGTACGCTGACCTGAGCCCTGCCCAGAAAGCCGAGCGTCTGACCGTTGAAGTGTTGCCGAAGAAGCTGGACGAAGAAGTGGCCCTGGAAATGGTCCGTGGCTTCGGCGGCGTCGTGACCAAGCTGACCAAGACCCAGGCCGACTACATCGGCGTGACCGTCGAAGGTCCGTTCAAGCCGCACGCTTATCGCTACTAAGCAGTAAGCGGCAAGCTTCAGGCGGCAAGTAAAGGCATCACCATTGTCATGACTTGCCGCGTCAGGCTTTAAATCGTCCAAGCATTTAGCAGCACCAGGTGACAAGCCTTGATCTGCAGGATACGGCGCACGGCCACTCTTGCAGCTTATGGCTTGTAGCTTGCCGCTGGAGACTCGCTCCATGAGCCAAGACCGTAGCTACAGCTTCGAATTCTTCCCGACGAAGACCGACGCTGGTCATGAAAAACTGCTTGCCACGGCGCGTACGCTGGCCAGCTACAACCCCAGTTTTTTCTCCTGCACTTACGGTGCCGGGGGTTCCACGCGCGACCGCACGATCAACACCGTGCTGCAGCTGGAAAAAGAAGTGCACATTCCCGCCGCACCGCACTTGTCGTGCGTCGGTGACAGCAAGGCCGACCTGCGCAGCTTGCTGACGCAGTACCGGGAAGCCGGCATCAAACGCATCGTTGCCCTGCGCGGTGACCTGCCGTCCGGCATGGGCATGGCCAGTGGTGAGTTGCGTTATGCCAATGACCTGGTGAGCTTCATCCGTGAAGAAACCGGCGATCATTTCCACATTGAAGTCGCGGCCTACCCCGAGATGCACCCCCAAGCGCGCAACTTCGAAGACGATCTGAAAAACTTCGTGCGCAAGGCCAACGCCGGCGCCAACAGTGCGATAACCCAGTACTTCTTCAACGCCGACAGCTACTTCCACTTCGTCGAGCGCGTGCAGAAGCTGGGCGTGGATATTCCGATCGTGCCGGGCATCATGCCGATCACCAACTACAGCAAACTGGCGCGCTTTTCGGACGCGTGCGGTGCGGAGATCCCGCGCTGGGTTCGCAAGCAGCTGGAAGCGTACGGCGATGATACGGCCAGCATTCAAGCGTTCGGCGAGCATGTCATCACTGAAATGTGCGAACGACTGCTGCACGGTGGCGCCCCCGGCCTGCATTTCTACACGCTGAATCAGGCCGAACCGAGCCTGGCGGTCTGGAACAATCTGAAGCTCTCTGCGTGATAACGGTTTCAATCCAGTCGGATTGAAGCTTCGCTGGCTTCACTGGCAGGCTTCTTCACCCCGAAGCCTGCCAGTCCCGTCGTTGAGCCCTGCCTTCTGCTTTTGTTGAGAATCATCACTTCTATTTAGTTAGCTTGCGTCGTAATCTCGCGCGCATGCCGCCCATCTTTCCCCTATCCGTTGCTGTCCTCCTGGCCTGCCTGAGCTTCAGCGCGCTGGGCGAGCAATTGCGGATCGTCACCGAACCCTGGTCACCCTATGTCATCGTGGACGGCAACCACGCCTCCGGGCTTGATTACGACACCACGGCGATTGTGTTCGAACGCCTGGGCATCGACGTCGAGTGGCAGTTTCTCCCCTGGAAGCGCTGCCTGATGATGCTCAGTGAAGGCGAGGCCGACGGTGTTCTCGATATAAACAAGGACGAGGCGCGCGTTGATCTGTTGTATCCGGACGAACCGTTGTCGAGCATTGACTGGGTGCTGTTTCAGGCCAATGCCAGGCCCCATGCCTTCAATAGCATGGAGGACTTGCGCGGGCTGACCATCGGCGTCTCTCCGGGCTATCGATACATCCCGGCGTTCGACACCTCGACGGCGTTCATCCGAGAGCCTGCGCCGAGCCATGAAGCGAACTTCGGCAAACTGATTCGCGGCCGCATCGATCTGATGGTGACCGATCGCCTGCTGGGCCGGCAGATGATCGAGCGGCTCAAGCTCCAAGGCCAGGTTAGTCAGCTGCCGACCGTGCTCAATCACCGGGGGCAGTATCTGGCGCTGCGCCGCAATGCCGGCATGGACCTGCTGGCCCAGCGGTTCAGTGCAGAACTGAAGCGTTTCAAGCGTGAGCCCGCGTACGCGAAACTGGTGGAGCGGTACACCGGCGAAACGCCGACGACACTCCCTGCAGAATCGGAGGAAAGGGTCGATAAAACCGTTGAGCAGCAGGAAAGCAGCGCGTTGTGATTGCTCTGTTATACTCCGGCGTCCCCGCCAGGCTTGCGCCCGGGTGCACGGTCTCACAGAAGACTTCTCGAACACGTCAGCAGCGCACTTTTTAGCGCCCCTGCCCGAGTTGAACTTACAGACCTCCACAGGACCGGACGCCATTGCACCTTCCAAGGACTGTGCGATGACCGCAGCAGGGTCGAGCGCATTCACGTTACGTGCAGAACCTTTAGTCTGCGCCTGGAAGATCATCCCTATTTGGGCCTCTATGGCCCCAACTCAAGACAGGATTACTCATGTCCTTTGCTTCCCTCGGTCTCTCCGAGGCTTTAGTCAGCGCCATCGAGGCTGCTGGCTACACCCAGCCTACCCCAGTGCAACAGCGGGCCATTCCCGCCGTGTTGCAAGGCCGCGATCTGATGGTCGCCGCCCAGACAGGTACTGGTAAAACCGGTGGTTTCGCCCTCCCTATCCTGGAGCGGTTGTTTCCTAACGGTCATCCGGACAAATCCCAGCGTCACGGCCCGCGCCAACCGCGTGTTCTGGTCCTGACCCCTACTCGTGAACTGGCCGCTCAAGTCCACGACAGCTTCAAGATCTACGCCAAGAACCTCAAGTTCGTCAGTACCTGCATCTTCGGCGGTGTCGGCATGAACCCGCAGGTTCAGGCCATGGCACGCGGCGTTGACGTACTGGTTGCCTGCCCGGGTCGTTTGCTCGATCTGGCCGGTCAGGGCAGCGTCGATCTGTCCCACGTTGAAATCCTTGTCCTGGACGAAGCCGACCGCATGCTCGACATGGGCTTCGTTCACGACGTGAAGAAAGTCCTTGCACGCCTGCCGTCCAAGCGTCAGAACCTGCTGTTCTCGGCAACGTTCTCCCAGGACATCACCGCGCTGGCCGGTAAACTGCTGCACAACCCGGAACGCATTGAAGTCACGCCGCCGAACACCACGGTCGAGCGTATCGAGCAGCGTGTGTTCCGCCTGCCGGCCAACCACAAACGCTCGCTCCTGGCGCACTTGATCACTCAAGGCGCGTGGGAACAGGTGCTGGTGTTTACCCGCACCAAGCACGGCGCCAACCGCCTGGCCGAGTACCTGGATAAGCACGGCCTCAGCGCTGTGGCGATCCACGGCAACAAGAGCCAGAACGCACGCACCAAAGCGCTGGCCGACTTCAAGGCCGGCACCGTTCGCATCATGGTCGCGACCGACATCGCTGCCCGTGGTCTGGACATCGACCAGTTGCCCCACGTGGTCAACTTCGAACTGCCTAACGTCGACGAAGACTACGTGCACCGCATCGGCCGTACCGGTCGCGCAGGCCGTAGCGGCGAGGCGATCTCGCTGGTTGCGCCGGACGAAGAGAAGCTGCTGAAAAGCATCGAGCGCATGACCAAGCAGAAGATTGCCGACGGCGATCTGATGGGCTTCGACATCACGGCCGTTGAAGCCGAGAAGCCGGAAGTCCGCGAGCGTCCGGATGTGCGTAACCCGCGCAATGCCCGTGGCCCGCGTGGCGATGGCCCAAACGGCGGCGGCGGTGGCGGCGGTCGCAAGGACAAAGGCAAAGACAAGGGCAAGGAAAAGCCGGCAACGGCCGCGGCAGCACCTTCGGGCGAGCGCCCGGCACGTCCGGCGCGCCCTCAAAAGCCGCGTCAGGGCACCCCGTTGAGCGAGTCACGTCAGTCGCAGCCAGCGGCTGCGGGTGCTAATCGCGCACCTGACGAGTTCCTGGATGACGAAGTGGATAACTTCGGCAACCGTGCCGACTACGTCAGCCCGTACCAGAACAAGAACCAGGGCCGCGGCCGTCGTCCGGGCGCTCCTGCCACGGGCGCCGCACCGGCACCTCGCGGTCAGGCACCAGGCCGTAGCGGTCCGCGCAGTGGTTCGGCCACTGGCGGCTCCGCCAGCACCGACGCCGCCGGCGCACCGGCCAAACGCAGCGGTCCTCGCAACGGTTCCGGCCGTGACGGTCAGGCTCGTCGCGAAGACCAGCCTCGTGCTCGTCGTCCGGCGCGCGAAGACCAGCCAGCGCGTCAGGAGCCAGCGGTACGCGGGCCTCGCGACGGTCAGCCAGCACCGAAGATCATGCACAAAGAGTCCAAGGGCGATCGTTTCCCTTCGGCTGAACAACTTGATCAGTTGCCAAGCCGCCCACGCGGTGAAAAACCAGCCCTGCTGACCCGCAACCGCGAAGGTTAAGCAGCGCCGGTTGTTACGCAGCCAATAAAACGCCCCGACTGGTTCGGGGCGTTTTTGTTTGCGTGATTCAAGCAATGCCACACACAAAAACGCCGACCCAAAGGTCGGCGCTTCATCACCACGAAAACTCGTCTTACTTGGCTTTGACGCCTTCGAACGAGATGTCCAGCTCCAGGGTGTCGGACTGTGGACCCAGGTCCATCATCTTGCCGAAATCAGAACGCTTGATCGAAGTAGTGCCCTCGAAGCCGGCACGGTAGCCGCCCCATGGATCCTTGCCTTCACCCAGGAAGGTAGTCTTGACGGTGACCGGCTTGGTCACGCCGTGCAGGGTCAGGTCGCCGATCACGTCAGCCGTGGTCTTACCGTCAGCATTCTTGCCGATGTTGGTGACCTTGGTGGAAACAAACTTGGCGTCAGGATAGGTCGCGACGTCGAGGAAGTCCTTGCTGCTGATGTGCTTGTCACGTTCAGCGTGGTTGGTGAAGACGCTCGCGGTCTTCAAGTCGATGCTGATCTTGCTGTCTTCAGGCTTGGCGGCGTCGAAGCTGAATGTGCCGTTCCAGTCCTTGAACGTGCCGTAGATGAAGCTGTAGCCCAGGTGGCTGATCTTGAAGTTGATGAAGGCGTGTTGGCCTTCCTTGTCGATCGTGTAATCAGCGGCCATTGCCTGACCGGCCGTCAGCAGCGCGGTACCCAGGGCCAGTGCAGCAAGTGTCTTTTTCAACATACGTCGTCTTCCTTTCTAGTTGAATTGAGTATCAGGCCTTGCGGCCAAGCATACGTACAAGGGTGGCATCACGATCAACGAAGTGATGCTTCAAAGCGGCCAGCCCGTGGAGTCCTGCAAAAATCACCAGGGTCCAGGCCAGGTACAAGTGCACGGTGCCTGCGACGTCTGCCTGGTCGGGCAGTCCGCTGATCAAGGCAGGCACTTCGAACAATCCAAACACCGGAATCCCGACACCGTCTGCGGTGGAAATCAGGTAACCGGCGAACATCACCAAAAACAGGTCCAGGTACAGAAACGCATGGCCCAGTTTCGCAGCCGTTTTCACAAACCGGCTGTGGGTGGCAGGCGCTGCTGGCGGCGGGCTGACGAAGCGCCAGATCACCCGGATCAGCATGAACAGGAACAGCGTGATGCCGATGCTCTTGTGCAGGTCAGGGCCGGCCTTACGCCACGTGTCGTAATAGCCCAGCCCTACCATCCACAACCCTAGCGCAAACATGCCGAACACCGTCAGCGCGACACCCCAATGCAAAACGATGCTGACCCAGCCATAGCGAGAAGATGAGTTGCGTAACTGCATGCTGAATATCCTGTGAGGGCCGAGGAGAGACTAGCGCTTTACCTATCGAAAGAAAGCGCAAAATGTTGCTTTGAAGAATCAGGAAATCCGATTGAAATCTCCTGACATATTTTCGTCCGAATGAGATTAAGCCAGCGTTACGTTTTATCCAGGCGAAAAAAAGGCGCGGTATCAAGCCGCGCCTTTGCTTTCAGCCGTTACCGATCAGTTTTTGCTGTCGGTCGCCGGTGCTGCCGGAGCCGCTGCCGGAGCCGCCGGAGTGGCCGGTGCTGCCTTGTCACCCGTGGCCTTGGCCGGCGCTTTTTTCGCAGCGTCGGTTTTGGCAGGGGCTTTGTGGATGGCTGCCGGTTTGGCCGGAGCCTTTTTGACGGGCTCCTTCTTCGCCGGTTCTTTCTTGGCCGGGGCCTTTTTCGCAGGCTCCACGACCGCAGGCTTGGACGGTTCAACCACTGGAGCTGGCGGCGGCGTTACCGGGGCAGGCGCTGGAGCCGGGGTCGGAGCAGGCGCTGGGGCTTTCTCGGCCGGTTTCGGCTCAGGCTTGGAACCGCCGAACATGTTCGAGAAGAAGCCGCCAATGCCGCCGCTGCTTTCCTTGGTCGGTTCAGGGGCCTTCGGAGGCGGCGCTTTGACCGGCTCGTACGACTTGCCTTCAGACAGGCCCTGCACCTGAATGGCCGCGCGCTGACCTGAACGCAATGCGCCTTCCAGGGTGCCTGGGTACAAAGTGTCGGTGTGTTCGCCGGCAAAGGCTACGCGCTGCAGTGGTCGTTCCCACAAGCGCCAGTATTTGCTGATCTGGCCCGGGCCGAAGGCCAGGTATGCACCGCCGCTGGACGGGTCAATGCTGGAGCGACGCAGTTCATAACCGGTGAACGCGCCGCGGGCCTGTGGATAGAACGCCTGCATGCGGATCAGCACTTGATCCACCAGTTGCTTGTCGCCGAACGCCTGCATGATGCGGGCGTTGTCGCCGGCCAGGTTAATCACGACGTTGGCGCCGCCTTTCAAAGCAGGCTCGACCCACAACATGCCGAGGCCGGTGTTGCTATAGATCTCGCCGGACATGCGCGCCTTGCTGTCCCAGACCGGGGTCTTGAACTTGAGCATGATCTGGTCATGCCAGCCGTAGTTGGTGCTCTTGATCGCGCCCAGACGCTGGGCGTCCAGTGCAGGGGTCATCTGGATCTTGCTCAGTGCGCGCAACGGCACGGCCAACACGACATATTCGGCTTCGTAGCCCAGCGAACCGACCTTGACGGTCACGCCGTCCTTGTCCTGATTGATGGCCGACACCGGCGAATTGGTCTTGATGACTTTCAGCTGTTTGACGAACTCCTCGGCCAGCACGGCGCTACCACCCGGCAGGCGAGCGGCGCGGCGGTCGCGGTCGTCGACGTTGCGATTGACCCGTGTTTGCTGTGCGAGGTACAGCAGCGACAAACGCGAAGGTTCGTCGTAGCGCGTACGAATCTGCTGATTGATCAGTTGGCGCGCGGTGGTTGGCAGGCTCAGACGGTCCAGCCAGTTGGAGACGGTGATCTGGTCCAGCGCAAACAGGGTGCTGTTTGCCGCCGGGTTGTCGGGGTCAGTGATCGAACGGGCCAGGTCATCCACCGCTGCTTCGTAGCGCTTGATGGCTTCGGCGGTCGCCGGCTGTTTGGTCGCCAGGTCGGCGCCAGTGAAGTACTCGCCTTCGATCAGGTAGCTCGGGGTCCGCACAAATTCCGGCGCGGGCACCGCCTTGATCTTGAAGCGATCAATGTACTGATTCAGCACCGGCTGGGCCTTGGCGTTGCCGATCCACTCGCTGCCGGCCAGACCGGAGCGGCCGCCGACGGTGGGTTTGGCTTCCAGCAAGGTGACTTGCCAGCCTTTGCTCTGCAGCTCGTAAGCCGTCGTGAGTCCCGCCAGACCACCGCCGACGACGATCACCGTATGCGGTTTATCCACGGCAAGCGCTGAAGCGCTGACCATCCCAACCATCACCAGCGCACAGGCGCGCAGCCAACCAGAAAGCATTCAGCGAACTCCGGAGAAAAACGGGGGGAATTGTCGGATTTTGTTGTCCGATTTTTCGAAGAGCGCGAAGGATACGCGAGCCGCGAAACGCCCGCCAGCAATGTCCGTCAGGCTCGAAAGCGGCGCTCGCGGCGATTTAAACAACACGCTAAAGGTTGTCCCACTGGCATCCATTGCATAGGCTTGCGCGATTGTTTGCCCTCGCGCCATGCGAGCCGCTATGTGGAGAAGAGTAATGGGCCTTAACGACCAGTGGATGCAGCGCGACCTGAAGGTCCTTTGGCACCCCTGCACCCAGATGAAAGACCACGAAAAACTGCCGCTGATTCCGATCAAGCGCGGCGAAGGGGTCTGGCTGGAGGACTTCGAAGGCAAGCGCTACCTCGACGCGGTCAGCTCCTGGTGGGTCAACGTATTCGGTCACGCCAACCCGCGCATCAATCAGCGCATCAAGGATCAGGTCGATCAGCTGGAGCACGTGATCCTGGCAGGCTTCAGCCATCAGCCGGTCATCGAGCTGTCCGAGCGTCTGGTGGCGATGACGCCCGAAGGCCTGACGCGCTGCTTCTACGCCGACAACGGTTCGTCCTGCATCGAAGTCGCGCTGAAGATGAGCTTTCATTACTGGCTCAATCGCGGCAAGCCGGACAAGAAGCGCTTCGTCACCCTGACCAATAGCTACCACGGCGAAACCATGGCCGCGATGGCGGTCGGTGACGTGCCGCTGTTCACCGAGACCTACAAAGCGCTGCTGATGGACACCATCAAGGTGCCAAGCCCGGACTGCTACCACCGGCCTGAAGGCGTGAGCTGGGAAGAGCACACCCGGACGATGTTCGCGGTGATGGAGCAAACCCTCGCCGAGCATCACGACAGCGTCGCGGCGGTGATCATCGAGCCGCTGATTCAAGGCGCGGGCGGCATGCGCATGTACGACCCGATCTACCTCAAGCTGCTGCGCGAGGCCTGCGACCGGTATGGCGTGCACCTGATTCATGACGAGATCGCCGTGGGCTTCGGCCGCACCGGAACCATGTTCGCCTGCGAGCAGGCCGGCATCCGCCCGGACTTCCTGTGCCTGTCCAAGGCGCTGACCGGCGGCTATCTGCCGCTGGCGGCGTGCATCACCACCGATGATGTGTACGACGCGTTTTACGACGATTACCCGACGCTGCGCGCGTTTCTGCACTCCCACAGTTACACCGGCAACCCGCTGGCGTGCGCGGCGGCGTTGGCGACGCTGGATATTTTCGAGCAGGACAACGTCATCGAAAACAACAAGGCGCTGGCCCAGCGCATGAAGACCGCGACAGCGCATCTGGTCGATCACCCGAACGTCGCTGAAGTGCGGCAGACCGGAATGGCGATTGCCATCGAGATGGTGCAGGACAAGCCCACTAAAACGCCGTATCCGTGGCAGGAGCGGCGCGGGCTGAAGGTGTTCGAGCACGCGCTGACCCGAGGTGCTTTGCTGCGTCCACTGGGCAGCGTGGTCTACTTCCTGCCGCCGTATGTGATTACGCCGGAGCAGATCGACTTTCTGGCAGAAGTGGCGACCGAGGGGATCGATATCGCAACGCGCAGCAGCGTGAGCGTGGCGGTGAGAGAGGACTTCCATCCGGATTTTCGTGATCCTGGCTAGCAGGCCGTTACACCCATTCTCCAGGCGCTGCATTCAACACAATCTTTAGAGACACAACCATGAGACTGTCCCGCTTTTTCGTCGATGCCACCCTCAGCGTCGGGGAGCACGAACTGCCAGAGGCCCAGGCCCATTACATCAGCCGCGTGTTGCGCATGTCCGAAGGCGACGCGGTGCAGCTGTTCGATGGTTCGGGCCATGAGTTTCGCGCCACGCTGGCGCAAGTCGGCAAAAAGCAGGTGCGGGTGCAGGTGAGCGAACGCTTTGCCGGTCAGCCGGAGTCGCCCTTGCAGATCCATCTTGGCCAGGGCCTCTCCCGGGGTGAGCGGATGGATTGGGCCATTCAGAAAGCCACCGAGCTGGGCGTGACGCAAATCACCCCGATCATCAGCGAACGCTGCGAAGTGCGTCTCAAAGATGAGCGTGCGGAGAAGCGTCAGGCCCATTGGCAGCAGATCGCGATCAGCGCCTGCGAACAGTGCGGACGCTCGGTGGTGCCGGTGATTCATGGGCCGGTGACTCTGGCCGAGTGGCTCAAGCAGACGGAAGCGGACTTGAAGCTGGTGCTGCACCCGGTCGCGGCGCCGCTGACCAGCCATGAAAAGCCCGGCAGTCTGGCCTTTTTGATTGGTCCTGAAGGTGGGCTGAATGACGCCGAATTGGCCCAGGCACAGGACGCCGGTTTCCACGCCGCCCGCCTCGGCCCCCGCGTGCTGCGCACCGAAACCGCGCCAGTGGTGGCGCTGAGCATCGCGCAACAGTTGTGGGGTGATTTGTAGGACCGGCTTCAGCCGGGAAGGCGTCAGTCGTCACGCCGCAAGATTGATGGTGCGCACACCGGCCCCGATCCCTTGTAGGACCGGCTTCAGCCGGGAAAGCGTCAGGCGTCACGCTTCAAGATTGATGGTGCGCACACCGGCCTCGATCCCTTGTAGGACCGGCTTCAGCCGGGAAAGCGTCAGGCGTCACGCTTCAAGATTGATGGTGCGCACACCGGCCCCGATCCCTTGTAG
>NZ_JAUERW010000011.1:0-171245 GCF_041060465.1 Pseudomonas sp. W2Oct36
GCCGGGAAGGCGTCGGATGTCTCGCTGCAAAATCAATGGTGAACGCACCTGCCTCTTCCCGGCTGAAGCCGGTCCTACTGAAACACAGCGTTCCCTTGTAGGACTGGCTTTAGCCGGGAAGGCGTCGGATGTCTCACCGCAAAATTGATGGTGTTTGCACTGGCGCTTTCCCGGCTGAAGCCAGTCCTACTAACAGCATGCGTCCTGCCGCAAAATTGATGGTGTTTGTACTGGCGCCTTCCCGGCTGAAGCCGGTCCCACCGGCAAAAACTTTAGTGGTAAGCTCGCGCACCATGAATATCTATAGCTCCCGCCCTGTTGTCCTCTGTCTCTCCGGTCACGACCCCAGTGGCGGCGCCGGCTTGCAGGCAGATATCGAAGCCCTGCTCGCCCAGGGTTGCCACGCGGCTCCCGCCATCACCGCCCTCACTGTTCAAGACACCGTGAACGTCACTGACTTTCGCGTGCTGGATCGTGAGTGGGTGCTGGCGCAAGCCAATGCCGTGCTCAACGATTCCGTCGTCGCGGCAGTGAAGCTGGGCATGCTGGGTTCGCTGGAGATGGTCGACACCGTCGTCGAACTGCTGACGGCGCATCCGCACCTGCCCATGGTCTGCGATCCGGTGTTGCGTGCCGGTGGCGGCGGTCGGCTGGGCAAGGACGAAGTGGGTTACGCCATGCGCGAGCGTCTTTTGCCTCTGGCGACTATCGCCACGCCGAACCTGCCGGAAGCGCGCATTCTGGCTGAGCTGCCTGAAGGCACGGCCGATGAGTGCGCCGAGAAGCTGCTGCCGTTCTGTGAGCACCTGTTGATTACCGGCGGTCATGGCGATGAGCACGAAGTTCACAACCGCCTGTACATCCGCGGCGGTCAGTCACGCACCTTTACCTGTCAGCGTCTGCCGGGCAGCTATCACGGCTCCGGCTGCACACTGGCCAGCGCACTGGCGGGAAGACTGGCCCAGGGTCAGGACCTGATCGGCGCTGTGCAAATGGCGCTGGACTACACTTGGCGCACGCTGCGCGATGCCGAACAGCTGGGCCGGGGACAATTTGTTCCGCGCCGCCTGCCGCTGGATTTCTGCTCGTAACGCCACGAAAAAGAGGCACCTTGATGAGATTACGTGGCTTGTATGCCGTGACCGACAGCCAGCTGTTGGCCGGTAAATTCCTGTCTTACGTCGAAGCCGCCCTCGATGGCGGTGTGACCCTTCTGCAATACCGCGACAAATCCGGTGACGAGACCCGCCGCCTGCGTGAGGCCTCGGCGCTGCTCAAACTGTGCGAGCGCTACAAGACCCGCCTGATCATCAACGACGACGCCGAAGTGGCCGCGCGGCTGGGTGTCGGCGTGCATCTGGGGCAAACCGATGGCTCGCTGCCGGACGCCCGCGCCCTGCTCGGTCACAAAGCCATTGTCGGGGCGACCTGCCACGCGCAGCTTGAGCTGGCCGACAAGGCCAAGGCCGACGGCGCCACCTATGTCGCCCTCGGACGCTTTTTCAATTCCCAGACCAAACCCGGCGCGCCGACGTGCAGCCTCGACCTGCTCAGCCAGGCGCGCAAGCGCATCAATCTGCCCATCGCGGTGATTGGTGGGATTACCCTGGAAAACGCCGCGCCGCTGGTGGCCCATGGCGCCGACTTGCTGGCCGTCGTGCACGGGCTGTTCGGCGCGGAAACCACCCAGGAAGTCACCCGCCGCGCCCGCGCCTTCAACGATTTGTTCAAGCCCGCCTGATTCTGAATCAGGCCGGTTACGCACTCATTCATTCCCGATTCAAACAGAGACCTCATCATGTCCCGTTCTGAAACCCTGTTCGCCAACGCCCAGAAACACATCCCCGGCGGCGTCAACTCGCCGGTCCGCGCCTTCAAAAGCGTCGGTGGCACGCCGCTGTTCTTCAAGCACGCGGTGGGCGCCTACGTCACCGATGAAGACGACAAGCGTTACGTCGATTACGTAGGCTCGTGGGGCCCGATGATTCTGGGCCACAGCCACCCGGACGTGCTGGACGCCGTGCGCAAGCAGCTGGAACACGGTCTGTCGTACGGCGCGCCGACCGCGATGGAAACCGAGATGGCCGATCTGGTCTGCTCGATCGTGCCGTCGATGGAAATGGTGCGCATGGTCAGCTCCGGCACCGAAGCGACCATGAGCGCGATCCGTCTGGCCCGTGGTTTTACCGGTCGGGACAGCATCATCAAATTCGAGGGCTGCTACCACGGCCACTCCGACAGCCTGCTGGTGAAAGCCGGTTCGGGGGCACTGACCCTGGGCGTACCGAGTTCGCCCGGCGTACCGGCGGCGTTCGCCAAGCACACGCTGACCCTGCCGTTCAACGACATCGACGCGGTCAAGACGATGCTGGCTGACGTTGGCCAGGAAGTGGCGTGCATCATCGTCGAGCCGGTGGCGGGCAACATGAACTGCGTGCCGCCCGCGCCGGGTTTCCTGCAAGGCCTGCGCGAGGCCTGCGACGAACATGGCGTGGTGCTGATTTTCGACGAAGTGATGACCGGTTTCCGCGTTGCCCTCGGCGGCGCGCAGGCGTACTACGGCGTGAAGCCGGACCTGAGCACCTTCGGCAAGATCATCGGCGGCGGCATGCCGGTCGGCTGCTTCGGCGGCAAGCACGAAATCATGTCGCACATCGCGCCGCTGGGCCCGGTGTATCAGGCCGGCACTCTGTCGGGTAACCCGCTGGCGATGGCGGCGGGTCTGACCACCCTGCGTCTGATCAGCCGCCCGGGTTTCCACGACGAACTGACTGCGTTCACCACGCGCCTGCTGGAAGGCCTGCAACAGCGCGCCGACGCCGCCGGCATCCCGTTCGTGACCACCCAGGCGGGCGGCATGTTCGGCCTGTACTTCAGCGACGCCAAAGAAATCGTCACCTTCCAGGACGTGATGACCAGCGACGCCAATCGCTTCAAGCAGTTCTTCCACCTGATGCTGGAAGGCGGCGTGTACCTGGCGCCAAGCGCCTTCGAGGCCGGCTTCACCTCCATCGCCCACGGTGATGCGGAGTTGCAGCAGACGCTGGACGCGGCAGAAAAAGCATTCGCTCAACTGAAATGACCGGCAGACCGGGCGGAACGGATGCCGCCCGAGTGTCTACGGCCTGCTCAACCGCCCTGAATTCAGGTCTATCAAGCCCGCGCAGCAGAAAATCAGTAAAGACTTTGTAAGGTTGCCCTCGCTTATTTCATAATGCGCAGCCAGCACGTTTCGCTGGACGGGCATGCCCGCACCTTTTTCAGAGGTAAGTCGACTTCCATGAATCGCACCGGCCGCACCCTTGCATTGGGCTGCCTGTTGCTTCTTCATCCCCTGCTGGCTAATGCAGGTGGCAACTCGTTGTTGATCCCGGCGGTGGGTCGTTGCACCCTCGATACCCAGCCAGACAACCTGCCAGCAGCGTTGTCCGCTTGTCAGCAGGCGGCTCAGGATGGGGATGCGCAGGCGCAATACGAGTTGGGGGAGTTCTATTACGAGGGCAAAAGTGCGCCACGTGACTTGCCCCAGGCACTCAACTATTTCGAAAAAGCTTCGTTGCAGGGCCATGCCCAGGCGCAGTACCAGCTGGGTTTGATGTTCTTTCGTGGCGAAGGGGTGCAGGCCAATAACATTCAGGCGTATATCGTGCTGAAGATGGCGGCGGTCAACGGTTCGGAAGATGCACTGGACCAGGCGGATGAAGTGTCGGCACAGATGAAGCGCGAGGATCTCGAAGTGGCCACACAAGTGCTCGGGCAGATCTTCCGCAAATACCTGCTGGAGCTGCAAACCGCTGAAGGACGCACACCGTTTGCGCCCTTCCCTGCCGACAGCGTCAAGCCCTGATCCCGGTGTTATTGCCGATCGCCTGTCCGGTATCGGCTACTTGTAGACCGTCGGTTACTTGTCCGGCATGGGCATCGGAAACGGCATGACGTTGCCGGTGTGACGCGCCTCGGTGATCTTCGCTGTGCCCATCCGCTCGACTTCATCGATCCGCACGATCGAGTGCATCGGCACGAAGCTGCGTACGACACCATCGAACTGCGCCTTCAGCTTCTCTTCACTCGGGTCGACCACCACGGTGGTGCGCTCGCCGAAGACGAATTCTTCCACTTCCAGAAAACCCCACAGATCGCTCTGATAGATCTGTTTGGCGTACATCTCGAACACCTGTCCCTGGTTGAGAAAAATCACCTTGTAGATTGGAGCTTCGCGTTTGGTCATAACAGGCAGGCAGTGGTCAGCGTTTTGAAAAGGGCGCGAACTATAGCATGCCGCTGGTTAGACGACGCTAGGAAGCCGGGGCCCGCATCCCTATAATGCGCGGTTCTTTGAATCACCTGATGAACCCGCGCATGGCCAAGAAGCTTTACATCGAAACCCACGGCTGCCAGATGAACGAGTACGACAGCTCGCGCATGGTCGATCTGCTGGGCGAACATCAAGCACTGGAAGTCACCGCACGGGCGGAAGACGCCGACGTCATCCTGCTCAACACCTGTTCAATCCGCGAGCGGGCGCAGGATCGGGTGTACTCCCAGCTTGGCCGCTGGCGGGAACTGAAGCTGGCGAACCCGGAAATGGTCATCGCCGTCGGTGGCTGCGTGGCGAGTCAGGAAGGCGCGGCCATCCGCGACCGCGCACCGTACGTCGACGTGGTCTTCGGCCCGCAGACCCTGCACCGCCTGCCGGAAATGATCGACGCGGCGCGCATCACGCGCCTGCCCCAGGTTGACGTCTCGTTTCCTGAAATCGAAAAATTCGATCACCTGCCCGAGCCCCGTGTCGATGGCCCGAGCGCTTATGTGTCGGTCATGGAAGGCTGCAGCAAATACTGCACGTTCTGCGTGGTGCCTTACACCCGTGGCGAGGAAGTCAGCCGGCCGTTCGACGACGTCATTAACGAGGTGCTTCATCTGGCCGAGAACGGCGTGCGTGAAGTGACCCTGCTGGGCCAGAACGTCAACGGCTATCGTGGCACAACCCACGACGGGCGCCTCGCTGATCTGGCCGAATTGATCCGCGTGGTTGCAGCCATCGACGGCATCGACCGCATTCGCTACACCACCTCGCACCCGCTGGAATTCTCCGACAGCCTGATTCAAGCCCACGCCGAAGTGCCGGAACTGGTAAAGCATCTGCATTTGCCCGTGCAATCAGGTTCCGACCGGATTCTTGCGGCGATGAAACGCAATCACACCGTGCTCGAATACAAGTCACGCCTGCGCAAGCTGCGCGCGGCGGTACCGGACATCTGCATCAGCTCCGACTTCATCGTCGGCTTCCCGGGCGAAACCGAGAAGGATCACCTGCAAACCATGAAGCTGGTTGAAGACGTCGGCATGGATTTCTCCTACTCCTTCGTTTACAGCGCGCGCCCCGGCACGCCCGCGGCCGATCTGGCCGATGACACGTCGGAAGAAGTGAAGAAAGAACGCCTCAAGCAGCTGCAGGACCTGATCAACCGTCAGGGTCTGGATATCAGCCGCAAGATGGCCGGCACCGTGCAGCGCATTCTGGTCACCGACTATTCGAAGAAGGACCCGGGCGAATTGCAGGGCCGTACCGAGAACAACCGGATCGTCAATTTCCGCTGCGACAACCCCCGGCTGATCGGCCAGTTCACCGACGTGTACATCGACAGCGCCCAACCCCACTCGCTGCGCGGGTCGTTGTTGCAATAAGCCAAAAGCGCCCCAATGTAATCGTCACGTCTATTTTTTCGTGCAGGCCCAAGCGTTGAATCAGGTGCCGGACAGCCGCCATACGTCGGCTGCACCGGCCCGCGATTCGGCGCACGGACACGGCGGGCTGTCTGCCAAAGGGCATCCTGCCGGGCGTCTGCTGACCTCATTTACCCATTAGTGCGCGAACCCTTCCGGACACTGCCTGCAGGGGTTATCCTTCACGTCACTTCACATTGCCGTCGGGCGGCCCAAAACCACTTTGAACGCACCTATCGAACCACATCGCTTCAGCCTCGAACCTATCGAGGCTCACCGCTTCGCCAATCTGTGCGGGCAATTCGACGAGCATCTGCGCTTGATCGAACAGCGCCTGGACATCGAGATCCGCAATCGCGGAGGCCAGTTCGAGATGATCGGCGAACGCAAACAAACCACCTCGGCAGAGAACCTGCTGCGCCGGCTGTATCGGGAAACGAAAGCGACCGAGCTGTCACCGGACATGGTCCATCTGTTTCTGCAGGAATCCGGCGTCGAAGAGCTGGACAACCACCCTGCTGCCGAGGTCGGCGTCGCTTTGCGTACCAAGAAAGGCATGATTCGCCCCCGTGGCTTGAATCAGCAGCGGTACGTGAAGGAAATCCTCGCCAACGACATCAACTTCGGCATCGGCCCGGCCGGTACCGGCAAGACCTATCTGGCGGTGGCCGCTGCGGTGGATGCGCTTGAGCGCGAGACCATCCGCCGCATTCTGCTGGTGCGTCCTGCCGTAGAAGCGGGCGAAAAGCTCGGCTTCCTGCCCGGCGATCTGTCCCAGAAAATCGACCCGTACCTGCGCCCGCTGTATGACGCGCTGTACGAAATGCTCGGCTTCGAATACGTCGCCAAGCTGATCGAGAAGCAGGTGATCGAAGTCGCGCCGCTGGCTTACATGCGCGGTCGCACGCTTAACAATAGCTTCATCATTCTCGACGAGAGTCAGAACACCACCGTCGAGCAGATGAAAATGTTCCTGACCCGTATCGGCTTCGGCTCCACGGCCGTGATCACCGGTGACGTGACCCAGATCGACTTGCCCAAGGGCACGAAATCCGGTCTGAACCACGTCATTGAAGTGCTCAAGGACGTGCCGGGCATCAGCTTCACCCACTTCAAGCCCAAGGACGTCGTGCGCCACCCGCTGGTGCAGCGCATCGTCGAAGCCTACGAGCGCTACGAAGAACGCACCGACAATCCGGCCGCTCCCCACGGTTCACCGGACACTCGCCGCGATGCTTGAGCTGGATCTGCAACTTGCGAGTCAGGCCAGCGCCCCGAGCGAAGCCCAGTTCCGCCTCTGGTGTGAAATGGGCCTGCGTCAGCGTCCGGCTGACTCGGAACTGACGATTCGCCTCGTCGACGAAGCGGAAGGCCGAGAGCTGAACAACACGTGGCGGCACAAGGATTACGCCACCAACGTGTTGTCGTTTCCTGCCGACGTCCCCGACGAGATGCTGGACATTCCGTTGTTGGGCGATCTGGTCATCTGCGTGCCTGTGGTCACCCGTGAAGCCACTGAACAGGGCAAATCACTGGATGCCCATTGGGCGCATCTGGTGATTCATGGTTGCCTGCATCTGTTGGGCTACGATCACATCGATGATGACGAAGCGGAAGAGATGGAAGCGCTGGAACGGGAGTTGCTTGCAGAACTTGGCTATCCGGATCCCTACGCGGACGACGAACCTGTCGACGCTGTTCATTCAGAAGCATCGCATTCCGATACACCCCATTTAGAAACATCAGCCAAGGACCACGAGTAAGGGCTATGAGCGAAGACCGATCGAGCAACGGGCAAAAGTCATGGTTGGGCAAACTGACCCAGGCATTTGCCCATGAGCCGAAAAACCGTCAGGAGCTATTGGAGCTGCTGCGCGAAGCCCATCAGAACAAGCTGCTGGACAGTGAAGCGCTGGCCATCGTCGAGGGCGCTATCCAGGTCGCCGACCTGCAGGTCCGCGACATCATGGTGCCGCGTTCGCAGATGATCAGCATCAAGGCCAGCCAGACCCCGCGCGAATTCCTGCCAGCCGTGATCGATTCGGCGCACTCACGCTACCCGGTCATCGGCGAAAGCCACGATGACGTGCTGGGCGTATTGCTTGCCAAAGACCTGCTGCCGCTGATTCTCAAGGAAGACGGTGGCAGCGGCGACGTGAAAAGTCTGCTGCGCCCGGCGACCTTCGTCCCTGAATCCAAGCGCCTGAACGTGCTGTTGCGGGAATTCCGCGCCAACCACAATCACATGGCCATCGTCATCGACGAATACGGCGGCGTGGCGGGTCTGGTGACCATCGAAGACGTGCTCGAGCAAATCGTCGGCGACATCGAAGACGAGCACGACGTCGAGGAAGACAGCTACATCAAGCCGCTGCCCAGTGGCGATTTCCTGGTCAAGGCGCTGACCCCGATCGAGAGCTTCAACGAGTTCTTCGACAGCGGGTTCTCCGATGACGAATTCGACACCGTCGGCGGTCTGGTGATGAACGCGTTCGGGCATCTGCCCAAGCGTAATGAAATCACCGAAATCGGCGCGTACCGTTTCCGCATCCTGAATGCCGACAGCCGTCGTATTCACTTGCTGCGCCTGAGCCCGATCAACCGCACGTAATGCCCTACCCGCTTTAAGGAATGTAAATGCGCTGGATCACCCGCCCCGGCTGGCCCGGTAACCTGCTGGCCATGGTGGCCGGCGCGTTGATTACCCTGGCCCTGGCACCGTTCGATATCTGGCCCCTGGCGATTGTCGCGCTGGTGGTTTTCTATCTCGGTCTGCGTGACCTCACACCGCGTCAGGCCCTCTGGCGCGGCTGGTCCTACGGGTTCGGCCTGTTCGGCGGCGGCACCAGCTGGATTTACGTCAGCATCCACACCTATGGCGAGGCGCCGGTCTGGCTGGCGGCTTTCCTGATGGTGCTGTTCTGCGCAGCGGTGGCGTTTTTCTTCGCCCTGCCGGCGTGGATCTGGGCCCGCTGGATCCGTCGTAACGAAGCGCCGCTGGCAGACTCTCTAGCCTTCGCAGCCCTGTGGTTCGGCCAGGAGATGTTTCGCGGCTGGTTCCTCACCGGTTTCCCCTGGCTTTATTCCGGCTACAGCCAATTGGACGGCCCCCTCAAAGGACTCGCGCCACTGGGCGGCATGTGGCTGATCTCCTTTGTGCTCGCCCTGAGTGCCGCGCTGCTGTGCAATCTGCCTCGTTTGCGCACCCGCGCGCCAAAATTGGCGGCAGGCATTGCGTTGCTGCTGGCGCCATGGGTTGCCGGGCTGGCCCTGAAAGATCACGCCTGGACCGAGCCTGCCGGCAAGCCGCTGACCGTCGCAGCCATGCAGGGCAACGTCGAACAGAGCATGAAGTGGGACCCGGCGGCGCTCAACGCGCAACTGGCGCTGTACCGCGACATGACGTTCACCTCGAAGAAAGCTGACCTGATCATCTGGCCGGAAACCGCCGTGCCTGTGCTCAAGGAATCGGTCGAAGGCTACCTGTCGGTGATGGGCAAGTTTGCGGCCGAGCGCGATTCGGCGCTGATCACCGGCGTGCCACTGCGAGAGAAAGGCACCCATGGGGAATACCGTTACTACAACGCCATTACCGTAACCGGTGAAGGCGATGGCACTTACCTGAAGCAGAAGCTCGTGCCGTTTGGTGAGTACGTGCCGTTGCAGGACCTGCTGCGGGGGTTGATCGGGTTCTTCAACCTGCCGATGTCCGACTTTGCGCGCGGGCCGTCCGGGCAAGCGCTGTTGCAGGCCAAGGGTTATGAGATCGCGCCGTTTATTTGCTACGAAGTGGTGTACCCGGAGTTCGCCGCAGGGCTGTCGGCGCAAAGCGATCTGCTGCTGACGGTGAGCAATGACACGTGGTTCGGCACCTCGATCGGTCCGCTGCAGCACTTGCAGATGGCGCAGATGCGCGCCCTGGAAGCCGGCCGCTGGATGATCCGCGCCACCAACAACGGCGTCAGCGCGCTGATCGACCCGTTCGGCGAAATCACTACCACCGTGCCGCAGTTCGAGCGCGCCGTGATGTACGGCGAAGTCACCCCGATGCAAAACCTCACGCCGTACCTGCACTGGCGCTCGTGGCCGTTGATCGTGCTGTCACTGCTGCTGATCGGCTGGGCGTTCTTCGCGGGTCGGATGGCGAAGGCGGTGTGAGCCCTCGAGCGCAGCCAGCTCCGCTGACTGCGCTTGGTCCTACAACTGGCCTGCTCCCGCCTGACTGAATGCACGCGGACCATTAGTGGGACCGGCTTCAGCCGGGAAAGGGCCAGCGCGGACACCATCAAACATGCGGTGTGACACCCGACGCTTTCCCGGCTAAAGCCGGTCCCACAATAAATCTCAGCCAGTCTCACCGAATGCGGACAGTCCCACCATTGAGCCACAGCCAGCCCCGCTGACCGCGCGCGATCCTACAATTGGGCCTGCACCAGCCTGAATGAATGCACGCGGACCATTAGTGTGACCGGCTTCAGCCGGGAAGAGGCCGGCACGAACACCATCAAACATGCGGTATGTCACCTGACGCTTTCCCGGCTAAAGCCGGTCCCACAATAAATCTCAGCCAGTCTCACCGAATGCGGACGGTCCCACCATTGAGCCACAGCCAGTCCCGCTGACTGCGCGCGATCCTACAATTGGGCCTGCACCCGCCTGAATGAATGCACGCGGACTATTAGTGGGACCGGCTTTAGCCGGGAAGAAGCCGGCACGAACACCATCAAATATGCGGTGTGACACCCGACGCTTTCCCGGCTAAAGCCGGTCCCACAATAAATCTCGCCAGTCCCGCTGACTGCGCACAGTCGCACCATTGAGCCTCAGCCAGCCCCGCTGACTGCTTGAGGTCTCACAGTTGGCCTGCACCAGCCTGATTGAACGCACGCGGTCTATTAGTGGGACAGCTAAAGGCAGTCCCACTCAAGCATCCATTCGCAGTCCCACAGTGGATAGTCCCCCCGGTGCATCACCAGCCCTGCTCGAATCGGGTTGTTAATGACATAGCGAGCCATTTCGACGAGCTCCTCATCGGCCCTGACCCCATGATCGTGATAACCCTTCTGCCATGTCATTTTTTTTGCGCCATGTGCCTTGTTCACTGCGAAAGCGGTTCTGCCCTTCAGCGCTTGCATGAGCGCAGGCAGTGATCCTGACTTGAGTTCAAACAGCCAATGCAGATGATCGGGCATAACCACCCAGGCGAATGAGTGCACAACGCCTGAGTCGTGCAAACGTTTCATTTCCTGAACCGCTAGGCGGCCTATTTGAATATTACTGAACAGAGGGGTGCGATCCTTCACCACAGAGGTTACGAGATAGACGTTCCCCTGTTGGGAATATCGACCGATACGCAAAGACCGTTCATGTTTGCTTCCATACATTTCGCCGCTCTCCCTCGTTGTGAAGGCGAACAGTAAAAGCAGTGAACCCTTTACCTATAGCGGGTGGGTATCGAGAGATTTCTGATAGATGATGACATCCCCATGGGACCGGCTTCAGCGGGGAGAGGCCCGCATGAACACCATCAAATATGCGGTGTGATACCCGACCCCTTCCCGGCTAAAGCCGGTCCCACATTAAACCGCAGCCAGTCTCGCTGAACGCGTACGGTTCCACCATTGGGCCACCGCCAGTCCCGCTGAGTGCGCATGATCTTACAATTGGGCACCAGCATGACTGGATGCATGCGGTCTATTAGTGGGACCGGCTTTAGCCGGGAAGAGGCCAGTTTGCGCATCATCAGATTTGCAGTGTGACACCCGGCGCTTTCCCGGCTAAAGCCGGTCCCACTAACAGCGTGCGCGGTGTCAGGGGATACGCGCTTTGACAGCGGGACCGAACGCCTGCTGCTCAGCTCACCGGTAAAACAACCGATACCCCACCAACCCCGCCGCTTCGTTGATCAATTGCCCGTTCTGCCACACCGCCCTCGCCTCCGGCGTCCAGCCTCCAAATGGGCGGGCGTTGTCCACGCTCAGGAAGCCGACCGGAGCTGGAACCACGCTGAACCCGGCCTTCTCGAAACTCCAGACCGAACGCGGCATGTGCCACGCCTGGGTCACCACGACCACACGCTTGATGCCCTGGGGCAATAGGATCGCGGCCGTCATCTTGGCGTTTTCCCAGGTCGTGCGGCTTTCACCTTCCTGCCAACGGACAGTCACGCCAAAGTCGTCGCGCAGGGAGTCGGCCATGATCGCCGCCTCGCTCGGCGGCTCGCCGTAATGCAGCCCGCCGGTGGTGAGGATCGGCAGGCCCGACGCCTTCGACAGACGCGCGGCGTATCTCATGCGTTCCAGCGCAACCCCCGTCGGGATGTCGGTGCCCCAGCTCGGGTCATTGCGTTCCCGGCCCGAGCCCAGAATCACGATCGCATCGGCGCGCTGGGCCAGCGTTGCCCACTTGCTCTGCGGCAGCGGCGGGATGCGCTCGATGCCCTTCGCCGACCACTCCACCACAATCGGCAGACTCATCGCGGCCATCCCGCCAACGCCCATCACGAACAGCACCCGCGCCAACACCGGTCGCCTGTTTCTCAACCACCAGGCGAGCACTAACAACAGCAGGAAAAGGCCCGGAGGCAGCAGCAGATTTTTGATGAAGTAACGAAAGGGCATCGGGCATCTCCAAAGATGCCCGAAGCCTAGAAGCAATGACGCTAAGCAGCAATGCTCGATTGGCCGGGGTCAGCCCCCGCAGAAGTTAACGCTTGAAATGTTTGCTGGAACTGTAGCGACTCAACTTTGCCGACACCTTGGCTCGGCGCTGATCCTTGAGCCAGATGACATTGGCGTGGGGATGGGACGCTCGCATCGGCTCTGAAGGCTCCCGTGAGGTGCTGGAACTTCCCCTCGTGGCGATCGGAGAATCCTCTTTGACAACGACTTCGGTTCTGCCCAGATAAGCCTCGATCAACTGAAACTCGGCGTGACTCAAGCCACGCAACTCAAGCTCAACGGGGGATTCGTTTCGAAGTCGCACCGCTGTTTTTGCCGTGTCCAGAGCCAGGCCCAGACGATCGATCAGACGGTCATACACATCAGGTTGCTCTACTTCATGCTGCAGCTCTGCCATCCGTTCACCTCACTGAAGATAAACACTTACCCCCGTCAGTGAGCTTAGCGCCACTGCAAAAACCGGCGCGATGCCGCGACCAACGGCGGATGCCGCAGATGCCGAGTCTTGAGCACGCAATCAGGGTTTCCCTCGGCTTGGTAGCCTCATGTATGCTACGGCGCTTCCTGTAAATCCACTTCCGCCCAACCGGGCATGGATGCATCGCAATGCGGACGGCCCCGTCTGGCATGCGAAGGCTTCCTGATCCGGTCACGCCGAGAAGCGGTCAAGGGTCACTCATTTCAGCCAAAAGTAGCCATGCACGAACTCTACCAGCCCCGCGAAATCGAAGCCGCCGCCCAGACCTTCTGGGACGAGCAAAAGTCTTTTGAAGTCAGTGAACAGCCAGGCAAGGACACCTTCTACTGCCTGTCGATGTTCCCTTACCCCAGCGGCAAGCTACACATGGGTCACGTGCGCAACTACACCATCGGCGACGTGATCGCCCGCTATCAGCGCATGCAAGGCAAAAACGTGCTGCAGCCGATGGGCTGGGACGCGTTCGGCATGCCGGCGGAAAACGCCGCGATGAAGAACAACGTCGCCCCCGCCAAGTGGACCTACGAAAACATCGCCTACATGAAGAACCAGCTCAAGAGCCTGGGTCTGGCGATCGACTGGTCCCGCGAAATCACCACCTGCAAACCCGATTACTACCGCTGGGAACAATGGCTGTTCACTCGCCTGTTCCAAAAAGGCGTGATCTACCGCAAGAACGGCACCGTGAACTGGGACCCGGTCGACCAGACCGTCCTGGCCAACGAGCAAGTCATCGACGGGCGCGGCTGGCGGTCGGGCGCGGTGATCGAAAAGCGCGAAATCCCGATGTACTACTTCAAGATCACCGCCTACGCGGATGAGCTGCTGGAGAGCCTCGACGAGTTGCCGGGCTGGCCTGAACAGGTCAAGACCATGCAGCGCAACTGGATCGGCAAATCCCGCGGCATGGAAGTGCAGTTCCCGTACGACCAGGCGTCCATCGGCGAAGCCGGCACCCTGAAAGTCTTCACCACCCGCCCCGACACCCTGATGGGCGCGACCTACGTCGCCGTTGCCGCCGAGCACCCGCTGGCGACCCTGGCCGCGCAGAATAATCCCGAGCTGCAAGCGTTCATCAACGAATGCAAAAGCGGCAGCGTCGCCGAAGCCGACGTCGCTACCCAGGAAAAGAAAGGCCTGCCGACCTCGCTGTTCGTCGAACACCCGCTGACCGGCGAGAAGCTCCCGGTGTGGGTCGCCAACTACGTGCTGATGCATTACGGCGACGGTGCGGTCATGGCCGTGCCTGCACACGACGAACGCGATTTCGAGTTCGCCACCAAGTACAGCCTGCCGATCAAAGCCGTTGTGCGCACCAGCGCGGGCGATGAAACCCCTGCGCCTTGGCAGGACGCGTACGGCGAGCACGGCCAGCTCATCAATTCCGGTGAGTTCGACGGCCTGGACTTCACCGGCGCGTTCGACGCCATGGAAGCCGCGCTGCTCAAGAAAGAACTGGGCAACTCACGCACCCAGTTCCGCCTGCGCGACTGGGGCATCAGCCGCCAGCGCTACTGGGGCTGCCCGATCCCGATCATCCACTGTGACACGTGCGGCGACGTGCCTGTCCCGGAAGATCAACTCCCGGTCAAGCTGCCTGAAGACGTGGTACCGGACGGCGCGGGCTCACCGCTGGCGCGCATGCCCGAGTTCTACGAGTGCAGCTGCCCGACCTGCGGTGCGCCGGCCAAGCGCGAAACCGACACCATGGACACCTTCGTCGAGTCCTCGTGGTATTTCGCCCGCTATGCCTCGCCTCATTACGAAGGCGGCATGGTCGACCCGAAGGCCGCGAACCACTGGCTGCCGGTTGATCAGTACATCGGCGGTATCGAACACGCGATCCTGCACCTGCTGTACGCGCGCTTCTTCCACAAGCTGATGCGCGACGAAGGCCTGGTCAGCTCCAACGAGCCGTTCAAGAACCTGCTCACCCAGGGCATGGTCGTGGCCGAGACGTTCTATCGTCTGGAAGCCAACGGCAGCAAAACCTGGTTCAACCCGGCGGATGTCGAGTTCGAACGCGACAGCAAGGCCAAGATTATCGGCGCCAAGCTGATTGCCGATGGCCAGCCGGTTGAAATCGGCGGCATCGAAAAGATGGCGAAATCGAAGAACAACGGCGTCGACCCCCAGTCGATGATCGACCAGTACGGCGCCGACACCTGCCGCCTGTTCATGATGTTTGCCTCGCCGCCTGACATGAGCCTGGAGTGGTCTGACTCCGGCGTGGAAGGCTCCCATCGCTTCCTCAAGCGCGTCTGGCGTCTGGCGCAGGCTCACGTGACGGCGGGCGCTGCAGGCGCACTCGACAAAACCGCGCTGAACGACGACCAGAAGGCCATTCGCCGCTCGATCCACCTGGCCATCAAGCAGGCAGGTCAGGACGTGGGCCAGCACCACAAATTCAACACCGCTATCGCTCAGGTGATGACGCTGATGAACGTCCTGGAAAAAGCGCCGCAGGTGTCGGCTCAGGACTGCGCGCTGTTGCAGGAAGGTCTGGAGACGGTCGCCCTGCTGCTGGCGCCGATCACCCCGCACATCAGCCACCAATTGTGGGCGGCGCTGGGCCACTCAGGTCCAATCATCGACGCCGGCTGGCCTGTGGTGGATGACTCGGCACTGGTGCAGGACACGTTGCAGCTGGTGATTCAGGTCAACGGCAAGCTGCGTGGCCATATCGAGATGCCGGCCAGCGCCACCCGCGAGGAAGTCGAGGCTGCCGCACGGATCAACGAAAACGTGCTGCGCTTCATCGACGGCCTGACGATCCGCAAGGTCATCGTGGTGCCGGGCAAACTGGTTAATATCGTCGCCAGCTGACGCAATCATCGGGCGCCTGTCTGCAGGCCCCGCATAAATTTCAAGAACCCGGGATGCCGGGTTCTAACGGATTCAAGGGAGCAACAAGATGATCAAACGCAATCTGCTGGTAATGGGACTCGCGGTTCTGCTGAGCGCCTGCGGTTTCCAGCTGCGCGGCACCGGCACCAACGCCCTGTCGATCAAGGAACTGGACGTGAGCGCGCGCGACGCTTACGGCGACGTCGTCACCCAGCTGCGTCAGACCCTGACCAACAGCGGCGTGCACGTCTACACCGGCGCCCAGTACAAGCTGTTCATCGCCCGTGAAGACGAAGCCCAGCGCACGGCGAGCTACGCCGGCTCCGGTCGCTCCGCCGAATACGAGCTGACCACCGTGCTCAAGTACGAAATTCACGGCAGCAAAGATGTTCTGCTGCTTGATGACTCCGTGCAGTCGCAGAAAGTCTTTGTCCATGACGGCAACAACCTGATCGGCTCTGACCAGGAAGCCGATCAGATCCGTAAGGAAATGCGCACTGACCTCGTGCAGAAAGTGCTGGCCCGTCTGCAGCAGCTGACACCTCAGCGCCTTGACGAGCTGCAAGCCAAAGCCGACGCCGCTGCCCGCGCCCAGGCGGATGCCGAAGCCGCTGCTCAGCGCATTCGCGACGAGACGCCACAGCAGTCGCCTATCGAAATCCCGTCCAAGTGACGGCGTCGGGGCCGGTTCGCCGGCCCTGATCTTTTCTGACCCATGAAACTCGCCCCCGCCCAGCTTTCCAAACACCTTCAAGGTGCGCTTGCGCCTGTCTACATCGTCAGCGGCGATGACCCGCTGCAATGTCAGGAGGCGTGCGACGCCATCCGTGCGGCTGCGCGCCAGCAAGGCTATGACGAACGTCAGGTGTTCAGCGCAGACTCGAGCTTCGACTGGGGCACCCTGCTTCAGGCGGGCGCGAGCATGTCGCTGTTCGCCGAGCGCAGGCTGCTGGAGTTGCGCCTGCCGTCCGGCAAACCCGGCGACAAAGGCGCCGCCGCACTGCTGGAATACTGCGGCCGCCCTGCCGAAGACACGCTGCTGTTGATCAGCCTGCCCAAGCTCGACGGCTCGGCGCAGAAAACCAAATGGGGCAAAGCGCTGGTCGAAGGGCCGCAGACACAGTTCGTGCAGATCTGGCCGGTGGACGCCAGCCAGTTGCCGCAATGGATTCGTCAGCGCCTGTCACAGGCCGGCCTCGCAGCGACCCCGGACGCCATCGAACTGATCGCGGCGCGGGTTGAAGGCAACTTGCTCGCCGCTGCGCAGGAAATCGAAAAGCTCAAGCTGATGGCCGAAGAAGGCCAGATCACGGTCGAGACCGTGCAGGCGGCGGTGGCCGACAGCGCACGCTTCGATGTTTTCGGTCTGACTGACGCCATCCTCAACGGCGAAGCGGCCCACGCGCTGCGGATGCTCGAAGGCCTGCGCGGAGAAGGCGTCGAGCCTCCGGTCATTCTCTGGGCGCTGTCCCGCGAGCTTCGCGTGCTGGCCAATCTGGCGTTGCAGTTCAGTCAGGGCATCCCGCTGGACAAAGCCTTCAGCCAGGCGCGTCCGCCCATCTGGGACAAGCGCAAGCCGTTGATGAGCAAAGCCCTGCAACGCCACTCGGCGCGACGCTGGGGCCAGTTGTTGATGGACGCCCAACACATCGACGCGCAGATCAAAGGCCAGGCCCAGGGATCGGTCTGGAGCAGCCTCAGTCGTCTGACGCTGCTGATGGCGGGGCAACGGCTGGCATTGCCGGCGGAATAATCTGTAACGTTTCGATAGCTCAGGTTAATTGGACAGCGGCGCCTAACTGGCAGAATATCCCCGCTGCTCCACCCCACCACTTGAGCGAGAACGCCATGAGCAAAGCCAAAAAGCGGCCGAACAAGGCCAAATCCATCATCGCCCAGCCACTGTTCCGCAGCCGTCAGGAACAACCCGGCAAGGGCAAAGGCAGCTACCGCCGCGAAGCCTTCCAGTCTAAAAGCTGGGAGGCTTCTTCCGTTATGGCGGCTTGAAAACTTCAGGTTACTGACTGACGCCCCACCGACAGGGCCGGCATGTTAAGGTCTGCACCTTCCGGTTTAGCCCTGTGGACCCCAGAATGCCCCCAAGCTTTCCCCGTCGCTGGCACCTCCGCCAGTTGATCGCCGCTTCCAGCCTCTTCGCGCTGGTCGCCTGTGCCGAGCAGCCTACCGCTGCCGTTGCCACCCCGCTCCAGGCCGCACCCGCGGCGCAAGTCGTCAAAAGTCTGCCCGTGCCCTCCGGCGCTGTTGCGCAACCTGACGACGGTAACTTTGAAATCCAGCCCGCAATGACCTTCAGCGAGTGGCAGAGCCAGTTTCGTGCTCTCGCGCTGAACGCGGGTGTGCGCCCGGAGGTGTTTGATAACGCATTTGCCGGCGTCACGCCGGACATGAGCGTGGTCAAGGCCGATCGCAGCCAGCCGGAGTTCAGTCGTCCGGTGTGGGAATACCTCGACGGCGCAATGTCCGCCGTGCGTGTACGCAAGGGTCAGGCCCTGCTCAATCAATACGCCGACGCGCTGAGCGCCATCGAGCAGCGTTATGGCGTCGATCGCCAGGCACTGGTCGCCGTGTGGGGGATGGAGAGCAGCTTCGGTCAGTTCCAGGGCACGCAGTCGGTGATTCGCTCGCTGGCGACGCTGGCCTATGAGGGACGCCGACCACAGTTCGCCCAGGATCAACTGATCGCCGCGCTGCAGATCATTCAGCACGGCGACATCGATGCGCCGAGCATGCTGGGCTCCTGGGCTGGCGCCATGGGCCAGACGCAGTTCATACCGACGACCTACAACACCCACGCGGTGGATTTCGACGGCGACGGTCGCCGTGATATCTGGAACTCCCCCACCGACGCACTGGCCTCCACTGCACATTACCTGCAAAGCTCGGGCTGGCAGAAAGGCCAGCCCTGGGGATTCGAAGTGCAGCTGGCTCAGGGGTTTGACTACGCCCTGGCGGACGCCTCAACGCGCAAATCCATCGGCGAATGGCAGCAGCTGGGCCTGAAGCTGCCGAGCGGCTCTGCGCTGCCGGCCAATCTGCTGCAACAGCAAGCCGCCTTGCTGCTGCCTGCGGGCTATAAAGGCCCGGCCTTTCTGGTGATGGATAACTTCCGCGCCATCCTGAAGTACAACAACTCGTCGTCCTATGCGATGGCGATCGGCTTGCTGTCCGAACGATTCAGCGGCGGCGGTTATGTGCAGGGAAGCTGGCCGCGCGGTGATCGTCCGCTGAGCCGCACCGAGCGTATCGAGCTGCAGACGCTGCTCTCGGCCCGACAGTACGACGCAGGCGCGCCGGACGGGATCATCGGCGCCAACACGCGCAAGGCGATTCGCAGCGCGCAGCAATCCTTTGGCTGGCCGGCGGACGGGTACCCGACCCAGGAATTGCTGCAGCAGTTACGCCAGCCGTAACTGCGCAGAATGAAACGCAACACAAAAAAACGGGCCGGATATTTCTATCCGGCCCGTTTTGCTTTCTGCGTCAGCGACGCCGTGATCAACCCGCCGTGAGCAGCGACTTGACCAGCTTGGCTTGCTCGTCCGCATGGTACGAGGAGCGGACCAACGGGCCGGAGGCGACGTTCTTGAAGCCCATTTTGTAGCCTTCTTCGGCGAACCAGTCGAATACGTCAGGGTGCACGAAGCGCTGCACCGGCAAGTGGTTGCGCGACGGTTGCAGGTACTGACCCAGGGTCAGCATGTCAATGTTGTGCTCGCGCATGCGCTGCATGACTTCGATGACTTCTTCATCCGTCTCGCCCAGGCCCAGCATCAGCCCGGATTTGGTCGGCACGTGGGGAACCATTTCCTTGAAACGCTTGAGCAAGGTCAGCGACCACTGGTAATCCGAACCCGGACGCGCGGCCTTGTACAGGCGCGGTACGGTTTCCAGGTTGTGGTTGAAGACGTCTGGCGGCGTCGCGGCGGTGATTTCCAGCGCGATGTCCATACGGCCACGGTAATCCGGGACCAGGGTCTCCAGCTGGACGTTCGGCGACAGCAGGCGGATTTCGCGGATGCAGTCGGCGAAGTGCTGAGCGCCGCCATCGCGCAGGTCGTCACGGTCCACGGAAGTGATCACGACGTACTTGAGTTTGAGGTCAGCGATGGCGACGGCGAGGTTCTTCGGCTCATCGGTGTCCAGCGCCTTCGGACGGCCATGGCCGACGTCGCAGAACGGGCAGCGACGGGTGCAGATGTCGCCCATGATCATGAAGGTCGCGGTGCCGCCAGAGAAGCACTCGCCCAGGTTCGGGCAGGACGCCTCTTCGCACACGCTGTGCAGCTTGTGCTTGCGCAGCAGCGCTTTGATGCGGTCGACTTCCGGCGAGACCGGGATACGCACACGAATCCAGTCCGGCTTCTTCGGCAGATCGACCGTCGGAATGATCTTCACCGGGATGCGCGCGACTTTTTCGGCGCCGCGCAGCTTCACGCCGGCTTCCACTTTAGGACGCGCCACACGCTCAGGCGTGGCCACGTTCACCGTCGGGATCAGGGTTTGTACGGCATTCTCTGTATTCACGACAGTGTCAGCTGCCTCATACGCAGTAGTCATATCAATCGATTCCGCCCGTTAGGGTCGTCTGCTCAGCGTAGTCGAGGTGGTTGACGAGCTGCGCACGCAGCCGGGCACTAACCTCGGCAAATTCAATCGGACCTGCCTGTTCGCGCAGCTGGGTCATTGCCAGCCCCGCATACCCGCAGGGATTTATCCGTTTAAAAGGGTCCAGATCCATATCGACGTTCAGCGCAAGGCCATGAAACGAACAGCCGTTACGGATGCGCAGCCCCAGTGAGGCAATCTTGGCGCCGTCGACGTAGACCCCTGGCGCATCAGCCTTGGCTGCGGCGGTGACACCATAACCGGCCAGCAGGTCGATCAGGCTGTGTTCGATCCGGGTGACCAGGTCGCGAACGCCAAAGCCCAGACGGCGCACGTCCAGCAGCAGATACGCTACCAGTTGGCCGGGGCCATGATAAGTCACTTGGCCGCCGCGATCGACCTGCACCACCGGGATATCCCCCGGGAGCAATAAATGCTCGGGCTTGCCGGACTGGCCCTGGGTGAAGACAGGCGGATGCTGCACAAGCCAGACCTCATCGGCGGTTTCGCGGTCGCGGCCGTCGGTGAAGCGTTTCATGGCCTGCCAGGTGGGCTCGTAGTCGGTCAGACCGAGTTCACGAAAGCCCAGAGCAGCACCCATCACAGCACCATGTGCACGAAGCCGGTGGCCCGCAATTCGCTGTTGATGTCGTAAAGCTGGTCTTGCCCGGTGGCAATGATGTGCAGCTGAACGGTGGTGTACTTGCCGTTGCTGCTCTGGCGCTCGGCCAGGGTTTTCATATCGACGGTGGCGTGCTTCTCAAGAATCTCGATGACCTTGTCTTTGAAGCCCACGCCCGTGTCGCCGATGATCTTGATGGGATAGTCGGCGCAGGGAAATTCGATTTTTGGCGCTTTTACTTCGGTATCTGTCATGGCAGTAACGGCCTCGTAAGCCGGAAAACGGACAGGCCCCCGGCGCGATCGGCGACGGGGGCGTACGGAGCAACGGTCAGCGTTTGATCAATCGTTGATCAGTTGAACAGACCGTAGAAGAACAAGCGGATGCTATCCCACAGGCGGCGGAAGATACCACCCTCCTCGACGGCGTCCAGAGCGATCAGGTTGGCACTGTGCACGACCTTGTCGTCCAGCTTGACCTCAACCTTGCCGATGACGTCGCCTTTGGCGATCGGCGCAACCAGCTGTGGATTCATGGTCATGCTCGCGGCCAGCTTCTTCAGCTCGCCTTTTGGCATGGTCATGGTCAGGTCTTCAGCCAGACCGGCTTTGACTTGACGCTCTGTGCCTTTCCAGACCGGCGCCTGAGCCAGTTCGGTGCCCTTCTGATAGAAGGTCTGGGTTTCGAAGAAACGGAAACCGTAGGTCAGCAGCTTCTGGGTTTCGGCAGCACGAGCTTGCTCGCTGTTGGTGCCGAACACGACAGCAATCAGACGCATGCCATCACGCACGGCCGAGGACACCATGCAGTAGCCGGCTTCTTCGGTGTGACCGGTTTTCAGACCGTCGACGGTCTTGTCACGCCACAGCAGCAGGTTGCGGTTTGGCTGCTTGATGCCGTTCCAGAAGAACTCTTTCTGCGAGTAGATCGCGTAGTGCGCCGGGTCTTCGTGGATGATCGCGCGCGCCAGCAGGGCCATGTCATGGGCGGTGGCGTAGTGATCAGGGTTCGGCAGGCCGGTCGGGTTCATGAAGTGGCTGTTGACCATACCCAGGTCGGCAGCGGTCTTGTTCATCAGGTCGGCGAAGGCGTCTTCGCTGCCGGCGATGTGCTCGGAAAGCGCAACGCTGGCGTCGTTACCCGACTGAATGATGATGCCGTGCAGCAGGTCACTGACGGTGACCTGGCTGCCCACTTTGATGAACATCCGCGAACCGCCGGTGCGCCAGGCGTTTTCGCTGACGGTCACCGGGTCGTTTTCGCCGATCTGGCCACGACGGATTTCCAGCGTGGCGATGTAGGCGGTCATCAGCTTGGTCAGACTGGCCGGTGGCAGGCGCTGGTCGCCATTGTTTTCGACCAGAACGTTGCCACTGTTGGCGTCCATCAGCACATAAGCCTTGGCAGCCAGTTGCGGTGGCGATGGCGTCATCTGTTCGACCGCAAACACGGCAGGCGTGGTGAATAGCGGGATAAGCAGGCAAAGGCGTTTTGCAAAGCTGGTGATGTTCATCCGTCTCTCGAAAATGCTAATGGGCAAACATGCCCTTGCGGGCAAAGCGGGTGCCGGGCTACCCCGGCAAACGGGTTCACATTCTACAGAACGTGCCGTGAAAAGCTGCTGACAACGACAAACCCGGTCGGCATGTCGTCGGTCAGGCAGCGAAACGCGCCTCCGTTGCCGGGGCGTTAATCGCTGATGAAAGCGTTACTGGTCCGACGTGACGACGCTTGGCGAGCCGAGATTGGCCGACCTTACGCTGTTTTGCAGCTGCTGGGCTTCACCCGGCGTGTCGACCGGTCCCATCCGCACGCGATAGAGCGTCTGTTGGTTGCGCGCGATCGAACTCACGAACACCGGCGCGCGGACCATCCCGCTCAATTTCGACCTCAGGAGTTCCGCAGCGTCCGGGTTGGCGAAGGCTCCCACTTGGAGAAACAGCCCAGACGCTTGTCCGGAAGCGTTTTTTTTTGCGTCAATCGGCACGGGCGTGACCGGAGCCGCGTGTTGCTGCGGCGGTGGCGTCCATTGCTCGATCGTACCGGCCGATGCGGTAATCACCGGCGCCGCTGCCTGCCGAGGCGGCGGATTGCTGCTTGCCACTTGCGGCTGATCCAGCATCAACGGCGCCGGTTTGCCGCGCTGCGCCCAATACTGAGAAGGGTCGATGCCTTCAACTTTCACCCGTGCGGTGCCGTTTTCGGCATAACCGAGCTTCTTCGCCGCTGCATAGGACAGGTCGATGATGCGGTCCGAATAGAACGGGCCGCGATCGTTGACCCGCAGGATCACGGTGCGGTTGTTGTCCAGGTTGGTCACGCGAACATAGCTGGGCAGTGGCAGCGTCTTGTGCGCCGCGCTCATGCCATACAGGTCATAGACTTCGCCGTTGGCCGTATTTTGCCCGTGGAACTTGGTGCCGTACCACGACGCCGTTCCCGTCTGGGAATAGGTCCTGGAATCGCTGAGGGGGAAATAGGTCTTGCCCAGCACAGTGTACGGGTTGGCCTTGTACGGGCCGGTGTGCAGGGTCGGAATGGCATCGGGGATGCGCGACACATCAACGTCCCACCAGGGCGCGCCGTCTTTGTGCGCCCTGTTGATATCCAGCCCGGGCTGCGAGCGAATGACGTTGCCCTGCTGCCGCTGCGTCGTTGTCGTCGGGCGGCTGGTCGAGCAGCTGACGATCAGCAACGTCAGTGCCGTGAAGGCCATCAGTTTCAATGGTTGGTGCATCGGCAGTGGCCGCATTACTTGACGTCCCGGGCTTGAACAAGCATTTCAGACAGTTGATGCACGGCCATGGCGTACATCACGCTGCGGTTGTATCGCGTGATTGCGTAAAAATTCTTCAGGCCCATCCAGTATTCAGGGCCTTTGTCGCCATCGAGGCGAAATGCCGTGACCGGCATGTCGTCGCGCAGCGCATCATGACTCGCCCAGCCCAACGCTCGCAACTCCCCAACAGTCTTCACCGGATCGATGCCCGGGCTCAAGCCCTGATCGACGCGGTCACCGCGCACGTCCGCGCGGCTAACAACCGGCTGGCCGGCCACCCAGCCGTGACGCTGAAAGTAGCTGGCCACGCTGCCGATTGCATCGTCCGGGTCGTTCCAGATGTTGATGTGGCCATCGCCGTCGAAGTCCACTGCATAGGCGCGGAAACTGCTCGGCATGAACTGGGGCAAGCCCATCGCCCCGGCGTAGGAGCCTTTGAGCGTCAGCGGATCGACCTGCTGTTCGCGGGACAGCAGCAGGAACTCGCGCAGCTCCTTGCGGAAAAAGTCGGCGCGCTGGGGATAGTCGAACGCCAGGGTCGACAATGCGTCCATCACCCGGTAATTCCCGGTATTGCGGCCGAAAAACGTCTCGACGCCGATGATCGATACGATCACCTGAGCGGGCACGCCGTACTCCTGCTCGGCGCGCGCCAGGGCGGCCTCGTGCTGACGCCAGAAGTCGACGCCCCGGGCAACGCGGGCGTCGGTGAGGAACATCGGGCGATAGTCTTTCCACGGTTTGACGCGTTCGGCAGGCCTGGAAATGGCATCGAGGATTGCCTGCTTGCGCTGCACATCGCGGAACACATCGATCAGTTGTTCACCCGCGAATCCATAATCGCGGGTCATTTCGCTGACGAACTGGGCGACTTGAGGAGAGCCGTCATAGTCACCGGCAAGTGATTCCTGCACTGAGCCGAAGATGCCCATCAGACCGACCAGCGGCGCATATCGAGCAGCCCAGCCACGCACTACTTGCATTGAGTTCTTCACCTTAATCAAACCTGAGCGATCCATTTGCGATGCGTATGGACCGACATCAAAACACCAAACGCTGACAGCAGCGTCACCAGCGAAGTTCCGCCGTAGCTAATGAAGGGCAACGGCACGCCTACGACCGGCAGCAGACCGCTGACCATACCGATATTGACGAAAACGTAAACAAAAAAGGTCATGGTCAGGCTGCCCGCGAGCAGCTTGCCGTAGAGCGTCTGCGCCTGGGCGGTGATCACCAGCCCGCGGCCGATGAGCAACAGATAGATCAGCAGCAGCGCGCAAATCCCGACCAGCCCGAATTCCTCGCCGAGCACCGCAATGATGAAGTCGGTGTGACTTTCAGGCAGGAAGTCCAGGTGCGACTGCGTCCCCATGAGCCAGCCTTTGCCGAACACGCCCCCCGAACCGATCGCCGCCTTGGATTGGATGATGTTCCAGCCGGTGCCGAGCGGATCGCTTTCCGGGTCGAGGAAGGTCAGGATCCGCTGCTTCTGGTAGTCGTGCATGAAGAAGAACCACATGCCCACCGCCACCGGGACCGCTGCCGCCACCACGCTGATGATCCAGCGCCAGCGCAGGCCGGCCATGAACAGTACGAAGGTGCCGGAGGCCAGAATCAGCAGCGAGGTGCCGAGGTCTGGCTGACGCACGATCAGAATGAACGGCAGACCAATCAGCCCGAGGCTCACCGCCACGTGCTTGAGGTGCGGCGGCAGCGTGCGCTTGGACAGGTACCAGGCGATGGTCGCCGGCATGATGATCTTCATGAATTCCGAGGGCTGAAAGCGGATGACCCCGGGAATGTTGATCCAGCGCGTCGCGCCCATGGCGTTGTGGCCCATGACGTCCACCGCCACCAGCAGCAGAACGCCGATCACGTAGGCGGCGGGCACCCAGCGGGCCATGAATCGGGGTTCAAGCTGCGCGATGACGAACATCGACACCAGGCCGATGCCGAAGGAGGTTGCTTGCTTGATCAGCAGGTCCCAGCTCTTGCCGCTGGCCGAATACAGCACGAACAGACTGCCCGCCGCCAATGTCAGCAGCAGGATCAGCAGCGGGCCATCAACGTGGATTTTCTGCAGGAACGTGGCGCGACGGCGCATCACATCTTCGCTGGACAGGATGCGGTCGAAATTACTCTTCACGGGCCGCGGTCTCCGGAGGCTGTGCATTGCTGGCGTATTCGGGTTTCAGATGGCCCTGGGGATCAAGCAGCCAGGCGTCCATGACCTGCCGCACCACCGGCGCGGCAACGCCCGATCCCGACTCGCCGTTTTCGATCATCACCGCAACGACGATCTTCGGGCTGTCGGCCGGCGCGAAGCCGACGAACAAGGCGTGGTCGCGGTGGCGTTCCTGAACTTTCGAACGGTCGTACTTCTCGCCCTGCCGAATCGCCACGACCTGGGCCGTACCGCTCTTGCCGGCGATGCGGTACTGGGCACCGATCGCGGCCTTGCGAGCGGTGCCGCGAGCGCCGTGCATCACTTGCTGCATGCCGTGGTTGACCTTGGCCCAGTCCGACGGATCACGCAGGACGATGTCCGGCATCGGGTTGTGGTCCACCGGCTTCTGCCCTTCGACGGTCCTGGCCAGATGCGGGCGGTTCCATTTGCCTTTGTTGGCCACCAGCGCGGTGGCCTGGGCCAACTGCAGCGGGGTGGCCTGCATGTAGCCCTGGCCGATCCCCAGAATGAGTGTTTCACCCGGGAACCACGCCTGCCGCCGTGTGACACGTTTCCAGTCACGGGACGGCATCAGGCCGGGGGATTCTTCGAACATGTCCAGCGAGACTTTCTGGCCGATGCCGAACTTGTTCAGGTAGGCCGACAGCCGATCGATCCCGACCTTGTGGGCCAGATCGTAAAAGTAGGTGTCGTTGGAGCGCATGATCGCCGTGTCCAGATCCACCCAGCCATCGCCGGTGCGGTTCCAGTTGCGGTATTTGTGGTCGTAGTTCGGCAGCATGTAGTAGCCGGGGTCGAATACCCGCGTGCTCGCTGTGATCACGCCGGTGTCGAGACCGGCAATCGCCACCGCCGGCTTGATCGTCGAACCCGGTGGATACAGGCCTCGAAGGATGCGATTGAACAGTGGGCGGTCGACCGAATCTCGCAGTTCGGAGTACGCCTTGAAGCTGATGCCGGTGACGAACAGATTCGGGTCGAAGCTCGGCTGGCTGACCATCGCCAGCACCTCGCCGGTGCTTGGGTCCAACGCCACCACGGCGCCGCGACGCCCGGCCAGCGCGGCTTCGGCGGCTTCCTGCAACTGGATGTCGAGGCTCAGGACGATGTCCTTGCCGGGCACCGGATCGGTCCGTTTGAGCACGCGCAAGACGCGGCCGCGGGCGTTGGTTTCGACTTCTTCGTAGCCGACCTGGCCGTGCAGCTCGGGCTCGTAAAAGCGCTCGATACCGGTTTTGCCCATGTGGTGAGTGCCGCTGTAATTCACGGGATCGAGGCTTTTCAGCTCTTTCTCGTTGATCCGCCCCATGTAACCCACCGAGTGGGCGAAGTGCTCGCCCTGCGGATAGTGACGAACCAGCTGCGCCACCACTTCAACGCCCGGCAGCCGGAACTGATTAACGGCGATACGGGCGATTTGCTCTTCGGTCAGCTCGAACAGAATGGGCACCGGCTCGAACGGCCGTCGCCCCTGCTTCATGCGTTTTTCGAAGATGATCCGATCATCCGGCGTCAGCTCAAGCACTTGAACGATGGTGTCCAGCACTTGGGTCCAGTCACCGGAACGTTCGCGGGTCATGCTCAGGCTGAAGCTCGGCCGGTTGTCGGCAATGACCACGCCGTTGCGGTCGTAGATCAGCCCGCGACTCGGCGGAATCGGCTGCACGTGAACGCGATTGTTCTCGGACAGCGTCGAGTGGTACTCGTACTGGATGACCTGCAGGAAATACAGCCGCGCGATCAGCACGCAGATCAGCACGACGACCGCGACTGCACCGACCACGACTCGGCTGCGCACCAGGCGTGCGTCCTTTTCGTGGTCTTTCAGGCGGATCGGCTGAGACATTTAGGGCAGGTTCACAGTGAAGGCAGCGGCGCTACTTGTGATAAGGGTGACCGGACAGCACGGTCCAGGCACGATAAATCTGCTCGCCGATGAGGATGCGCACCAGCGGGTGCGGCAACGTCAGTGGCGACAACGACCAACGCTGCTCGGCCCGTGCACAGACTTCCGGCGCCAGCCCTTCCGGACCGCCGACCATCAGGTTGACCGTGCGCGAATCCAGACGCCAGCGATCGAGCTCGCCCGCCAGTTGCTCGGTGCTCCAGGGCTTGCCATGCACTTCAAGCGTGACGATCCGCTCGCCCGGCTGCACTTTCGCCAGCATGGCCTCGCCTTCCTGACGGATGAGGCGTGCCACGTCGGCGTTCTTGCCACGGGTATTGAGCGGAATTTCCACCAGGTCCAGCGCCAGCTCGGATGGCAGACGCTTGGCATACTCATGCCAACCCTCTTCCACCCACTTGGGCATGCGGGAACCGACAGCGATCAGACGCAGACGCACAACGACGCCTTAGGCCTGGTCTTTGTTCAGCTTGTCGAAATGCTCGTGAGCGCTTTCCGGGCTGTGGTGTGCAGCGCTGGCCGAACGGCTCTGCTCGGCACCGGCCCACAGACGCTCGAGGTCGTAAAACTGGCGAGCGGAGGCGGTCATCATGTGAACAATGGCGATGTCCAGGTCCAGCAGCACCCAGTCGCTGTCGCCCTTGCCTTCTTCGCCCAGCGGCTTGAGGCCCTGCTTTTTGACTTCTTCGCGGACCTTGTCGAGCATCGCGTTGATCTGGCGATTGGAAGTACCGGTCGCGATGACCATGTAATCAGTGATGCTTTGTTTGTCACGAACGTCCAGCACCTGGATATCCTGGGCCTTGACGTCTTCCAGGGCAGCCCTGATCACTTCGATGATTGGGTTTACAGCGCGTTTGTCAGTCATAAAAAACTCTTTTAACTCGTATGTTTGGGCGTTTCTTCGCGCACTTGGCTGCGTAGCAACACACCTTCAGTTCGACGCACGGTACAGCCCGTGCGTATCGATATAGGCCAGTACCGCGTCTGGCACCAGAAAACGTACCGACTTACCGCTGGCCAGCAGTTGACGGATCTGGGTGGCAGACACCGAAAGCGGCGTCTGCCAGACGAACGTAATCTTTCCGCCGGGCCCCTTGAGGGCCTTTGGATCACTGACGGCACGTCCCGCGAGCAGATTTCGCATCGCATCCGGGGACTCGCTGTCGGCGTCCGGGCGTTGCAGCACCACGATATGGCAGTGCTCCAGCAACTCTTCCCACCGATGCCAGGAAGGCAGCCCGCAAAAGGCGTCCCAACCCAGCAATAAAAATAGCTGGTCATCGGCGGCGAGTTCCGCGCGCATCGATTCCAGCGTGTCGATCGTGTACGACGGCTTGTCGCGCAACAGCTCGCGATCATCCACCGTCAAGGGTGGCACCCCGGCGACCGCGCACTGCACCATCGCCAGACGGTCCTGCGCCGACACGCTCGGCGTGTCGCGATGAGGCGGTCGGGCGCTGGGCGTCAGGCGCAGCTCATCAAGTTCCAGCAGTTCGGCAACTTCCAGTGCGCCACGCAAGTGGCCAATGTGCACCGGGTCGAACGTGCCGCCGAGTATGCCGATGCGCTGTGGCACCCGTGCCGTGTTCAGCGGAACCGCAATCGGATCGGCCATTGCCTGCGCGCCGCTGCCTGAAGCCTGACCGACGTGGGCCAAGTCAGACCGGCCCCTGCCCGCGCAACTGCGTGCCATCGCCGACGACGATGTATTTCTCGCAGGTCAGGCCTTCAAGCCCCACGGGACCGCGCGCGTGAATCTTGTCGGTCGAAATGCCGATTTCCGCGCCCAGGCCGTATTCGAAACCGTCGGCAAAACTGGTGGGCGCGTTGACCATCACCGAACTCGAGTCGACTTCAGCCATGAAGCGGCGAGTCTGGGCTTGCGAGTCGGAGATGATGGCGTCGCTGTGATGCGAGCCGTAGTGATTGATGTGTTCGATGGCTTGGTCCAGACCGGTGACGATGCGGATCGACAGGATCGGCGCAAGGTACTCGGTGTGCCAGTCGTCTTCGGTGGCCGGCAAGACATCGATCAGGTCGCGGGTGCGCTCGCAGCCGCGCAGTTCGACGCCTTTCTCGCGAAACTGGGCGGCCATGGGGGGCAGAAACTCTGCGGCAATAGCTTGATCGACCAGCAGGGTTTCCATCGCGCCGCAGATGCCATACCGGTAGGTCTTGGCGTTGAAACTGATGCGCTGGGCAGCGGCCAGGTCGGCATGGGCACTGACGTAGACGTGGCAGATGCCGTCCAGGTGTTTGATGACCGGGACTTTGGCGTCACGGCTGACGCGTTCGATCAGGCCTTTGCCTCCACGGGGAACGATGACGTCCACGTACTCCGGCATGGTGATCAGTGCGCCAACGGCGGCACGGTCCGTGGTTTCGACGACTTGTACGACGGCGGCCGGCAAACCTGCGTCATCTAGGCCGCGCTGGATGCAGGCGGCGATGGCGCGGTTGGAATGTATGGCTTCGGAGCCGCCACGCAGGATGGTGGCGTTGCCGGATTTGAGACAGAGGCTGGCGGCGTCGATGGTTACGTTGGGACGCGACTCATAGATGATGCCGACGACGCCCAGTGGCACGCGCATTTTGCCGACCTGGATGCCGGAGGGCTGGAAGCTCATGTCGCGCAGGGTGCCGATGGGGTCTGGCAGGCTGGCGACCTGGCGCAGGCCGGCGATCATGCTGTCGATGCGGGCCGGGGTCAGGGAGAGGCGTTCGAGCAGAGCGGGTTCGAGTCCATTGGCGCGGCCAGCGGCGAGGTCCTGTTCGTTGGCGGCGGTCAGCTCGGCACGGGAAGCGTCCAGCGCGGCAGCGGTGGCTGCGAGGGCGCGGTTCTTCTGTGCGGTGCTGGCACGGCCGATCACGCGGGAGGCTTCGCGGGCGGCGCGACCCAGGCGGGTCATGTAGTCAAGAACGGACTCAGTCATGGTCTCGGGGGTCTTGGCAAATGGGAAAGCGGCGGATTATAGCTGTCGGGCGTGCTGAACGACAGCGGCGACAGGCGGATGGTCGGAATAAGGAGGTTTTGTTCAGTGAACCAGGCCCACCGAGCGTGGATTCCGCCTAACGGCGGAACTGTTTCGCCTTCGGCGAGTTACTTGGAAAAGCACCCCAAGTAACCAAGGGTGCCTGCTCCTGGTTGGGCCCTTCCTTCGTCAGGGTTCCTTCACTCCGGTCTCGCTCCGTGGGCCCGCGCGGAACGGACATCCATGTCCTGACGGCGCTCTCGCCGCATCCATGCGGCTCGGCCCACTGCGCGAGACCTGCGTTCAGCCTGCACCCAAGTCGCGTTTGGCGGTGTCTGGGCTTTTTGTGTATGGAGATCAAGATCAAAAGCGCGTTTAGGCAGATCAAGAGCTTCCCGGCTGAAGCCGGTCCTACAGGGATCGCCGCCGGTCTCACTGGCGGGACGCGATGCTTTTTAGTGGGACCGGCTTTAGCCGGGAAGGCGCACGTGTGGGCAATGAGATTTTTGATCTGCTCCCCGTTGGTAGGGGACTGATTTATTTACAGCGCTTCACCGTAAATCAATCTGTCCCCGGCTTCGCGCCCACCCTCACCCATTCAGCTCCAATTAAGGCCGATGTTGATATGATCGCGGTCCATTCTCTGACTGCATTTGTTTATGCCTGACCAATCGCCACGCGCCCTGCCGGACAGTTTTTTTCATCGCGACGCGCAGACGCTTGCCCGGGAGTTACTCGGCAAGGTCATTCGTCACAAGGTCGACGGGGTGTGGTTGTCGGCCCGGATTATTGAGACGGAGGCGTATTACGTGGCCGAGAAAGGCAGTCATGCGTCCCTCGGTTACACGGAAAAACGTAAGGCTTTGTTTCTGGAAGGCGGGCACATTTATATGTATTACGCCCGCGGCGGTGATTCGCTGAATTTCAGTGCGGAGGGCCCGGGCAATGCGGTGTTGATCAAATCGGCCTATCCCTGGGTCGATGCGGTGTCCGATGAGAACGCCCTCGCCCGCATGCTGTTGAACAATCCCGACGCCAGTGGCAACGTGCGCACGCCCGAGCGGCTGTGCGCTGGACAGACATTACTGTGCAAGGCGCTGGGCCTGAAAGTGCCGATGTGGGACGCCAGGCGCTTCGATGAAGAGCAACTCTTTGTCGAGGACGTGGGTCAGCGACCGCCGCGGATTATTCAAACCACGCGCCTGGGCATTCCCGCCGGGCGTGACGAACACCTGATGTACCGGTTCGTTGACGCCGCCTATGCCCGCTTCTGCACACGGAACCCGATCAGACGCGGGCAAGTCGAAGGGCGCGACTATATTCTCATCGAGCAAGGAAACTGAACCCATGGGCGCATGGCTCGACAGCATCACTTCTTGGCTAAGCGCCAACCCTTCCTGGCTCGGCGCGGCGATTTTTATCGTCGCGTTCATCGAATGCCTGGCGATTGCCGGCATCGTCGTCCCCGGCACCGTTGTGCTGTTCGCGATTGCCGCACTGGCCGGCAGCGGGATACTCCCATTGAGCGAAGCGCTTTTGCTGGGCTTCCTCGGCGGTATCCTGGGCGACCTGGTGTCGTACTTCCTCGGCCGGCGCTTCCATCAGAGGATTCGTCAATTGCCGGGTCTGCGCAGTCACCCGGAGTGGATCAGCGGCGCCGAGACCTACTTTCAGCGCTACGGCATTGCCAGCCTGCTGGTCGGCCGCTTCATCGGCCCGCTGCGCCCGATGCTGCCGATGGTGGCCGGGATGTGCGACATGCCGTTCGTGCGCTTTGCCGGCGTCAGCCTGATCGCCGCGGCCGGATGGTCCGTGGCCTATATTCTGCCGGGCTGGGCGACCGGTGCTGCGATCCGCCTGCCGCTGCCGGAAAACTTCTGGCCCCAGGCTGCCGTGGTGGGCGGCGGGCTGGCGCTTCTGCTGGGCATCAGCATCCAAAGCAGCCTGCGACAAAAGCCCTACGCGACGAAAGTTATCGCCTTGACCTGCTTCATTTTGCTGGCAAGCGTTTTCCTGGGCTGGCCGTACCTGGCCGATTTCGATCAGGGCATCATGACTGTGGTGCAGGCCAGCCGGAGCGCTGCAGCCGAGAACTTCGTGGTGATGGTGACGGGCCTGGGGGATTTCCGGACTCAGTTCTGCGCGGCCGCCCTGCTGACCATCCTGCTGGTCGTCACGCGGCAATGGCGCCATGCAATCTTCGTGATCGGCACCACCCTTGGCGCGGCGCTGATCAATCAGAGCATGAAATACACCTTCGCCCGCGCACGGCCTGAGGTCCTGACGGAGGCCCTGGGGACTTACAGCATGCCGAGCGGACATGCCTCGGCCTCGTTTGCGCTATTCATGTCGCTGGCGGTGCTTGCCGGCCGGGGTCAGCCGGTTCGGCTGCGATTGACCTGGCTGCTGCTGGGCGGGATTCCGGCGCTGGCGATCGCCATGTCTCGGGTGTATCTGGGGGTGCACTGGCCGACGGATGTCACGGCCGGGATGCTGCTGGCGTTTTTCACCTGCGCCGCGAGCCTTGCCTTCGTGCAGAACAAGAAGCCGTTGGAGGCGCTGCCAATCAAGGTGTGGTGGCTGGTGCTGCCGGCGATGGTGGCGCTGTTCGGCGGGTTCGGTCTGCACTCGTTCCCCCACGGTTTGATCCGCTACCAGTACTGACGCGACGTGCATGCGGCCCGGCGGGGTAACGAGCCGGGCTGCGAGCAACATCTAGCATCAGGCCTGCATGTCGCCCTGCATTTCGTCGAGCAGGTCCTGAATCGCATCAAGCCGTTCTTCGGCGTCTTCGATTTCCAGCAGCTCGATCTTGTCTTCTTCCGCGAACGGCAACAGGTACGCCAGTTGATTGGCCAGCGAGTGCTGACCGCTGGCGGTGAGGCCCATGTTCAGCGCGGCCACCATCGGGTGTTCAGCCAGCGCAGCGAGCAACGCGACCAGATCGTCGTCCTCTTCCTGCAGCGGTTGCTCCTGGGGATCGTCCAGCCACTCGACTTCGCCGACCAGCAGGTTGTCGCGCTGGGTGCTGTAGTGCTTCACCCGAAAACGTCGAGCCCCAACAACGCGAATGCCGAGCAGGCCGTTGTCCTGCTTCTGGAAATCGGTCACCCGTGCTTCGCAGCCGATCAGCGAGAAACCGTCCGGCACGTCGCCCGTCTCACTGCCTTCAGTGATACAGACCACGCCGAAGCCTTCGCCCTGCTTCATGCAGCGGCCAATCATGTCGAGGTAGCGCGCCTCGAAGAGCTGCAGATCGAGCACGCACCCCGGGAACAGCACGGCATTCAGTGGAAACAACGGCAACGACATAAACCCATCCTCAAGCAACCAGAGACACCGCCAACGGCAGGAACAAGGCCGTGGCGACACCCATCAAACTCATTGCCAGCGCCGCGAAGGCGCCGCATTCCTCACTTTCCTGCAGGGCCGCCGACGTACCCACCGCGTGGGCCGTCAGCCCGAGGGCCATGCCTCGCGCTTCCGGGCTGGTTACCCGCGCCAGGGTCAGCAGACCGGGGCCGAATATGCCGCCGATCACCCCGGTTATCAACACAAACACCGCGGCCAGCGCCGCCACGCCGCCAATCTGCTCGGCGACGAGCATGGCGATCGGCGAGGTCACGGACTTGGGCGCCATGGTCATCAGGATCATGTGATCGGCGCCGAGCATCCAGCCCAGCCCCACGCACAGCCCGGTGGCCAGCACGCCACCCACCACCAGCGTAGTCAATACCGGCCAGAACAGTTGCCGGATGCGCCGCAGATTCAGATAAAGCGGCACCGCCAACGCAACCGTGGCGGGGCCCAGCAGAATGCTGAGGATTTCAGTGCTCTTGCGGTACTCGACGTAGGACAGTCCGCAGCTCACCAATACGCCAATCACCACCAGCATGGAGATGAGCACCGGTTGCAGAAACACCCAGCGGGTTTTCTCGTAACCGGCCAGCACCAGTTGATAAGCGCCCAGCGTGATGGCGATGCCGAACAAGGGGTGATGAATCACCGACAGCCAGGCGCCGTGCCAGTCCAGACTCATGATGGCTCCCGGCGATTGGCCTGACGGTCGATGAGTTTCTGCATCAGCCAGCCGGCGAAGGTCAGCGAGACCATCAGAGAAATCACCAGCGAGCCGACGATCGCCCAGAAATCTTCGGCGATCTGGTCCGCATACACCATCACGCCCACGGCAGGCGGTACCAGCAGCAGCGGCAGGTAGCGCAGCAGGCTGCTGGCCGCCAAACTGATGGGTTCGCTGACTTCGCCGCGGGTCATCAGGTAGATCATCAGCAGCACCAGCCCGATGATCGGGCCGGGCAGGATCGACAGAAACAGGTGATTGAGCGCGGTTCCGATCAGTTGGAACAGCACAAGCCAGGTCAGGCCTCTTAGCAACATAGAAAACTCCAGCAGATTCGCGCCGACATTATAGGCACGCCACCCGCTCTGCCTATGGGGTGGCATTCGCCAGTTGAGGGAACGTTGACCCGCGCGGTGCGGCGTGCTGATCTTCAATGCCAAGCAATAACAGCGCCGACGCCACCGTGCCTGTGAAGATCGCGCGCAAAAACAATAACTGACAAGGAGAGTAGCGATGCCCCACGTACCCGTTGCAGAACTCAAACGCTATGAAGGCAAGGACCTGGGATGCTCCGAATGGCTGACCATCGATCAGGCGCGGATCAATCTGTTTGCCGAGGCCACCGGCGACTTTCAGTTTATCCACGTTGATCCGGTCAAAGCAGCGCAAACCCCGTTCGGATCGACCATCGCCCATGGCTTTCTGTCGCTGTCGCTGATCCCCAAGCTGATGGAGTCCCTGATGGTCGTACCCGAAGGCATGCAGATGGCGATCAACTATGGCCTGGACAGCGTGCGATTCATTCAGCCGGTGAAAGTGAATTCGCGCGTTCGTCTAAAAGTCACGCTGGCGCAGGTCACCGAAAAGAAGCCCGGCCAATGGCTGCTCAAAGCCACGGCAACGCTTGAAATCGAAGGCCTGGACAAGCCCGCGTTCATTGCTGAACCGCTTTCGCTGTGCTTCGTATAACCCCGCCGTCCCTCTACAAAGCCTCTGCAAACCTTCCAGAAACATGAAACAGTCGTAACAGACTGTTTCATGAGCGTTCCTCGCTGCGGCATACTCGCTGCGGCTGTGTGAGCGACTCGATACACGTACGCGATCAGATCACGCCGAAACATTTTTTTTTCGGGATTTACCATGCGCGCGTTTGCTCCTTTGGCCCTGACCTTCCTTCTTACCGCTTGCGGCGACGGCGAATCGCTGTTGCCCCCGGACGCTCGCCTGCCCGACGGCGGACGCTATCGCGGCGACGTGATCAATGGCGTGCTGCAAGGCAAGGGCCGGATCGATTACCCCAATGGCAGCTGGTACGCCGGGGAATTCAAGAGCGGGCAATGGAACGGCCAGGGCGAGTGGCACGCCAGCAACGGTGACGTGTACCGCGGCGGTTTTCAGGACGGGCTTTTCCATGGCCAGGGCTCGCTGACGACCAGCGCCGGCAGTTACGTCGGCGGCTACAAGCTGGGGCGGCGCGACGGGGAAGGCACGCTGAAAGAGCACGGCATGAGCTATCGCGGCGAGTTCAAGGCCGACCTGTACGACGGCGCCGGTCATCTGGAACTGGACGACGGCAGCGAGTATCAGGGCCAGTTCGCCCACGGCAAACCCAACGGCGAAGGCCAGCGCAACGATTCGGCGGGCAACCAGTTCAGCGGCAAGTTCGTCGATGGCCAGCTTGAAGGCACGGGCAATTTCAACAGCGCCGATGGTGATCAGTACGTCGGCGGCTTCCATAACAACCAGCTCAATGGCCGCGGTCGCTACGAAAACGCCGATGGCGATGTCTGGTCGGGGCAGTTCAAGGATGGCGCGTTCACCGGCAAGGGCGAGTTGATCGGCTCCGATGGCACCCGCTATCAAGGGGAGTTCAAGAACTGGCGCTTCGCAGGCTCAGGCAGCCTGAAGCTCCCGGACGGCAGCGTGTACATCGGCCAGTTCGAGAACGATAACTATCAAGGCAGCGGCGTGCTGACCACGGCGGACGGCGAAGTCCAGAGCGGCACCTGGTCCAACGGCCAGCGCGTGCGCGACGCGGCCGGCAAGCTGCTGCCGGACCCACTGGAAATGGGCCTGCTCGCCCAGGGCGCACTGGTCGAAAAAGCCCTCGCCGCCGTGCCCGCCTCCACGCCGGCCATCGAGCTGTACAGTCTTGTCGTGGGTGGCGATGGCAAGCAGAGCGTCTTTCTGCGCGAGGCCGATTACGTGAACAAGCTGCTCGCCACGCGCTTCGGTGCGTTTGGCCAGATCACGCTGGTCAACCATCGCGATCACATGGCCGATCGCCCGCTGGCAACCCGCGAAACCATCAGCCGCGCCGTGCAGACGTTGGCCAAGCGCAGTGGTCCGGAAGATTTGATCTTCATTTACCTCACCAGTCACGGCACCCATGAACACGAGCTGGTGCTGGATCAGCCGCGCCTGGAGCTGTCCGACCTGCCCGCCAACGAGATGGCCGGCGTGCTGGCTCCGCTGAAAAATCGCGACAAGGTGGTGGTGATTTCCGCGTGCTATTCGGGCGGTTTCATTCCGGCGATCAAGGACGAGCGGACGATGGTGATTACCGCATCCCGTGAGGACCGGGTGTCCTTTGGCTGTTCTGAAGAGGCGGATTTCACCTACTTCGGCGAGGCGCTGTTCGGCAAGGCGCTGGTGGAAACCGACGATCTAGTGCAAGCATTCAATGAGGCAAAAGACATCGTCGCTCAGCGTGAAACGGACGAAAGCTTCGAAGCCTCCGAGCCGCAGATGTGGGCACCGAAAGGCGTGGTCAACCATTGGCGGCAGCTGCGCAAAAGTCAGGCGGAGCGCGCGCTGAATACCGTTCGACGCTGAGTCCCATCGCACCTGATGCAGGACCGGCTTCAACCGGGAAGGGGCCGGGCGGGTCCGCCTGTAAACCGGTTCCGACAGATTGATCCAGGCCCAAGTGCGGGATGCGCGAACATTTCATGTGTTTTTGTGAAACCCTCCCGCTACGCCCGCAGTCTGTTCCGGTACAGCGCCTATGCTTGTGGCGTATCAAGGGAGAAAGATCATGTACTTGACGCCTCAGCACATCTTGCTTGCCGGAGCTACCGGATTGACTGGCGAGCACTTGCTCGACCGCCTGCTCAACGAACCCACTGTCACCCGCCTCCTCGCCCCCAGCCGTCGTCCCCTGGCTGAACACCCACGTCTGGAAAACCCGGTCGGCGATCTCCAGCGTTTGCTGCCCACCCTCGAAGGTCCTGTGGACATCGCCTTCTGCTGCCTGGGCACCACGATCAAACAGGCCGGCTCCCAGGATGCCTTCCGGGCCGTCGATCTGGACATGGTCGTAGCGTTTGGCAAACGTGCTCGCGAGCTGGGGGCGCGTCATTTGCTGGTGATCAGCGCAGTGAACGCGGACCCGCAATCGAGCATCTTTTACAGCCGTGTGAAAGGCGAGATGGAAGAAGCGCTGAAGCTTCAGGGCTGGCCGCAACTGACCATTGCCCAACCGTCGCTGCTGATTGGCGAGCGGCAGGATCAACGGTTTGTGGAACAGCTGGCCGCGCCTCTCGCCAAGCTGATTCCCGGCAAATACGGCGGCATCGAAGCCTGCAACCTCGCCCGCGCGCTATGGCGCCTGGCGCTGGAAGAGCAGGACGGCGTGCGGGTGGTTGAATCGGATGATTTGCGGCGGCTGGGGAAGTAGCGCCAAGCTGATCCACCTGACGACACAAACGGTGTAGGAGTGAGCTTGCTCGCGATCAGGTTCTGACAGTCACCATTAATGGAACGGTCAGACCGCAATCGCGAGCAAGCTCACTCCTACAGGGATCGCCGTTCTGAGTTACATCCCGCCCGTCGCCTGAAACCCCACACCCAGCGCGGTCAGAATCGACAATGGCAATAGCAGCGTGTCCAGCAGCGCGCTACCGGGCAGGTCGAGCATCGGGTATTTCGGCGCCTCGGTGCCAAAGCGCTCCCTCTCGCAGCAGCCCCCTTCAATGGCGTACAGATCCAGTCGCGTGCCGGCATAAACGACCGGTGCGCCGGGCTGATTGGCGTCGAGGGTGCGCACGGTCGAGCAGCCTGTCGTCAGCAACAGGCCCAGCGCAAGGACAACGAGCTTATTCATCGGCGCCAAAATGATGCTCGCCCCAACGCGGCAGCATGTCCTGCGGGATGTTGAGCAGGTTCAGAATCCGCGCGACGACGAAATCCACCAGATCGTCGATCGTCTGCGGCTGGTGATAGAAACCGGGCGACGCCGGCAGAATCACCGCGCCCATGTTCGACAGCTTGAGCATGTTCTCCAGATGAATGCTGGAGAACGGCGCCTCGCGGGGCACCAGGATCAACTGCCGACGCTCCTTCAACGTCACGTCCGCAGCGCGCTCGATCAGGTTGTTGCAGGCCCCCGTGGCGATTGCCGACAAGGTCCCGGTCGAACACGGCACCACGACCATCGCACTCGGCGAGCCTGAACCGGACGCCACTGGCGACATCCAGTCTTCCTTGCCGTACACGCGAATCTGGCCCGCTGTCGCGCCGGTGTATTCGTTGAGGAAGGCCTGCATCATCTGCGGTTTGGGCGGCAGATTGACGTCGGTCTCGGTGGCCATGACCAACTGCGCGGCTTTGGAAATGAGGAAGTGTACTTCGCGGTCCTCGCGCACCAGGCAGTCCAGCAGGCGCAGGCCGTATTGCGCGCCGGACGCGCCGGTCATCGCCAGGGTAATGCGTTCCGGGCCGCTCATCGCAGGGCCTCCGCGAGCTTGCCGTGCAGGCCGCCGAAGCCGCCGTTGCTCATGATGACCACGTGGGTGCCGGGCTCGGCCTGGTTTTTCACAAGCTCGATGATGCCGTCGAGGCTGTCGCACACCAACGATGGAATGGTGCACTCCGCGGCGGTTGCCGCCAGATCCCAACCCAGATTGGCCGGCGCATACCAGACCACCTGATCGGCCTGGACGACGCTTTCCGGCAGGCCGTCGCGGTGGGCGCCGAGCTTCATGGAGTTGGAGCGCGGCTCGACGATGGCGATGATCGGCGCATCGCCAACCTTTTTGCGCAGTCCATCCAGCGTGGTAGCGATGGCGGTCGGGTGGTGGGCGAAGTCATCGTAGATGGTGATGCCGCGCACTTCGGCGACCTTCTCCATGCGCCGCTTCACGCTCTTGAACGCACTCAGCGCGTCGACGCCCTGCTGTGGCACGACGCCAACGTGGCGGGCGGCGGCGAGGGTCGCCAAGGCATTCGCCACGTTGTGCTGGCCGGTCATGCCCCAATCGACGACGCCCTGGACCGCACCTTCGAAAATCACTTCGAATTTTGAACCGTCTTCGCTGAGCAGGTTCGCCTGCCATTGACCGCCCTCTCCGGTGGTCTGCACCGGCGTCCAGCAGCCCATTTGAATCACGCGCTCAAGTGCGGGCTCGGTGGTCGGGTGGATGACCAGGCCTTCGCTCGGGATGGTGCGCACGAGGTGGTGGAACTGCCGTTCGATGGCCGGGAGATCGGGGAAGATGTCGGCGTGATCGAATTCCAGGTTGTTGAGGATGGCGGTGCGCGGGCCGTAGTGGACGAACTTGGAGCGCTTGTCGAAGAAGGCGCTGTCGTATTCATCCGCCTCGACGACGAAGAATGGCGTTTCGCCCAGGCGCGCCGAGACATCGAAGTTCTGCGGCACGCCGCCAATCAGGAAGCCCGGGGCCATGCCGGCGTGTTCCAGCACCCAGGCGAGCATGCTGCTGGTGGTGGTTTTGCCGTGGGTGCCGGCGACGGCCAGCACCCAGCGACCGCGAAGGACGTGATCGGCCAGCCATTGCGGCCCGGAAACATAGGGCAGGCCCTTGTTCAGGACATGTTCGACCGCAGGATTGCCGCGCGACATGGCGTTGCCGACCACCACCAGATCCGGTGCCGGTTCGAGGTGCGAAGGGTCGTAACCCTGCATCAACTGAATGCCCTGCGCTTCGAGCTGCGTGCTCATCGGCGGGTAGACGTTGGCATCGGAGCCCGTGACTTTATGGCCCAGATCCTTGGCGAGCACCGCCAGCGAACCCATGAACGTGCCGCAGATACCCAGAATATGAATGTGCATGACCGACCTCTTAGAACATGGGCCGCAGGTTAGCGTAGAAGGCAGTGGATGCGCACGGGGGAATTGAGGGTGCTCGATCAGACTGGTTGAAGGGAACTGAAGGTTGAAGGGGACTGATTTATTTACAACGCTTCACCGTAAATTAATCTGTCCCCGCTTCAGACAGTGCCCCCTGCGGTGTGACGCCTGGCGCCTTCCCGGCTAAAGCCGGTCCCACAAATTGACCGCGATCCCCCTGCAGGACTGGCTTTAGCCGGGAAGACGTCAGATCGCACACTGCAGAATTGATGGCGCTCAAACCGGGCTCTTCCCGGCTGAAGCCGGTCCTACAGGGGACCGCATGCACACGCAGAATTCCGAGCATTCACACCGGTTTCATCCACCCAGAACCTCAGCGATTGATCCCATGCTTGCGCAGCTTTCTGTACAGCGTATTGCGGCTCACCCCCAGCTCCCGGGCGGCGTGGGTCATGTGCCAGCGCTGGGCGTCCAGGGTGGCGATGAGCGCTGCGCGTTCGGCATCGTCCAACGGCGAATGGGCCTCATCGGGCTTGGTCTGCGCACTCCCCTGCCGAATCGCCGCCGGCAGATCTTCATAACCAATCCGCCCCTCATCACACAGCGCCGCCAGGGTCCGCAGCACGTTGCGCATCTGCCGCACGTTGCCGGGCCAGTTGAAGTCGAGCAGCGCCTGCCTCGCCTTCGCCTCAATCACAATCGAAAGCCCATCCGCCTCTTGCTTCAGCAACAACTCCATCAACTGCGCCTTATCACTCCGCTCTCTCAACGGCGGCAAGGCGATTTCCAGCCCATTAAGCCGATAAAACAAATCCTCGCGAAAGCTGCCATCCTCCACGCGCTCCAGCAGATTCCGGTGGGTCGCGCTGATCAGTCGTACATCCACTTCTTGCGGCTCGCCGCCGATGGGCACCACCAACCGGTCTTCCAGCACTCGCAGTAAACGGGTCTGCAAGGCCACCGGCATGTCGCCGATCTCATCCAGAAACAACGTGCCGCCATCGGCCTGTTGCAGCTTGCCGCGCATGCCTTCCTTGCGCGCGCCGGTAAAGCTGCCGCCGCGATAACCGAACAGCTCGCTCTCGATCAGGCTTTCCGGAATGGCCGCGCAGTTCAGCGCCACGAACGGCTTGGCGGAGCGCTGACTCGCCTGATGCACTGCCTTGGCAAACGCCTCCTTGCCAGAGCCGGTTTCACCGTTGATCAGCAACGGCACGTCGCGCTCGAATACCTTCAGCGCCCTGCGGAAATCAGTTTGCAGCGACGCGTCGCCCAGGCAGATGTCGTGCGAAAAAAGCGGCACAGCCAACGTGCTGACCATCGGCTTAACAAGGCCCTTCAGCTCGGCACGCGATTGCCCACGCAGTAAGGCGAAGAATCCCCGCCCGTCACGGGTACGCAAAGGCCAACTGGCGGCAGCCTCCGGCGAAGCGCGGCCCAGCAGTTCATCCAGCGAGCAGTCAAATATCGATTCCACGCCCTGGCCCACCAGATCGCCACGGCTCAAGCCCAGCAGATTCAGCGCGCTCTGGTTCAGCGCACTGACGCGGCCCTCACCGTCTAACGCCAACAGCCCCTCGCTGAACAAACCGACTGCACCGGCCTGAAGATGAAAACGCAGGAGCCACTGACCGTCGAAATGACGCAGGAAATAGCTGCTTTCGATCATCTTCGCCGACAGATTCACCAGCGCCATGGTGTGAAACTGGCTCTGGCGGGACACGTCATGACGCGCCGATGAGACGTCCAGCACCGCAAGCAGATCGCCATGGGGATCGAACACCGGGCTCGCCGAACAGGTGAGCCCGGTATGTCGGCCGCGAAAATGCTCGTCACGATGGATCGTCACCGATTGACGCTCGACCAGGCAGGTGCCGATGCCGTTGGTACCCTCCCGCGCCTCGCTCCAGTCGGCCCCCAGCCAGAGGCCGGCGCGCTCGAAAATCCGCCGATCGCCTGGCTCGGTCACGCAGTTGAGGATGATCCCGCGGGCATCGGTCAATAGCACCGCGCTGCCGCCGGCAAGCTGGCGATGAAGGCTGTTCATCTCGTCGCCGGCGATGGTCAGGACCTGCTGCAACTGCTCGCGACTCTCCAGCACGCGCGCATGCTCCAGCACGGTGGGCGCCATCGCTTGCGCGGGGTCGAGGTGGTAATCCTCCAGGCAGCGCAGCCATGAACGTGCAATAGACGGGTCGGTAGCAAGGTGATGGGGCGTTTTGCCTTGGGCAACGGTCAACACTTGTTCGGCGTGGCGCGTCAGGTGATTACTGTGCATTTTTATTCTTCATCCTGAGCCAGGGCTCTGCGGAGGATTTGCCGATCAGCATCCTCCTCGCCCCGATTCATTGCAATGCTGCGAAAGGCGGGGTCCGCCAAGCTGTCACGCAAAGGATACAAAGTGTCACTCCCGCCGTCCCGACGTTGATACATCACGCGGCCAGAACCGCACGATGCATCGACAAAACCCCGCTAAAACGGGGGCCGGACGGCAGTGGCCCGCGCTTTGCTCTACGCTCTACCCATGCGACCTCGTCATGCGCCGCAACGCGTTATCCCCAGACAATCACAAGAGCAAGGAGATATTCACCATGCGTTATGCCCACCCCGGTACTGAAGGCTCAATCGTTACCTTCAAGACCCAGTACGGCAACTACATCGGTGGCGAATTCGTGCCGCCGGTCAAAGGCCAATACTTCGAAAACATTTCGCCGATCACCGGCAAGCTAATCGCAGAATTCCCTCGCTCCACCGCCGAAGACATCGACAAAGCCCTCGACGCCGCCCATGCCGCGGCCGATGCGTGGGGTAAAACCTCGGTGCAGGAACGCTCGCTGACCCTGCTGAAAATCGCTGACCGCATCGAACAGAACCTGGAATTGCTGGCCGTCACCGAGACCTGGGACAACGGCAAAGCCGTGCGCGAAACCCTCAACGCGGACATCCCCCTGGCAGTCGACCACTTCCGTTATTTCGCCGGCGTGCTGCGTGCCCAGGAAGGCTCTGCTGCGGAGATCGACGGCAACACCGTGGCGTATCACATTCACGAGCCGTTGGGCGTGGTCGGGCAGATCATCCCGTGGAACTTCCCGCTGTTGATGGCCGCCTGGAAACTCGCGCCCGCCCTCGCCGCCGGTAACTGCATCGTCCTCAAACCCGCCGAGCAAACGCCGCTGGGCATCACCGTGCTGATGGAACTGATCGGCGATCTGCTGCCAAAAGGCGTGCTCAACGTGGTGCAGGGTTATGGCCGCGAAGCCGGTGAAGCGCTGGCCAGCAGCAAGCGTATCGCCAAGATCGCTTTCACCGGTTCGACGCCGGTGGGTTCGCACATCATGAAACTGGCGGCCGACAGCATCATCCCGTCCACCGTGGAACTGGGCGGCAAGTCGCCGAACATCTTCTTCGAAGACATCATGCAGGCCGAACCGGAGTTTATCGACAAAGCCGCTGAAGGCGTGGTGCTGGCGTTCTTCAACCAGGGCGAAGTCTGCACCTGCCCGTCCCGCTGTCTGGTTCAGGAATCGATCTACCCGCAGTTCATGGAAGTGGTGATGAAGAAGGTCCTGAAGATCCAGCGCGGCGATCCGCTGGACACCGACACCATGGTGGGTGCGCAGGCGTCGCAGCAGCAGTTCGACAAGATTCTTTCGTACCTCGAAATTGCTCAGGGCGAAGGCGCCGAGCTGCTGACCGGTGGCAAGGTCGAGAAGCTCGAAGGCTCGCTGGCGACCGGCTATTACATCCAGCCGACGCTGCTGAAAGGCAACAACAAGATGCGCGTCTTCCAGGAAGAAATCTTCGGCCCGGTAGTCAGCGTGACCACCTTCAAGGACGAAGCGGAAGCCCTGGCCATCGCCAACGACACCGAATTCGGCCTGGGTGCCGGCGTCTGGACCCGCGACATCAATCGCGCCTATCGCGTGGGCCGCGCAATCAAGGCCGGTCGCGTCTGGACCAACTGCTATCACTTGTACCCGGCCCATGCTGCCTTCGGCGGTTACAAGAAATCCGGCGTCGGCCGCGAAACCCACAAGGTCGCGCTCGAGCACTATCAGCAGACCAAGAACCTGCTGGTGAGCTACGACATCAACCCGCTGGGCTTTTTTTGATCAGCGTATTCGGGTGACAAGCAACGGCCTCTTCGGAGGCCGTTTTTGTTGGCAGATAGCGACTAGCACCCTGTAGGAGCGTGGCTTGTCCCGCGATCTGGCGCGCAGCGGCAGCAATCCGGCCAATGCGGGCTATCCATAATCGCGCGGCGGCAGGTTTACGACTGCTTCGCAGCCGATCGCGGGACAAGCCACGCTCCTACCGGTTCGTACCCGCCGTTGACACGTAGCAGACGCAAACCCTGCGGGAGTGAAAGGGGGCGGCATGTCGAGCGCCATAATTGCATTGCATGCCTCTATAATGCCGCGCACATTTCCCCTCTTCGCCCCGCACGACCCGGATCGGGTCTCAAAACCAGGTGCCTAATGGATTTCAATCCGCTTGATCTTATTCTTCATCTCGACGTTTACCTCGACCTGCTTGTGACCCAATACGGCACCTGGGTGTACGCGATCCTGTTCCTGGTGATCTTTTGCGAAACCGGCCTGGTGGTCATGCCTTTCCTGCCAGGCGATTCGCTACTGTTCATCGCGGGCGCCGTCGCGGCCGGTGGCGGCATGGACCCGGTGTTGCTGGCGTGCCTGCTGATGGCGGCGGCGATACTCGGCGACAGCACCAACTACATCATCGGCCGCACGGCCGGCGACAAGCTGTTCAGCAACCCGAATTCGAAAATCTTCCGTCGCGATTACCTGACCAAAACCCAGGAATTCTACGGTCGCCACGGCGGCAAGACTGTCACCCTCGCGCGCTTCCTGCCGATCATCCGCACCTTCGCCCCCTTCGTGGCCGGTCTTGGCCGCATGCCTTACCTGCGCTTTCTCGGGTTCAGCGTGCTGGGCTCGGTGCTGTGGGTCGGCGGGCTGGTCACTCTGGGCTTCTTCTTCGGCAATATCCCGTTCATCAAGAAGAACCTCACGCTGCTGGTGCTGGCGATCATTCTGATCTCGCTGCTGCCGATGATCATCGGTCTGATCCGCAGCCGCGCAGGTCGCTCCGCCGAGGCGCGCTGAGGCCATGTGGTGGTTCCGGGAATGGCGCAAACGGCGCACGTTGGCCCGCCATCCGGTCGATCCGCAGGTGTGGGAACGCGTACGCCAGCGCCTGCCGATCCTCGACGGGCTGACGGCCGATGAGGACCGCTACTTGCTCGACAGTTGCGTGCTGTTCCTGCAGGCCAAACACTTGACCGCGCTGGAAGGGGTCGGGCTGGATGATGAATCGCGGCTGTTTCTGGCTGCTCAGGCGCAACTGCCGTTGCTCGCCCTGGGCGATCTGAACTGGTACCAGGGTTTTCACGAAATCATCCTCTACGCCGACGATTTCATCAGCCCGCAACGCCATCGCGACGCCAGCGGCGTCGAGCACGAATGGGATGGCGAGCACAGCGGTGAGGCGTGGTCCCAGGGCCCGGTGATTCTGGCCTGGCCCGGTGTGCTGACCAGCGGCGGGTGGGAAGCCTATAACCTGGTAATCCACGAACTGGCGCACAAGCTGGACATGCTCAACGGCGAGGCGAACGGGCTGCCACCGCTGCACCCGGACATGCGCGTCAGTGACTGGGCCAGCGCCATGCAGAGCGCGTACGACGATCTCAACCGGCAACTCGACGCCAACCCGGACGCTGAGACGGCCATCGATCCGTATGCCGCAGAAAACCCCGCCGAGTTTTTCGCGGTCATCAGCGAATACTTCTTCAGCGCCCCGGATTTGCTCGTCGACGCCTATCCCGCCGTCTACGGGCAGCTGAAAGCGTTCTATCGGCAGGATCCGTTGGCGCGGCTGACGGCACTTCAGCACGACAACCCTGTCTATCAGGCTCAACACGACGCCTGAAGCCCGCCGTCACGCATGGCAACGCTTCAGGAATGTGCCTATAATCCGGGCCACTTTTTGGCGTTGCATGCCAGATTCTGAATGGTCAACCAAGGGGGCAAAGCCCAATGAGCTACAGCAAGATTCCGGCCGGTAAAGACCTGCCGAATGACATCTACGTCGCAATCGAGATCCCGGCAAACCACGCGCCGATCAAGTACGAAATCGACAAAGAAAGCGACTGCCTTTTCGTTGACCGTTTCATGGCCACTCCGATGTTCTACCCGGCCAACTACGGTTTCATCCCCAACACACTGGCTGACGACGGCGACCCCCTCGACGTGCTGGTCGTGACCCCTTATCCGGTCACCCCGGGTTCCGTGATTCGCGCCCGTCCGGTCGGCGTGCTGAACATGACCGACGACGGCGGCGGCGATGCCAAAGTCATCGCAGTCCCCCACGACAAGCTGTCCCAGCTGTACGTGGACGTGAAGGAATACACCGATCTGCCAGCGCTGCTGATCCAGCAGATCGAGCACTTCTTCGCGAACTACAAAGACCTCGAAAAAGGCAAATGGGTGAAGATCGAAGGTTGGGCTGGCGCTGACGCCGCTCGCGAAGCGATCACCAAATCGGTAGCGGCCTACAAGGGCTGATCCGGTTGTGCCCCGCCGAAGCGCTCGCCGCTTCGACGGGGCCACCTTTTACCCGCACGTCCCCGCCTCCTGCTTTTTGACCCCCCCTCCTCCGTACATCCCGCTTTTTTTTCGTCCTCTGTCGTTACGCAAATGTTTAAAACTCGCCTCGTGCACACAGAGTGTTTAATTGCGTCGTATGATTTTCTTCTTTGAACACGATCGGGCGTTTGAAACTTCTCTGGCAGCCGCTTTAATCAGGCCCCTGTGCCCGTTAATCGCCCATACCCAAGAAGGACAACGGTTTCAGCCATTGTTGACGCAAACGAAAACAGTGAAAGAAACGGCCTACAAAAACAGCCGAAGGTTGTAATCCCTACATTCACGCTCAAGCATGACGGCCTGCTCATTTGAACACTTCGTTCATTTAAACGAGCTTCAACCCACCGTAAACTTCGGCCCATGAATACATCAGGTGATCGACTGCGCGGCCTTTTGCGAGAGTGCCATCTCTCCGCAACAGACTTTGCCGCCAACCGAAAAGTTACGCCGCAACACGTGAACAACTGGTTCAAGCGCGGCATCCCCATGGCGCGTATTGAAGAAGTCGCCGAACTGCTGAGCGTCAACGCGCGTTGGCTGCGCAGTGGCGAGGGACCCAAGCACCCTGGACACGATCGGGACACTGGCCAAAAGGCAGAGACTCAACCACCCCGGCCCGAGCGAAACGTACGCGAAGAACTGGAAATGCCGGTCTACACCGAACTGGAGACGCAAAGCTCCGGCCGGACCGCGGTGGCCGAAATCCATAACCACAAAGTGCGCTTGTCCCGGCGCGTGCTCGAAACCATGGACGTTGAGCTGCACAACGCGATCTGCGTGGCGATGGTCGGCAACAGCATGGCGGACAAGATCCAGGACGGTTCGCTGATCGGCATTGATCGCGGGCGCGTGCAGATCATCGATGGCGAAATGTACGCCCTCGAACACGACGGCATGCTGCGGGTGAAATACCTGTATCGCCTGCCGGGCGGCGGGTTGCGCTTGCGCAGCCACAATTGCGCCGAGTACCCGGACGAGATTTTCAGCGCCGAACAGGTGCAGGCGCAGCACATTCAGATCCTGGGCTGGATCTTCTGGTGGTCGACGCTCAATAACCGCCGCCATCCGGCCACATTGCGGTGAGGCTAGGAATGAGCGTGTTTCGGAACTGGGCAGACGCGAACAACATGGGTATCCTGCACGCCTTCGTTTCAGCACCAGTCGGCCACACGCGGATGGGTGATCGACCTGGCACCGTCTCCGTGACCTGCCCTGTCTACCTGACAAGCGCCTCCTCGCAGCGCGCACTTTTGCGGACGGGTGCGGTTAGCCAAAAACTAACCAAACCCGTCACCGAGAAGCCGGCCACAAGCCGGCTTTTTAACTTCCCATGAATACGTCGAACCGCTAATCCACGCGGCGCCTCCGCGCGCGCGTCAATCGGCAATCAATGGAATGAGCGCTTTGATCAACGAAGCAGACAACCGCCTCCGCTTTACTACAGGAAGTTCATCATGAGTTATCGCAACAAGACTTACATCGCCTTCGCCAGTGAAGACATCAAGCATTACTGGCTGATGAAAGCCTGGAAACAGAACGAGAAAATCGACTTCGACTTCTTCAATGCCCATGACTTGTTCGAAGCACGGGATAGCAGTTCGCCCGAGACCATCAAACGCCGACTGCGCGAACGCCTCAACAACACCAAACAATTCATCTTTCTGGGCAGCGAAGATGGCCGTCGCAAAGGCGGCGACGGGGATTCCTTTCTTGCTTATGAAATCGAGGTGATTCTCGAACTGGATCTTCCCATCGTCATCGCGAATCTCTGCCAGAGCAGAAACATCGTCATGGACAACATTCCCCAGCCGCTCATTGATCAAAAACACTTCAACGTTTCGGTGTCTTTCCAGCCCAAAATCATTCAGTACACGCTGGACAACTACGTTGCGGGTTACGCGAAGAGCGACCTGCAAGGTCCCCATCGATATGTCGGCAGAATCTACGACGGGCTGGGCATCTGATGCCCCTTCTTCAGGACATGCAGACATGGCGCTTCTGGCGCCACTTTCTGGTGGCGTTGTTCGCCTGTGTCGGCGGGCTGTCGACGATCATGCAGACCTTCAACGTCATTTACCCCGGCAGCCATGCGATGGAAGGTGTCGGCATCCTGATAGCAATCATCGTGGCGTCTGTTTCCGCCGCGTTGTTTAAGGCATGGCCGCGCCCGATTGCCGAGGAATACAACGCGCCGAAAACGCGGATCACCATCGTGCCCGGCGACCTTCTTAAGGAAGACGGCCATCTGGTGATCGGTACCAACGACACCTTCGACACGGAAACGCCGAACATCATTGCCACTTCCAGCCTGCAGGGCCAGGCGCTGCAGGTGCTCTACGGCGGCGACCTGAAAGAACTTGATCGGCACCTGGACGACGCGCTGGTCAACGCGCCCTGCGTCGGCACGCTCAACAAGCCAGGCAAACAGGTGCAATACGGTGTCGGCACCATCGCGACGCTCAAACATGCACACCGGCTGATCTTCTTCCTGGCCTACTGCGAAATGGACGCCCAGAACGTCGCGCGCTCCACGCCAGACAAAGTGTGGAAAGGCTTGCTCGCGCTGTGGGCCGAAGTGTCCCGGCGCGGCAACGGCGGGACGATCTCGATCCCGGTGATCGGCGGCGGACAGGCGCGACTGTCCAGCGTGCTCCCCGCCCAGGACGCCATCCGCTTCACCCTGCTCTCGTTCATGTTCGCCTCCCGCAACTCGAAGGTCTGCGACGAACTGCGCATCGTCGTCCGCCCCGACGACTACCGAAAACTTGATCGTCTGGAGCTGCAGTCGTTCCTCTCGTCATTGAGGTCATCATGAGCCGGGAAACAAGCCTCGACCTGCCGGACAACCCCGACTGCGCGTTCTGCGCGTACCTGAAAGGCAAACGGCCCTACACCATCCTCTCGTGCACCACCGAAACCGCGACCTTTGTGACCCGCGAACAACGGGGTCACCCGCACGTGCTGGTGCTGCCCCAACGCCACGTGCCTTCGTTGCTGGAAATGACCGACGAGGAGGTTGCAGCGGTTGCGGTGGAAGTGCGCAATGCGGCGAGGCTGATTGAAAAGGCGTATGGGAAAACCGGGATTGCGGTCTGGCAGAACAACGGCGTGCCGGCGGGCCAGGCGATCGGGCATGTGCACTTTCATGTGGCGGGGACGTTGTCGGGTGGGGGGACGGAGTTTGGGGAAGTGCAGGAGATATCGGTGATGGAGACGGATGAGATTGCGCGGCGGTTGGTTGGGGGGAGTTAGAAGAGACGGACCCGGACTAGAACCTGGCGCCCCCCAGCAGCGTGCCACATCGCTTCCAATCCTGTTTCGCAACCACTCCCTTCGGTTTGAGGATCAACTGCGCCGCGTACCCCACTTGGTCCGTCGGACTTGTATCTGCGCGGCATCCGTACCGTTGGAACAACCAACCACTAAGGATTTCTTAGTAGTTCACCAGTAGGAGCTAGTCAGATGCGGCGCATCGAGCAACCAGTCTCGATGCCATCATTCGATAGGCATCGAGTGTCCTCATTACTAAGGCTGAGGACAGTTGTCAGCCGGAATACCACCATGAGTTAAACGCCCGGAGCCACAGATATCATCTGTAGCCGTAGTCATCTCAGAATGAGGCTTCAATGGCGAAGTTCTACAAAGCTGGCCATCGTGATGTGGCAAAGTGTCGGGGTCAACGCCCTACTTCATTACGAACAACTGCGCTGCAATGCGCAGCTCAGGCTAGCCAACTGAAAAGGAAGTCATCGATGCCCATCCCGGATTTTCAAAGTGTCATGCGACCGATACTAAGCACCGTTGCCGACGGCGTCCCGCTAGCTTTGGGCGAACTGCGTGAGCGCATCGCCAGCGATTTCCAACTCAGTGAAGACGAACGCAGCGAGCGTTTGCCATCAGGTAAGCAGACGGTGATGAACAATCGGGTCGGCTGGGGACGGACTTATTTGAACAAAGCCGGGCTTCTAAGCATTCCTACCAAAGGTATGGTGCAGATCACGGAACGCGGTCGGGAGGCCCTGAGCACTGGCCCGGCACGCATCACCGTTAGCTGGCTCAAACAATTTCCCGAATTTGCAGCTTTTCATACGTCGAGTCCTGCCGACAGTCCACCGCTAATCTTGCAGGGTGATCCGACCGAACAAGCTACCCCTGATGAGCAACTGGCCGCAGCACATCAAGCTTTGACGCAGTCACTAGCCGGTGATCTGCTGGCCCAAGTACGGGCAGCGTCGCCGACCTTTTTCGAGCAACTGGTGGTCGACCTCATGATTGCCATGGGCTACGGCGGCTCACGCAAGGAAGCGGGTCAAGCAACGCAGCAAACTAACGATGACGGCATTGACGGCATCATCAAGGAGGACAAGCTAGGGCTGGACGTCATTTACCTGCAAGCCAAGCGCTGGACCAACACCGTACACCGCCCGGAGATCGACAAGTTCATTGGCGCCCTCACCCGCCAGCGCGCTCGCAAAGGAGTGTTCATCACCACGTCGGACTTTTCGGACGGTGCTCGTAACGCGGCGATGAGCCTGGATATAAAGGTAGTGCTGATCGACGGCCCGGAGCTGGCTAGGCTGATGGTTGAAAACAATCTCGGCTGTAGCGTAAGACAGGTATACGAAGTGAGGCAGCTGGACAGCGATTACTTCGTGGAGTATTGAATGCCACCTCGAACTCACGGCATCGAGCGAACAGCCCGCTGCTGTGACCGATGAATCGGCGCCCACGGCGTGGTACCAGCGGGTATCGAATCGATGTTCCCGCAGATTCAATTAGACATCACCTACTTACGCTTTGCCTCAACGCCAGCCTTCCTAGCCTCGACGCTGACCCGCCAAGCTTCTAGTTGATCTATGTCTCCCCCCAGCTCATCTGGGTGGGGCGTCGGCAAGTGAGCAGCCGCCGCAGGATCGTGACCCGCAAATTTTGAGCTTTTGGTCATTCCTGCATTGATGGCTTCGTAATCACTATCCTCCACGACGACATATTTCAGTTTCTGCGTGGATACACCTTCAATAAATCGAGTCACTACGCCCTGGAAGAGAACCTCCTCTACGCCACGCTCCCACGCCATACGTAGATGAGAGTAGGCATCACGAGTAAGACGGGTTGTTTCAGCTTCGTCGCCCAATTTGTGGTGTTTAGCGACCCGCGCTTGAAACTGACGCAATTCTTTAACACGCTTCGATGTACTTAGAGTATCGAATGGCAGCCGCTCTGTCTGAATTCCAAAACCTGCCGCCCCTCTACCAATGCACTGAGTCGCAGCAGGCACTCCAGCAAGCTCAGCCTCCTGCTGAACGATGCACAGAAAGTAGATATCGTGAGTAAACACAATCACCTGCCGATGCTTAGACTCCTGCACCAATCGGCTAGCCACATGCCACCTGCGGCGGTGATCTAGTGAGGAGACCGGATCGTCAAATACAATCCCCCCAAGCCCTCGACCTAACTTTACCTCAGCCAAAAAAGAGGCTATAGCGATGGCCCTTTGCTCTCCTTCACTGAGTACTGAAGACGGAGGACTGCCACCTGGGAGCTGTAGAGCAAGCTTAAATTGTGTCCGCCCTCCAGGAGACTCCGGCTTCATTACGACTTGAAGCTCATGAACGTTGAGTGCTTTGAGCCCAGCGTTGAGAGCGGTGACAACCTCTTCAGTCGCCATTGTATTCGATAAGGCGGTGGACTTTCTCGAAATGCCCGTGGTGACAATAGAGTCGATACAGGCTTGTAATTTCGAGCAATGTACTCGTTTATCAATTGCTTCTATAGCTGCAGCTTTGAGCTCGCAGAGCCTGCGACGTGCGTCAAGCTCAGCTTGCTCCACGACCATTTTGGCCCTTGCGTTTTCATCAATCGAATCCTCAAGTGCTTTTGCGTCGGCTAAAAGTTGAACAGATGCTGCGGTAAGCAAAGCGTGAGCATCACCGGGTAGTGGCGCAATGTCCCCCCAGGCAAACTTCCCACCCGACGCTTTTAGAGCGCTGGCCTGGCACTCTCTGAGAGCCGTTTGTAGCCTGAGACAGGCGTCAGCAATACCTTGGTTATAATCCGCAAGTTCCCTGGATAACGCGTCATCAATGCCAAGGTCTAGGTTAACTGTCTCAATCGAGCGGTACGAAGCCACCGCTAACGCCTTAGCATCCTTCGCTGCCTTCTCTGCTGCCTGTTTAACGAAAGCGTCAAAACCCGCCAATCGTGAAACACCTTCTTCACCCAGTGGGTTTTGGCAAAGTGGGCAAAGCGAGTCTGCGGAAACGTTCGGGAATTCATCATCAGGATGCGAGAGAAGCGCATAGGTCCGAGCGACTTCAAATAGTGCTTTCCACTCATCGCTTCCGGTGCCGGACAACAGACCTGGGCGCTGCTTAAACTCCTGCGCGGCCAATTCCGCTGCCGACTTGGCGATGTTGGATGCATTGACTAGGGTTTGAAGCTGCTCGATCTTCGCCTCACTGAGTGCCGCTAGAGCGGCCTGAACTTTCGTTGCCAACCCTGTAAAGCGCGTTCCTCGTAATCGAAGAACCTGGGCGCTCTGTTTGGGATTAGTCTCTGCAAGCGTCTTATTCAACGTTCCAAGCCGCTCAACCTCTGCATCGCTCATGGACGCCAGCGCTATCACGTTCTCAGCAGTAACGGCTCCCAGAAGGCCGCCAACGAGTTTTCCTACTGCAGTATTAGTGCCGGCAAGCGCTGAGAACATAGTGACATTTGGCGCATTGGCCGTCTTTTCCTGAACGGCTCTGGCCTTTATTTCGTTCGAAACTGCGACAAGATTGCCGAGAATATCGAGACCATACGGAGCATATGCAAAATCTCCTTGGTTATCGATGTACGCACGAGCGCAATGAGTATCGAAAATAGCAATTTCCGATAGCTCCTCTGGAGCTGGATGACCATACGTCCACGTAAGATCGAGCGGATCACCATTAACAAAGGCCTCGAACACCGCCTGGGGAGGACCAACGTCGCCAGGTTTTTTCTTTGCATCAGGGAGGATGGGCTCGCGCTGGTCGCGCGCACGACAAGCTTTTTTAAGGACTCGCGAGTAACCCGATTTACCCGTGCCATTTTCACCATAGATGATGGTCATTCCAACCGGTGCTATTGGTAATCGCTGATCGGCTGCTAGAGCATTAACATTTGAAAGCTGCTTTATCGCTCCGATTTGTACTAGTCGATCAGGTACAGGAGGTGCAGCGACTTGACCGGCAGCGAGCTTGCTTGGCTGTCGATTCTCAGGATCGTCAATTCCATATGCTGCCTTAGCCAAGGCAAACAGATGATCCTTGTTTTCCTGAGTTAGCGTTCGATTTGCGTAAAGCCGAGCAATTGCGTCCTGCTGCCAAACCGGCAGGGTTTGGGACCACGAATAGATTTCTTGAATGATCGACACCAGAACCTCCTTGTACCTGAATTGGCAGTAGCGGAGTCTTGCGCCTTATAGGAAATAGAGCAACAGCAACAGTCACCGTAACGGTGGCTAAATTTGCGCCGTCGAACGGTATGCTCCAGGTGAGCAAGGCCCGCACGCGCCAAACGTCCATTCGCTACGAGTTGAAACTCGATAAGATATTTGGACCCAGGGCTATGGCGAACGGGGACATGGCAGCGGATACAAAGATAGAGTCGCTACCCCTAGCCGGAGCTGGTTTACGCTGGAGGATCGGCAAGCGCTTGAGCAGGAGCTTTATGGCATGACCGAACGCGAACGTACCACTACCTTGGCTGGCATATCAGACCCACTCGACACTGACGTGTGACCTAGCACAAAGCAGGTAGGCTCTATTGAGGAACTGTGCATGATTTTTAACCCATCTCCCCTTGAAAAACGACTGATCTCCTCAATAGCAAAATTGGCGTCAACGTCGGCGTCGCTAGGGGACGCACTAATATGCGTAACCCAAACGAGAACGCAGCGTCATTTCACATTGTCAAAGATGGCCGCATGATTCATGGAAATGCCGCGTCCCTTCACATCGCTAGCAAAGTGGGTGGTGTCGATGGGTTTCTAGCGCGGTACGGCGAGCAAGTCATGCGCGGGGCACTTGGAAAAGTTCTGACAGATGCGCGAGAGTCACAGCCAAAATCTCAGCGACTGCGGAGCGTAACCAGATAAATAATCCAGCCATATTCCGCATACCCCTCATTGCCCCCTGGCGTCTCGAAGAGCCAGGCGTACAATTTTACGGGTAATTCGCACGCTAGGCGTGACAGGCCCTAATCTCCCACCGCTTAGCGCCTCAACATCACGATTCAGTCGATTGGGGGGCAAATGAAGGGGATAACTTGGAAAAATTCATATTTCTAATAATTAACGAAAAATCGGCGCCGTCCACAAGCCGAGGTTTTAACTTCATATGAGTACCGCGCACCGCTGCCCAAGCGGCGCCTCCCTGCGCCCTTGGATCGGCGATCAATGGACTGAGCGACTAACCGAGATGAGGACAACCGCTTTATTTTCCATACAGGAAGTTAGTCATAAGTCACCGCAAACACCAACATCGCCGCTCACCAGTCAAGACCTCAACTACTACCGGCTGAGCGAACGCATCAATAACACCAAATAGTTCATTTTTCTGGGCAGTAAAGGTGGGCGACGCAAGCACGGTGATGGCGGTTTAGTTCTAGCGCTTGAAATCGAGGCCATTTTCGAGCTCAACCTGCCTAACGTCATTGCAAACCTGTGCCAGACCAGGACTATCGTGACGGAAAACATTCCACAGCCGCTCATCGAGCAGAAACACTTCAACGTGTTCGTGTCCTTCCAGCAAAAAATCATTCAGTACGCGCTCCATAATTAAGCTGAAGGCTACGCTGACTGCGAAATGGACGCCCAGAACGTCGCGCGCTCCACACCGGCCAAGGTTTGGTAAAGGTTGCTTGCGCTATGGGCCGAAGTGTCCCGGCGCGGCGACCGCGGCACGATTCGATCCCGGTGATCGCCAGAACAAAGCTACTTTTTACGAATCATAGCTCCCGGAGCAGACATAAGCTGTTGCTGCCGACTGAACAGGCCCAAATGCTCAACTGTTCCAGCTCAAATGAGCAGGAGAACACAGCGTGGTCCGCATGAGAATGATGGGCAAAACACGACTGATACGACCTGCTCTGCACCACACATGAGGAAACCCGCGGCGCGTTGCCTCATGAGGGAACCCAAGGCACTGCATCTATAAGTGTTGGCTTTCTGGAGACTAGGCCGCATGGGCATCAGACAGCAGTGTTTTATTCACACGAACGGCAGATACAATACCCCTTTTTTGTGTCAATAAGGGCCAAGAGCACATGCCGTTTCTAGATTGGGTCAACAAAAGCCAAGCCAAAGAAATCCCGCTTGAGGTGCCGTACCACCTGCTGAAGCGTGAGAAAACCTACGGTGACTCTCAGGCCGCCAGCGACAATTTCATCGTTCAAGGTGACAACCTACTAGCCCTGAAATCGCTGATCCCTTTCTACGCCGGTCAGGTGAAATGCATTTTCATCGATCCTCCGTACAACACCAAAAGCGCATTCGAGCATTACGATGACAACTTAGAGCACAGTCAGTGGTTATCGATGATGTACCCTCGCTTGGTACTTCTACGCGAACTGCTTGCCGAAGATGGCAGCATATGGGTGACCATTGATGATAACGAAGCTCACTATCTCAAGGTTCTCATGGACGAAATATTCGGTAGGAAAAACTTCGTCGCGACGTTCGCTTGGGAAAAAGATAAGGGCCGTCGAAACGATACGGATATTTCTAGCGCTCATGACCATGTCATTCTGTTTGCACGGCAGCGGGACGTGTGGAGTAAGACGAGAAATCTACTCAATAGAACGGAAGAGCAGAACGCTAGGTACAAAAACCCAGACAAGGATCCTAGAGGTCCTTGGTTACAGGGAGACAACGGAACTGCCAAAAGTGGTAGTGCCGCGCAGAGATATCCGATAACCCTGCCATCTGGGCGCGTAGTAACACCTCCATCGGGGAATTACTGGCGATTCTCCAAGGAAAGCCTGAGGTCAGCTCTTGCTGAGAACCGAGTGTACTTTGGAAAGGATGGGGACCGCCTGCCGATCATCAAACGTTACTTGACCGATGTTCAGGATGGTGTCGTCCCCCGAACTTGGTGGCCTGCCGAAGATGCGGGGTCTAATCAGTCTGCAAAACGTGACCATCTTCGAAAGCTTCTGCCAGAAATAGAGCCGTTCTCTACACCTAAACCTGAAGAGCTCATTCACTTAGTATTCCGGATCGCTACTGATCCAGGTGATTTAATATTGGATTCGTTTCTGGGCTCTGGCACCTCTGCTGCGGTCGCCCACAAGACTGGCCGACGCTATATCGGCATCGAAATGGGAGAGCATGCCCGGACACACTGCGTGCCACGTCTTGAAAAAGTCATTGAAGGAGAAGCCGGCGGCATTAGTCACAGCGTCAACTGGAGAGGTGGCGGCGGCTTCTCCTTGTTTACCCTCGGCGAACCTGCTTTCGATGAGCAAGGCCAGCTCACCAACTCAATTCGTTTTGCCACTCTAGCGGCTTACATCTGGCACCTTGAAACAGGAGCTCCTGGCCAGCAGGAGTTCAACTCTCCAATCCTAGGCGAACATAACGGAATCAGCTACTTCCTCCTTTATAACGGCATCCTCGGAGACCGTCGGCCTGCGAGCGGTAATGTCTTAACAAGTGCAGTCGTTGCAATGTTGCGACAGCTACAACCCAACCCTGGTCCCGTTGTAGTTTATGGAGAAACTACCCGCTTGGGCTCAGCACGCATGAATGCCGAAGATATCAGCTTCAAGCAAATCCCTTACGACGTGAAAATGCGCTGAGAGCCATCATGTTCAAACTGAAGAAATACCAAAACGACGCGTTGGACGCTCTGAGCGAATTCTTTGACAGAACTCGTAAGGTTTCTATCCAAGATGCCTACAGGGATATACTGCAACGTCAACAGCGAAGTGATGCTTACCACGAGATTTTCTCGAACATTCCTACCGTCTGTTTACGCGTCCCAACTGGTGGCGGCAAGACCCTACTGGCCGCTCACGCCGTAGCACTGGCTGGCAAGTCTGTTTTGGATAGCGATGCCCCTATTGCACTGTGGCTTACCCCTTCGGATGCAATTCGGACTCAGACACTTGAAGCTCTCTCCAATGCTCGCCACCCATATCGGCAAGCCCTGGCCCACTATTTCGGAGACCGCATACGCGTCTGCGATCTCGAGAGCTTGCAAACGGTCGGGCCACAAGACATAGGCAAAGCCTGTATCGTTGTCGTAGCTACCATACAGGCGCTTAACGTTAGTGATACCAGTAAGCGAAACGTTTATTCATTTTTTGAAGAGCTAGGTGAGCACTTCCGGGACCTACCTGCATCACTGACATCCAACTTGGAAAAGGTGACTGAGGGCGACCTGCAAAGCCAAAGGTTCCTGACTACAAAAGACATTGGCAGAGTTAAATGGTCAGTTGCCAATTGGCTGCACTTGCACCGCCCTCTGGTCATCGTCGATGAAGCCCACAATAATCGTACTGACCGTTTTTTTAAAACGTTGGGACGGTTACACCCGAGCTGTGTTATCGAAATGACTGCAACCCCGGTGCCAGGCAATAATGTGCTCTATCATGTCTCCGCTCAAGAGCTCCGTGCTGAGCAGATGATTAAGTTGCCAATTGTTTTGGCCGAGCATCCCGAAGGTTGGCGAGAGTGCCTACGAGACTCGATCCTCACACGAGACAGCCTTGAAATCGTCGCGCTAAAGGAAGACGATTACGTCCGGCCAATTGTGCTCATCCAAGCTATGCCCAAAGGGGGTGAGGCAACAGTCGACGTTGTGAAGCAGCACCTTATTGAGCAAGAAAATATATCTCTCGAACAAATTGCAGTTGCTACAGGTGCCCAAAAAGAACTGAATGGGGTCGACCTGTTCGACCCGGACTGCAAGATTAGATACATCATCACTATCGAAGCTTTGAAAGAAGGCTGGGACTGTTCCTTCGCCTACGTGCTTTCTGGCCTGCAATCCGTAAGTTCCTCAAAAGACGTCGAGCAGCTGCTAGGGCGTGTGCTCCGCATGCCATATGCGAAGGATCGCAGCCAAGCATCGTTAAACAAAGCCTACGCCCACATCGTGTCAACAAACTTCGCAGAAGCTGCCAGCAACCTGCGAGATCGTCTAGTTCAAAACATGGGGTTTGAACGTTTGGATACTGCCGGTATTATTGTGCCTCAGCAGTCTCTTCTCTTGACTGGCGGCTCCGGTGACATAGAGCAGAGTATCGGCCATAGCTCACCACTCTTGATACCGGATTGCCATGTCGATTTGCCCTCGGTGCCTGAAACTGATAACTGGCCGGAAGACTTGAAAGCCCAGGTGGAAATTCGTCCTACATCGCAAGGCGCAACTTTGGTACTCAAAGGCAACCTGGATAACGAGATGCTGAAACAGGCAGAAACGTTCATCGCAGCTGCTATCCCAGCAAAGGCTAAAGCTGCCAAGGAGAAGCTAGCCCAGCAATTTGCTGATCACCGAGCCGTTCGAAACGCACTACGGGCCCCAGCACAGCTAGGTATCCTATTCTCCCCAATTCCCCAGCTATGTCTCAGGTTGGATAGTTATCTTGAAATCGTCGAGAGAGATACATTGGCAGAGCTAGGAGAGTGGAATCTGTTGGACTACCCCGTGCAGCTTGCTGGCTTTACTATCCATGAAACGGTGAACTCCTTCGAGATTGATGTTCACGGAGAGAAGGTAAAATTCCGTCATATTGACGCCCAGCAATTAAAGTTGAACGAGGTAGCTAGCCACATCGGTGTGCAAGATCTCGTACGCTGGCTGGACATGCAAGTGCGGAAACCCTTCCTCCCTCAGGCACAGGTGCTGGCGTACCTGACAAAGTTGATTTCATACCTGATGAGTGATATCGGCCTCAGCCTTACTGCGCTGGTCCGGGCCAGATTTCAGCTGGCTGACGCCATCAAGGGAGAAATTGAGCGTCTGCGCAAGCAGGCTATGGAAAAAGGATTTCAAGGGCGGCTTTTTGAAATGCGTGTACCGACGTTGGAAGAGGTGGCGCAGTACAGCTTTTCTTTTGACGCTGGAAGGTATCCAGCCCGAAACATTTATCAAGGTAGCTACGATTTTAACAAACACTTTTACCCCATTATCCATGACTTACGAGAGAAAACGCCTGCAGGTAACACCGCAGAGGAGTTCAAATGTGCGATGGCGATTGATGCTCATCCTAAGGTAAAGCACTGGGTTCGCAATATTGAGCGCCAAGAAAGCTGCTCATTCTGGTTGCCGACCGCATCTGACTACTTCTACCCCGACTTCGTAGCAGAGTTGGAAGACGGTCGGATCTTGGTGGTGGAGTATAAAGGTGAGCCCTACAAAACGAACGACGACTCTAAGGAGAAACAACAGGTTGGACATCAGTGGGAAAAGTCTAGCGATGGACACTGCCTTTTCCTGTTTGCCGTTGAGCGAGATGACCTGGGCAGGGATGTTTTCAAGCAGCTGGCAGACAAGATAGTGTAAAACTATTTTGTCATTAGCTCGTGCGCCCAGAGCCTAAGCCGTGTCTGCAGGTTGTAACTTAAGTGGCATAACCTCGGCTATCTACCCAGCGTAGATAGCCGTAGTTTTTCTGATTTGGCTACCCACAGCCGCTACCTGCTTTATTACCCCTTACAGCTGATACGGATTAACGTCTGCACGAACCAAGTAAGAGGACAAAAGCAATACACCCCAGACCATCAGTAAAACAAGGCCACGTCGCAGAAATAACGCTGGTCACAAGCCGGCTTTTGACTTCCGATGAACACATCGCACCCAGGCCCACGCGGCGCCTAATGGCGCGCGTAAATCGGCAATCAATGGACTGAGCGCCGTAATTGGGAAATTGCAACCCATTTGACCAGCCATTTGCATTCGACTTGACCAGTCGTTTGCATCGGAAGTGACCAGGCATTTGCATTGGACTTGACCACTCGCCTAGCGAGTCATTTGAAAGGCTAAAGCAGCGGTACTGGTGGCACTGTCTGTGGCGCGCCATCGATGATGCACATCCATCCCCAAGTTCTCAGTGCCGACGTCTTCTTAAACTCCTCGACCAGCTCGGCCGCAATTTCCCCTATGTCCGTCCGCAACTCGAACTGAGGGCGCATTGCGTGCAAAACGTCAATTCCCATGTCCCCGGCAAGCAGCTTGCACATCAGCTTATTACGAAGCTTCCAAGGTAGGGCTTTTCCGCGCCTTTCCGGATGCTGGTAAACCATGGTGTTCAAATGCGCCGACGCGTGGATGTAGTCAGCGCTGCTCATCCAGATATGCAGATGGGCAGGCACTCCAAGGGGTAGGACGTTGAACACGAGCCAATCGATTAGGCCAACGGCAACACCGCGCGCTTGAAGCTCCATTGCCAGCATCAGAAGTACTTTGTGCAAGGTGCCTGCTGCCTTGATAGCAACGGTTTTTCGACCTAGGAGATCTGCTTCGACCACTATCGCGATCAACGCAGCGAGGGCATCCAAGCTTGCCCTGCGTTCGAGTTTTTCGAGTAGAACTTGAGTGATTGGTTCGCGCTGAACACTGTCCCAAATCATGTTGCTGGTGCTGCGATAAAGCACCAGTTGGACATCGGTATTTAACGCACGGAAGTAGCTGTCGAAGCTGATTTTCTGTTGCCGGGAGATCAGCTTCATCAAAGTCCATATGGGATGATTCAGGTCGCGGGACGATCCAGGTGCTAGCAGTTCCACCCTACTCAAGGTCTTGGCCTTGGGGGAGATCATTTTCTGTTCGTACCTAGACCACTTGCTTCGGTAATGCCGGATCGTGCCATTCGTATTTCTTCGAAATGACTCTTTTTCGAAATACAGCTCAAGGGCATAGGCAGTTTTGAGGCCTGTCCGCTGCCTCAGTCCTTCGAACCAGTAGCCCACTGCGAGCATTTCCACTGTGTTGCTTCGGGGGCGGCTATTTTCCGGAATTTGTTCGCGCAAGCTGCCTGCGAACTCCGAATAAATGTTTGCAATTCTCTTAAAATCAGACACTTAAAAATCCCCGAACGATCTTTGTACCGTAAAAAATGTAGAAGTCTTACGGCTGGAGCGCAAGGGGGCGGTTTATTACTATCAACTGTGACCAAACCGGACATTAAGTGCGATGCGCGAGCCCCTTGAAATCCAATTTCTGTCATTCGAATTAGAGCTCGACCTCAAACAGCGATATGGCCTGATGGTGGGTGGCAGCGCGCTGTGGAGAGAGTTGGGTTACACATCGTACGACGCGTTTCGTAAAGCTAAACAGCGAGGGACAATTGAGGTGCCGCTATTTGAAGTGCCTAATCGTCGGGGGTTCTTTGCTCTGTCCAAAGAGGTCGCTTGGTGGATTGCTACGCAGCGCTGCGCACGGCAGCAGGCCGTATGAACTAAGCATATGAGGAGTATCACAATGAGATCAGGATAGGAGCTAGCCGGTGGATTTGGAGCACAAAAAAGCCCAGGGGTGGAGCCCTAGGCTTTTTTGATGGTGTTAGGTTTCAGCCCTACGCGCCGTCATTCTGTGTTCCCTCGCGTTCGGCGTCAAGTCGATCACATTCCGTTTGTCTGCAATTTTCACACGGCGCGACCTGTGAGGTGTTCACACACCTGTCGCGAGGAGAACATATGAGGCTGCCAATAAGTACGCAGCGCGAGGTGCTACGCCTTACGAGCGACCCCAAGCTGTCGAATAGGGCTATTGGCCTATTAGCCAAAGTGTCCCATAACACTGTTCGCACCATTCGGGATCAGTTGGCACAGTGTGGACAAAGCTGGGAAGAACTGAAGCACCTTGACGACAAAGCGCTGGCGGAGCGTCTGCATACCCAGCCAAAAGTCTCATCTCAAAGGAAGGCTTACCCGTCATGGCCTGCCATCCATGAACAGCTAAAACTTCCTGACATCACCTTGGAACTCCTATGGCAAGAGTTTCGTACAAGCGAGCCAGAAGGCGTGTCTTATGCTCAGTTCACACGGATTTATCGTGAATGGGTCAATAGGCAAAAGCTGAGCATGCGACAGACTCACCTCCCCGGAGACAAGTGCTTCGTGGACTTTTGTGGCAGGACAATGCCTGTGACCAACCCGGATACTGGAGCAATCAGCCAAGCTCAGGTGTTCGTGGCAACGCTAGGTGCCTCGGGATACATTTTTGCCACCGCCGTGAGAAGTCAAACGATCCCAGACTGGCTCAGATGCAACATTCTGGCCCTGGAGTTCTTCGACGGGGTTCCACGGTTCGTTGTGCCTGATAATTTGAAGTCAGCAGTGACGAAAAACACGAGAGATGTGGTGACCCTAAATCGTGCCTACGCCGAGTTTTCTGAGCACTACGGATTTCAAATTTACCCCGCCAGACCGCGTAAACCGCAAGACAAGTCGCTAGGTGAGATTGCTGTTCAACTGGTACAAAGATTCGTTCTCGCAAGGCTGAGAGCGAGCACCTTTTTTTCCTTAGAAGAGCTCAACGAGAAAATCAGCTACTGGGTTGATGAGCTAAACAGTCGAATCACTCGAACGTACCCTAAGAGCCGAACCAGCCGCTTCCTTGAGCTTGACTATCCAGCCCTCAAGCCGCTCCCAGAACATAAGTACAGCTACAGCAAGTGGGTGTATCAGGTTAGGGTAGGCAGCGACTACCACGTACAATTTGAAGAGCACAGCTACTCGGTTCCTTACCACTTCGCGAATCTTCTTGTCGATTTGCGCGTGCGAGACGATTGGCTCGAAATCATTCATCAGCGCCGTCTCATCGGCTCGCACAAGCTCAATCGTCAGCGGGGCACTAGCACTCTCAAAGAGCACTTGGCCCCGAATCACAGATATTTCCAGGACTCCCAGCCGGAAGCTCTGATTGTCTGGGCTGAGACTATTGGGCCGGAAACGCTCCGTTTCGTGAAGGACAACCTCAACCTGCGGAAAGATTTCTCGACCGGTTTGAAGGTCGTTGTTGGCCTGAAACGTGACGTTCGCAAAGGGGCAATCACACCGTCACGCCTTGAGTCCGCGTGCGGCTATGCGAATAGCTTGAACATCCTAAGTTCTGAGCGGCTGCGTTCGATCCTTCGGAACGAATCTGACCTGCGCCCCAACTACCGAAGATCCGCCCCCTTGGTCGAACACGCCAACATACGTGGTGCTGAATACTACGCCTCACAGGGAGATGAGCCGCTATGAAGTCAATCCTCGATACTGCCCAAAACCTTATGTCTCTTGGTCTGCACGGGATGGCAGCAGCCTACGAGCGTCAGCTTGAAACACCGGCGCTGCTGAAAGAACCATTCGAAACAAGGCTTGGTTTAATGATGGATGCCGAAAATAGCGAGCGTGAGAGCAGAAAGGTTGGACGTTTGCTAAAGAACGCAAGGCTTCGTGAGAATGAAGCCACAATAGACAGCATTGAATTCAAGGCGTCTCGAGGCATAGACCGCAATACGGTCATGTCCCTTGGTGAGTGCGAGTGGTTAGCGCGACGTCAGAATGTGATCATCACGGGCGCTACGGGCACTGGCAAAACCTGGCTCGCTTGCGCACTCGGAAACCAAGCCTGCCGCCTTGGGCGAGCGACGCTGTATCGCACTGCCACGAAGCTTTTTGAAGAAATCTCACTTTCTTACGCTGACCACACCACGCCTAAACTACGTCGGCATTTGATCCGCGCAGAATTATTAGTCATAGATGATTTGGGCATCGGTGGCATTGACGCCCAGTTGGGCCCGTTCCTCCTGGACGTTATCGACGAGCAGTCACAGAACGGCTCATTGTTGATTACAAGTCAGTACCCTAAAGAAAAATGGTATGACCTGTTCTCCGACCCCACGATTGCCGATGCAATTCTTGACCGTATCGTTCACAAGTCCCACGTTATAGAACTGAAAGGCGAATCAATGCGAAGGATCAAAAGTCGCAAACGGTTGCAATAGGATCCGGTGTTTATCCAGGTGGGCAATACGAATGCAATTGGTCAAATTGAATGCAAGCAGTTGGTCAAATGCAACGCAATCACCTGTTTTTTCAATAATGTATAATTGGCGGGATTAAGATTTTTGCTATGCTCTTTGAATCATCCTACCTTAATCAGATCTGAGGGTTGAAACCTTTAGTAAGTCCCAGCCCCAGTGCTAGCCCTATTTAAATTTAACAGTCCAGAGGTGATCCAGCTGGGTTGTGCAAATGGGGCTTAGCATCTGGCGCTTCATACCCCAGTATGGCGTTATGGGAACATCTCAAGAGCGTACGGTGCCTCGGCCCCATTTTACGTTGATCTGATCCATCATGCTTTGTGAGGCGCAGCGGCCGCACGTTGGCGGAACTATCAGGTAGTTAAACTTCTAGTTTGCGCCACTGACAAAGCCAGGGCGCATGCTAGCCTGTTAATTAATGAGGTTACGGTTTAGCAACGTGCCAGACTTGGTTGACACCGTCGCCGGTTGTATCCCCTGGCTTGGTATCTTTGACCCAGCTGTAAAGTGGCATGCCTTTGTAAGCCCATTGTTTTGTGCCATCGTCTCGAGTGACGACAGAATAATCATGATCCGCTTTGGCGTTTGCCGACACTGCCAGAGGTGGCCAGTTTGCAGCGCATGGCCCAGTGCAGACCGACTTGCCCGAGGTGTCCTTACCGAACGTGTACAGAGTCATTCCTTTCGCGTCTACGAGTACTTTTCCCTTGTCTGTTTCAGCAACCTTGACTGGCGCGTCGGCGAACGCAAAACCAGATATGCAGCAGACGGCAACAGCAGCGGTGAGGATCATTTTTTTGAACATACGTATTCCTTTGGTTTTTGTGAATTTTTGTAGGCTCGCCTGCTATTTGAAATAGTACGCGACCAGACAGTAGACGAACGCCAGACAGTTCTATTCCAGTTCCGTAAAAAACTTCCCAATATTATGTTTTACCGGAACCCTGATCTTTCCCCCCCTGTTGATCCAATGGCGTTCTTATTTGAGCAAAACGACGTTCACGCTCAAGCATCACGAGCTTGGGCGCCTCACTCCACAGCCGAAGTTCAGGGCTGACCCACCAAGCTACAACGAATGCAGAAACGATCAGGGTCATCACAATTACCATTGAAGCAAACATGATTCACTCCTGCTCGGTAGGTTGGTATAGCGTACGCAAATAGGTAACTACAGCAGTTCGTTGTTCGTCCGAGAGCACTGCTTTCCAGGGAGGCATTGCCGTACCTGGTATGCCTTCACGCAAGACGTTCTCCAGATACGCCGTGTTGCCTTTCTTCTCCCAGAAGTTCGCGGGGCGTGGGGAGAGCCCGCGAGATGCAGGCCCATTGCCCTGGCCACTGGCACCGTGGCAGCTAGCACAATTGGTGGAAAATAGAGACTGCCCAAGCGCTACGTCGCTAGACGGCAAGGCGCGCTCGTCCGCTGTATGCAGGCTTTGCACATAAAGCGTGAGTGCCACCAGCGTTGAGTTATCAAGGTCTCTCCAAGCGGGCATTGCTGTCCCGGGCCTGCCGTTCCACAAAACATCGGCTAAATGCCGGGTTGTAAATTGTGCATCGCGCAGGTTAGCCGGACGTGGCAGCAACGTCGGCGCCGCTAAGCCATCACCTGTTCCACTCGGACCATGGCACCCGGCGCAGTTCTCCGCGAAAGCCGCTTGTCCCAGACGTAATGCGATCGAGCGGTCATTTGCGTTAGTAGGTATCACAAAGCCAGGCACTGGCCCATCCAAGCGAGGTCGCGCGGCGATTGCATCTTGGCTTACATTGAGTGACGCCGACATTTCTTCATCTGCCATGCTGTCGTGCGACATCGCGTTACTGCTCTTCTGGGTTGATTGTTGAGCGTCAACCTGCGCCTGAAGCGGATCGTCATAACCCGAAACTTTTCTAGCTCTACCAAGCGTCTGTAAGTAGGCAACGAGGTCAATTCCATCCGATGTCGGTTTGTTGGCATCACCTTTAAACAACCAGGGATAGCCAGGCATTACAGAGTCACGAACGACATATCGAGGATTGAATAGGTGGGTCAGATGCCAATCATTACTTCGTACCTCGGTTTCCCGAGCTAAATCAGGACCAATGCGGCGAGTCCCCCAGAGTTGTGGGTAGTCGTATTTCGTTTCCCATGCTTCAGTGGGCGCCCCCCAGCGACTGACGTCCTGAGCTACGAATCGTACTTGTTGAGTATGACAATAACCGCACCCTTCGCGGGCATATACAATGCGCCCTCGTTCTTCTTTCGCGGAATACTGTTGCATGTTGGCAGGTGCACGGGCCTCGATTTCCTTTTGCAGTTGCTTCCCAGGCAATATCCCGAGCAGCATAAACGACAAGATAAAGAAGCCGATACCGGCTACAAATATGATCAGATAGGCGCTATTGAACAGGCGATGCTTGGTAACCGTTTGCATACCTTAAACTCCCGCTAACGTAGGGTGAATGACGGGAGAGGTACTTACGGCAGCACCGTTGTTTCGGGCTCCTGTAGTTAGGCCCAGGAAAAACGCGATGAAGCCTGCCAGAATCGGCAATCCGCTTAGGTCTCTGATCCACCAGTACGCCAGAGATGCGCGTACAGAGTCCATCCACGGCGCGGTGGTTTCCCATATTTGTGCCTGTACCAAACCGCCGGCCGTTAGTGTGGTGAACATGGCCAGTAGGCCGATAGTTATCAGCCAGTAAGCCCAATTCATCGCCGCTGCGCTGTAGCGGTTGTTTGGTATACGCTGCCAGGCATGGGCAATCCCGCCAGCGGCAACGAAGGTTGCAAAACCCAGCATCGCGAGATGCGAATGGCCAATTACCCAATCGGAAAAGTGAGTCAATCGGTTGACCGGCATCAGAGCCTGGAACGCGCCCTGCAAACTGACGATTAAATAGAACACCGTGCCCGTCCAGACAAACCTCAGAGGGACATCGCTTGCGACTGTCGAAGCTTGGCCTCGCAGTGACATCAGTTGGTTGAATACAACTAGTATCACGTCCATGCCCAAATACACGGAGGCGATAATGGCCGCCTTCTGCGCGTCCATGGGGATAGCCGAATAGACGTAATGGTGAGTGCCATTGAGCGGATAAAAAAAGAATAGAAACCAGAAACCGATCATTGACAAAAAGTGGCTATAGATAGGTCGATTGGTGGCGGCCGGAATAATGTAGTAAGAGATCGCAAGTACAAATGGCGTAACGAACAAACCCACTGCGTCGTGAATCCAAAGCCCGCTGAATGCAGCACCTTGCGCGCCGGGGATAAATGCAGGCGCGAAATTTCCTACTGGATATGCAAGCAGCGTAAATACGGCTCCGCCGATCAGGTACCAAGCCGAAATATACAAGCCTCCTCGTTGCCGCTTAAGCAAGAAAGGCCCCGCGAATTGGGCACATACCAAAATCAGACCGAGTACTACCACTAGGTCCACGATCATTGGGAACTCCGCCCATTCTAAAGACTGTATTGCGAACCATGGGCTATCGAGCCCGAGGGAAATAAGTAACCATCCGGGCAAAAGGACACCAAGATTCCAAATATAGAAAATGACCCAGCCCAATCTGCGACTGAACACCGGGCGATCAGCCAGGCGCGGGACCATGTGGTAACAGAACGCAAAGAAAGCATTGGCAAGCCAACCAAAAAAAATACCTTGTGTGTGATCGAACCTCAGGCGACCCCAGGTCAGCGCTGCGTGGCTACTCAGCAGATCGGGCATTGTCAGCTTCAGAGCAACAAGCAGGCCCGCAAGAGCTGATAGAAACAGTGTGATCACTGCTGCATAACCGTGGGCTTTGATAAGATCGTAATCAATGCGCGGCAAAATATCCGAGGGTTGATTCGCGTCTAGAGCATGCTCTGTTCCAGCTATCAGTCTACTCATGGCTTAGCTCCTTCAACGAAACGGTTTTGGAGCGGCTTAGAATCCATGCTGCCGTTCCTGATCGCTCCTCCGGCGTCAGTGTTATGTCCGTAGGCCCTGCAGAATAACCATCCCATCCTGGTTGGGGATGGGAAATGGCAGCGACCATGACAGCCAATGCTTCGTGATTAAGCGGCTTCGTCCCAATTACAGATTTATATCGTGCAAGGACTGCATTCCAGCTAGGACCTACCGAACGTTGAGTCGCGTCATGACACCCTGCGCAACGCTGTTGGACCACAATTGCGCCTGCGCCGACCAATGCAGTGGTCAACTCGACCTTATCTGTTGAGTCCACTCGCGACGGGAGAGCATCTCCTCGTCGGGTGATATCCGAGGCGCCGTGGGTGCCGATGACCTTCCAAGATATCAACGTGCCGAGCGCCAATACACCAATCAACATAGCCAATGCAGTTCGGGAAATCCCATGGGCCGATGTGTCGCGAACAGGATCACTCATGGTGTCTCCTTGCCATTGAAGAACATCAGATAATCGATGATTGGTTGTACGGCTTCGTCGGGGATGGGCGCTCCATATTCGTCGCGCATTTTGGCGACCTCAGCCGCCCAGGTTTTACGCGGAAATGCAGGTTGGTTGGTAACGTAACGAGGAGAATGGCAGATCACGCATTGTGCCAGAAATTCGCTGCGCCCCGGACCGTCCGGCAAGTAGGGCTCGTCGTGGGGAACAGTGATTGAGTGCACGGGAGCACCAAAATCGACCTTCGGTTCCTCGGCCGCAAAGGCGCTTGGTATCCAAATAGGTAGGCTACACATCAAGGCAAAAAAGAGCATTCTAGGCTGGAGAAATGTCGTCATCTCACACCACCATTCCAGTGGTTTGTTCGATAACCCGGCGCGCATAGCCTCCCCGATTCCACTGGGTGGTCAGTTGACCTTGCCCGGCGCGGTTGGTGGCGCGGACCTTGAACGTGTATCGGCCTTTGTCAAGGGGGGTCCATACGAAGCGCCACCGACGCCAAGAGAACCGGCCGATCTCGGGGTCGAGCGTCGCATCTGCCCAAGTACGCCCGCCGTCAACTGAAACCTCAACCCGAGCGATACCATCGCCGCCATCATTGGCTAAGCCCTCTAGCATGTATGGATGATTTACAAGCAATAGTTCTTCGGGTTCTGGACGTACGAATACGGAGTGAGTGACAAAGCGGTTGATGGGTACCGTTTTCTTGGAGAGGTTTCCTGGCTCCTCGTTGATCTCTGGATTATCAGGAATTCGGTAGGCTTGGTTCATCCAAATATTGCTTAAAGGTTTATCTAGCACCTCAATGTGAGCCAATGATTTAATCCAGTAAGTCGCGTACCAACCGGGTACCACTAAGCGCAATGGAAAGCCATTGAGCATCGGCAGTGGTGCGCCATTCATTGCGTATGCAACCATCACATCACCATCATTGGCATGGTCAAACTTCAATGACTTCACGATCTTTGGCAAGCCTGGCATTGGCGACTCATCCAGCCCAGAAATTGCCACCTCGACTGCTCCTGCTTTAACACCTGCACGATCAAGGAGGTCCTTGAGGCGAACGCCTGTCCACTGTGCATTTCCCATCGCGCCAAATTGCCATTGCCCACCAGGAGGTTTAGGACCAAACAAGCTTCTGGCATTGCCTGAACATTGGTTCATGGCCACCAGTGTCACGGGCTCGAACTCGTTGACCAAGGCATCAAGAGAAAAAGACTGAGGATTGGCAACCTGGCCATCGAGACGCAGTCGAAAGGTTCGCGTATCGACCTGAGTTGGATACCCCGACAGATGCCACCGAACAAAATAGGCTTCGTTAGGCGTCAGGTCCTGGCGAAAATAATGCAGCGGCGTTTCCAACTGCGGCGGACGATCAGTAATCAGAATCAGTCCCGTTTTCTCTGGAAAACGTACAAGGCGTCGTTCGGACTCTGCGGATTCGATCCTATCTAGTTGCGCCAAGTCCGTTCCAGAAAGGGCTTGGCGCGGAAGCAGGCTAGCGAGACCAGCGCTAGTGGCCAACCCGAGTAAACGACGGCGATTCATCATCCAGAACTCATCACTTCCATTCATTATTATTCACCAGGTCGTGGAGTATCAGCAGGCCCTCGAGAAGGCCTGCGTTGTTTCGATCAGTCAGCCTTGAGCGTCGATACCACCTTGTTGCTGGCGAGATCGACGGTGGAGATGCTCAGGTCCTCGTTGAGGACATAAGCCTTCGACTTGTCTTTGGTGAAGACAATGGCCTGGCGGGGTGCCTTCAAACCGGTCACAGTGGTCGTCACTTTCAGCGTTTTGGTGTCTATCACTGACAGGGTGTTGTCACCCAGGTTACCCGAGTAGACGTGCAGTCCGTCTGGAGTCAGGGCTGCACCGTAGGGGTCTTTGCCCACCATAACGGTGGTTGTGATAGCGCGTTTTTGAGTGTCGACAACTGCGATGCTGTTACTGCCGCTGTTAGCCGCGTACAGCGTATTGCCGTCGGCCGATATGGAGATGGCGCGCAACTTGTTGAAGCCAGTGATCTCACCTTCGATCTTATTGGTCTTGCTGTCGACCAGGGTGATTTTGTCGCCAAGAAAGTTGGTGACATAGACGGTTTTGCCGTCAGGGCTTACTCGGATGCCTTGGCGCGGTTGGGAGAAGCCAGGTACCACAGCTACTAGTCGTTGGTGATCAAGGTCAATAACCGACAAGGTGCTGGCGGCCTCGTTGTTGACGTAGAGCAGGCTCCCATCCTTGCTGAGCGTGGTACCAAAAGCACCTGCACCTAACGGAAGATCTGCGATGACTTTTAATGTTTTGGTGTCGATCTTACGAACGACCCCTAAGCTGCTGTCGGAAAGGTAGAACACATCGCCGTTTGGAGAAAAGACAATGTTGCGTGGCGTGATATAGCCGGTGAGAACCTGACGAACCTTGCCGGTTTTCAAGTCGTAGACCACCACGTCAGGACGCTGACTGTAGGAGACTACGGCTGTCGATTCGTCAGGGCTGACAGCCAGTGAGTTGTTATGAATATCACCATCGAAGGTCCAGCGATCTTCCGCTGCCGACGCACTCATTGATGCGGCGAGCGCGATACCCAACGCCAGTGCAGTCACTGTTTTCTTGATCACATTCATCAAAGGTTCCTCACAAGGGGCAGCCAGGCGTGAGATTGCGCCTTGGCAAATGCAGCTCGCTGATTGCTGCTAGACAATGAGTTGACCTTAAGCGCTTGGGATAAATTCCGAAAACAAGTTGTTGTGGTAGTAGTTACCTACTTTTCAAATAGATTTCGTTAGCTTTGGCTCGCAAACTGAGTGCAACTTTGCCAGAACCGTTCAAGTCCGGACGAGATGAATTTTTCCCGGTGGCGGATCAGAAAAAAGCGCCGGCTCAGCCCAGGCAACGCATGCGGCAGTTCAATCAGGTCTTGAGAAGTCAGCAGATCCCGAACGACCCTGCTCGACAGGCAACTGATGCCGATGCCTTGTGCAAGGACGTGTTTGATGGCTTCTGAGCTGCCGATCTGGCGGGTTTCAGCGAGGTCGTGCAGGTGACGCAACAGCAACTGTTCGACTTCCTCCCGAGTGCCCGAGCCAGGTTCGCGGAGAAGCCACTCAGCAGTACGCAGGTCATCAAGGGTGACCTGCGACTTGAGTGCTAAAGGGTGACGTTGGCCCGCTACAATGAGCAGTTCATCTACAAGCCAAGGTTCGGCACTCAGTTCGGGCAAGTGGCACGGTCCCTCAATCAGTCCCATATCAATCTCGAAATCTGCGACCTTCCGGGCGATAGCCATGCTGTTGGCCATATCAACATCGACCCGCAGGTGCGGAGCCGATTGGCGTAACTCGCCAAGTATCAATGGCAAAACATAGTTGCCTATAGTGGTACTACAGCCTACCCGCAAGCGAGTCTTCAGCTCTGCATGCCCTGGAAGGAAGCTGTTTTCTATCTGCAACGCGTTCTCAAGCATGCTTCTGGCCTGGGGCAGTAATGCTTGGCCGTTATTGTTTAACACCAAGCGTTTGCCTACGCGATCGAAAAGCCGGGTATCCAAGGCGCTTTCCAACTCGTTGAGTGCGGCGCTGGTGGCCGATTGCGAAAGTGACACAGCGATGGCCGCGCTGGTGGTGCTGCCCTGTTGCGCAATGGCGCAGAAGATTTGCAATTGACGTAGGCTTAACTTCAATTTTCTACCTCTTTAACAGGTAACGTAAACCTATACTATCCGTTTAGCCGCTAACCTCATCAAGCTATACTTCAGGCAAGTCACATTGAATGAACACTGAAGCGGGAGCGCGAAAATGAGTGATACACGACTCGCAGCGATTATGGGCGGCAGCCATCCACTGGCAGCATTGTCCAATCCACGAGAAGCGATCCGGCAGTTCACACCTAACTGGTTCGCCGCCACGATGGGCACCGGGATTCTGGCTCTGGCTTTGGGCCAACTGCCATTTGCCGCGCAGTGGCCCAAAGTGTTAGGTGAAGCCTTGTGGTTTTTCAATATCGCGTTGTTTTGCCTCTTTACGGTGTTGTACGCAAGCCGCTGGGCCCTGTTCTTTAATGAAGCCAAACAGATCTTCGGTCACTCCACCGTGTCGATGTTTTTTGGAACCATCCCCATGGGGCTGGCGACAATCATCAACGGATTTCTCCTTTATGGCTTGCCACGCTGGGGGGATGGGGTTGTCGCTTTAGCTGAAGTCCTGTGGTGGATCGATGTCGCCATGGCGTTGGCGTGCGGGGTTCTGATCCCGTTCATGATGTTTACCCGCCAGCAGCACAGTATCGACCAGATGACAGCAGTATGGCTGCTACCTGTGGTTGCGGCCGAGGTAGCCGCCGCCAGTGGTGGGCTACTGGCGCCGCACCTTGCTGATGCGAGTGCACAGTTCACCCTGTTGATCACCAGCTACGTGCTATGGGCATACTCAGTGCCCGTTGCCTTGAGTATTCTGGTGATTCTGCTGCTGCGCATGGCATTGCATAAATTGCCTCATGAGAGCATGGCGGCATCGAGCTGGCTTTCATTAGGGCCCATTGGTACTGGTGCGTTGGGGATGCTGGTACTCGGCAGCGACGCTCCGGCGATCTTCGCCGCTCATGGAATGGCCGGCATCGGAGGCGTTGCCGAGGGCATTGGCTTGATCGGTGGTGTGCTGTTTTGGGGGCTTGGATTGTGGTGGATGGTTTTGGCGCTGCTGATTACCGGTCGCTACTTCAGGGAGGGTATTCCTTTCAACCTCGGCTGGTGGGGTTTCACCTTTCCGCTAGGCGTGTATGCGGTGACTACCCTTAAATTGGGCTCCATGTTGCACCTCGCGTTCTTCAATTTTGTGGGCGTGGTACTGGTATTGCTGCTTGCGATCATGTGGATCATCGTCGCGGCCAAAACTTTGGTAGGCGCGTATCGCGGCAACTTGTTCATCTCGCCCTGCATCGCCTCGCTGAACAAGATGAGCAAACCCTGAACCTTTGGCTACTCAATCGACTGTTTGGCGTCACGCAGCGTGGATAGGATGCGTTGCCGAACACTCGGGTGAGTGCAAACAGAAAGCGGGCTGGGGTGTGGCATCTCGAGCAATGAGATATCGGGAAAGGCGTGTCGAACCCGCAGCATCGCCTGCTGAGCGACACGTCCGGCAAATACGACAGTCGCGAGATCAGGAAAATGCGGAAGCAGCGTGATTAGCTTCTCAATTCCCTCCTCAATTTGCGCCCTGCGGAGCGACGCCTTGGGCTTTTCAAGATCGGGCAGCCAAGGATATAGATTCCAGATAACGGTCTCTCGGCGTTCCAACCCAACCTGTTCCATGAAACTTTTGAGGTTGCGTTGTGCAGGCCCCGGATTGTCTCGTGAGACATACCGTGCACGACTGACCGTTCGCGCGGGTGACTCTAGCAATATCAATATTTTGGCGTAGACGCCGCCATCCAACGGATCGAAATACGGCAAGGTTTTGTCGCCCGTGGACTGGGAAATCACCCAGCGCGTCAGTTGCGCAACGTTCGGCATCAGCAGAAAAATTTCTCGCGCTTCAAGCGAAATCCCGAGGGGGGCGGTGCCTTGGTGAGTCGACACTGACAAGACGCTTCCTCTATTGATACGAAATTGCCATTAGGAGGCCACGATATGTTCGATCTTCAAGCTCTTGACCTCGCGCGAATGCAGTTCGCTTTCACCGTTTCATTCCACATCCTGTTCCCGGCAGTTACCGTCGGGCTGGCTGCTTATCTAGCAGTGTTGGAAGGTCTTTGGTTGAGGACGCATGACAATACCTATCGGACCTTATACCACTTTTGGATCAAAATCTTCGCAGTCAACTTCGGTATGGGTGTGGTGTCAGGATTGGTCATGGCGTATGAGTTCGGTACCAATTGGAGCAGATTTTCGTATTTCGCCGGCCCTATAACGGGGACCCTACTGACCTACGAGGTACTGACGGCTTTCTTTCTTGAAGCTGGATTCTTGGGTGTGATGCTTTTTGGTTGGAGTAGAGTCGGCCGTGGCCTACATTTCTTTTCTACCGTGATGGTGGCCGTTGGCACCTTGGTTTCCTCGTTCTGGATTCTCGCCTCTAATAGCTGGATGCAAACCCCACAGGGCTTCAAAATTGATCATGGTCAAGTGATTCCGATGGACTGGCTGAAGATTATCTTCAATCCGTCTTTTCCTTACCGCCTGGTGCACATGTCGATTGCTGCCTTCGTGGCAACGGCGTTCTTTGTCGGCGCTTCAGCAGCCTGGCACCTGTTGGGAGGTCGCGATAACCCGGCCGTCCGTCGAATGTTATCAATGGCGATGTGGATGGCGTTGATTGTGGCGCCGATACAAGCCGTGGTGGGCGATGCTCACGGGTTGAACACTTTGGAGCATCAGCCGGCAAAAATTGCGGCAATAGAGGGCCACTGGGAAAACGTGGGCAATGAGCCGACGCCGTTGATCCTGTTTGGCTGGCCCGATATGAAGGCTGAGAAGACCCGGTTTTCCGTCGAGATTCCCTACTTGGGCAGTTTGATCCTTACCCACAGCCTGGATCGTCAGATTCCTGCCTTGGCATCCTTTGCGCCGGAGGATCGCCCCAACTCGACTATCGTGTTCTGGTCGTTCCGTATCATGGTTGGCTTGGGAATGCTGATGATTTTCACTGGACTGTGGAGTCTATGGTTGCGAAAGCGCGGCACGCTCTACCGGTGCCGCTCGTTCTTATACTTCCTGATGCTTATGGGGCCGTCAGGGCTGATCGCCCTATTGGCCGGCTGGTTTACCACTGAAATCGGTCGTCAGCCTTGGGTAGTGTATGGACTGCTGCGCACTGCCGATGCTTCGTCGAACCATAGCGTGGCGCAGATGAGCATTACCTTAGTGCTGTTTGTCCTGGTTTATTTCGCGCTTTTCGGAACCGGCTTGGGCTACATGATGCGCCTGGTACGTAAAGGACCCCAAAATCACGAAGGCGACGCGCTTAGCCACGGTGGGCCTGGCCATCTGCGAACACCTGCCCGTCCTCTATCTGCCGCCCACGGTGGCGATGCTGATAGCCATCACAAGGGGCATTGACTCATGGGCATTGATCTTCCGCTGATTTGGGCCGTGATCATCATCTTCGGCATCATGATGTACGTAATTATGGACGGCTTTGACCTAGGGATTGGCATTCTTTTTCCTTTCATGAAGGGCTCGGGCGATCGCGACGTAATGATGAACACGGTCGCGCCTGTCTGGGACGGCAACGAAACCTGGCTCGTGCTTGGCGGCGCGGCGTTGTTCGGCGCCTTCCCGCTGGCCTATTCGGTGGTCCTGTCGGCCCTGTACCTGCCGCTGATTTTCATGCTGTTCGGGCTGATTTTCCGCGGCGTGGCCTTCGAGTTCCGTTTCAAGGCCACTGACGAGAAGCGCCACATCTGGGACAAGGCCTTTATCGGCGGCTCCCTGGTGGCGACCTTCTTCCAGGGCGTGGCGTTGGGCGCCTACATCGACGGCCTCCCGGTGGTCGATCGCCAGTACGCCGGGGGCGGCCTAGACTGGCTGACGCCGTTCAGTCTGTTCTGCGGCGCTGCGCTGATAGTTGCGTATGCCTTGCTTGGCTGCACCTGGCTGATCATGAAAACTGAAGGCGTGCTGCAAAAAGCCATGCATAACCTGGCCCGTCCTTTGACGTTGGCACTGCTGGCTGTGATCGCCGTGGTCAGCTTATGGACGCCGCTCGCCCATGGCGATATCGCTGCACGCTGGTTCTGCCTACCGAACCTGTTCTGGTTCCTGCCGGTGCCAGTCCTAGTGTTGGTGACTATGTGGGGGTTGTTCAGGGCCGTGGCGAGCAGTGCTCACTACGCGCCTTTTATCTTGACCCTGGTATTGATCTTTCTGGGTTACAGCGGCCTCGGCATCAGCCTGTGGCCGAACATCGTCCCACCGTTGACGTCGATCTGGGATGCCGCAGCCCCCCCGCAAAGCCAAGGTTTTATGCTTGTAGGTGCTCTGCTCATTATCCCGATCATTCTGGGCTACACCATTTGGAGCTACTCCGTGTTCCGAGGAAAGGTTAACGATCAGGCAGGCTATCATTGAGTGAACTGACACCCTTTAAATGCCTCGGGAATCTCTAGTCCGTTCAGGAATGCAGTCCTTGGGTTACTTCGCCATCAGTGACATTATTGCAGTGCTTGGAGCGTAGCTCGGTACACAGGTGGCCACATCCTTTAATGTGGCGAGTGGTCCCCCTTTTTTGGTTTATACGTAGCTACCGATTTGCGAATCTCTTCTCGGGCCTCATCTGCGCTCCCCCAACGGCCCATCTTTACCCACTTACCCGGCTCCAATGCCTTGTAGCTTTCGAAGAAGTGCTGGATCTGTGCGAGGAGTAATGCAGGGAGGTCAGAGAATTCCTTTATGTTGCTGTACACAGAGCTTAGTTTTTCATGAGGCACCGCGATCACCTTGGCATCCGCTCCAGCTTCGTCCGTCATGTACATCACGCCAACCGGGCGACTACGAATGACAACGCCAGGCGATACCGGGTAAGGGCAAATCACCAAGACGTCCAACGGGTCTCCGTCATCGCTCAACGTATTTGGAATGAACCCGTAGTTGGCCGGATAGAACATGGGCGTGCTGAGAAAGCGGTCTACGAAAATTTGTCCACTCGGCTTGTCCACCTCGTACTTGATCGGCGAGTGGTTTGCAGGAATCTCGATAACGGTGAAGAAGTCATCGGGGATCGCGTTACCAGCTGGAATATCCGTGTAGCTCATGCTCATATCTCCAAGCGTCTAGGAAAGGCCAATGCCACTGACGTTTTTGCCAACAGCGATATGTGGTTCGTTTTTTACGGTAACCAGTACAACAGGTTTACCGGCTATAGGCCGTCAGCGCACGAATGCATCATGTCCTGCATAAAACGCATGGCTGCCAAGATGCTCTTCTATTCTCAGAAACTGATTGTATTTCTCGACCCGCTCCCCTCGACATGGAGCGCCCGTCTTGAGATGGCCAGTACCCATGGCAACAGTCAGATCTGCGATGAAGCTGTCTACAGTCTCCCCGCTACGATGAGAAACCATAGCTCCCCAATTTGCCCCGTAAGCCATTACGATGGCGGCTTTGGTCTCAGTCAGGGTTCCGATTTGATTGGGTTTAATCAGTACAGCATTGGCGACGTTTTCTTTGATGCCTCGTTGAATCCGTTCGACGTTGGTGACAAACAGGTCATCTCCAACCAACTCGATCCGGTTACCCAGCGCAGCATTCAATTGCTTCCAGCCCGACCAATCGTCTTCCGCGAGGCCATCTTCCAGTACCGCAATCGGGTACTTGTCGACCCAGGAGGAATAGAGACTAATCAGCTCTTGAGCATCGACCTTACGACCTTCAGAGCGCAGATGGTAAAGACCGTTCTCATAGAAACCGCTGGATGCTGGGTCGATAGCGATCTCGATCTGAGATCCAGGGGTATAACCGGCCCTTTCAATTGCCTTAATGATCAGCTCAATGGCATCTGAGTTTTTCTTGAGCGTCGGCGCAAAGCCGCCTTCATCTCCGACCGCTGTTGAGTAGCCGGCGTCCTTAAGCACCGCTTTCAGCTCGTGGTACACCTCAGCGCCCCAACGCAAGGCTTCCTTGAAACTGCCAGCCCCTGTAGGTGCAATCATAAATTCTTGGAAGTCAGGGCCTTGCCAGTTTGCGTGAACACCGCCATTGAGAATATTGAACATTGGGACGGGCATTCTTGCTGCTTGCTCGCCGCCCAGATATTGGAACAAGGGCACTTTCATCGCAGAAGCCGACGCTCTGGCTACGGCGAGGCTGACGCCCAAGATGGCGTTTCCTCCAAGCCTAGACTTATCAGGTGTTCCATCCAGCTTAATCATCAGATGATCAATCTGTTCCTGGTCAACTGCATCCTGGCCTCTCAGAGACTCAAGTATTTCGGTATTCACATTGCTAACGGCCTTTAACACTCCTCTGCCGGAATACCTCTTTGGATCATGGTCACGCAACTCAACAGCTTCGTGAGCGCCTGTAGAGGCACCGGACGGGACTGAAGCCCGGCCCAGTGTTCCGCACTCCAAGGTGACGTCGACTTCAACGGTAGGGTTACCGCGTGAATCGAGAATTTCACGTGCATGAATAGCCTGGATTTGCGTTTTCATTGATTTTCTCCAAGGGACGATTCGGGAACGTCATTAACCATGTGAATAAGTCGAGAGGCCTCGATTTCGGAAGTCAGCTCTCCATGAGTATTCTGAACAGCTGCACTGCCGACACCGCAATTGCGGGAACCAAGAAGCCTCCAATAATTAGCTCAGGAATCTCTCCCACCAAGGGCATGAATTGCCCTCCCTTTGCCATCTGGAAAAGCTCCAGCATTTGGTTTGACGCAACCATCACAGAACAGCAGTACGCAGTCTGGGCTTGTAGCATGGCCCGCCTTTGATCTAGCAGATGAAACGTCAGCAACGACACTCCAATGCTTACGATGAAAAGCGCGACGAATTCATAGACGGATCCTGTAAAAAGCCTGCCCATCACAAGCCCGAATACGATGCTCAGCATCACTGCGCTCATGTGGTATCCCATTTCTCTAAAGTGGTTTTGATGAGCCGACGTCGGTGAGTTCCATTTCGCAATCTCATCTTTGGATTGCCCACCACCATCGCGCTCGTAACGTTCAACGTTGCTGTGCTCTCAGCTCGTAGCCAGGTACGCAGGTGATGGTCACGTCTGCCTTGCAGGATTTCTCACTGGGCATGCGCATCGTGACCAAGGCGCCTTCGAGCGAGGTGACGATGTACCAACCCTCGCTCGATACCTTTTGGCTGCCTGCAATGCCCGCCAAAAAAAGCGCCCAAAAAACCAGTCCTACGAGGAGCGGCCTGTTGTCACGAGCCCAGTTGACGGGGGCTGGCTGTGGACGCAGGTTATAAATTCGGTACATGGCGTTTATCCTTTTTACTGGTTGTCCAACAAACCGTGGTTTTCAGCTTTTCGCCTGGCCCACTCGACCGTACTCGATGGGCAATTTGATAAAGCTCAGCGAAAACGCCTCCTTGGCCAATGCTTCCAGCAACTTCTCGCACCCGGGCTCATCAGTGGATATCGTCACTGTGACCGGATGATCAGCACCGCTGAGGAAATGCGCGGTATGCAAATGTCCTAAATGATCCAGGCCTTCCGTACCGCTCACCAGCGTCGCTCCCAACATGCCCTCTCGTTTGGCGAACTCAACCAGCCACTCCCCGAGTGGAAGATGCTGGTAGTTGGTACTCTGTTCAGTGAAAAACGTCAGTTGAAAGCCATTCATGGCAACATCCTCTAATGTGGCGAGAGCGACCAACGGTTAGTCGGCTATGCCTCTTCATTTGCGAACTGTTTCTTCGAACTGAATTACAAGGCTTCACTGAGCGGTAACTCGCATAAGAGAAGAACTGCTCGCACCTTGCGCAACTCGTCAGCGTGGTCGCGCAGGAAGGTGCGCAGCTTGACCTCTGTATCCAGCAATTCCAGACACTGCGGATGACGCATATCACCAAGCTCCGGGTGATGATGGGAAATGCGATGGCCCGTCAAATAGCCCGCAGAAATCGGTTTGAGCATGACCTGATCAATCTTGGCTTTCTGCGCGACTTTAAGAAGGTGTTGGGCAAGTGCGGGCGCACTCAGGTGATGCCAGAAATTTGTAACTCGAGCCCGACTAGCGCCAGGGAAATAGAGCTGCAAAGCTGTCAGGCGATCTTGGCGATGTTCGGTCATTTCTCTTCCCCAATAAAAGTCACTTTGCGCTCGCTGGCGGATTCACTTTGAGCATGAAATTGCTTGATATCGGAGAGCCGGATTTCCTTCGGCAGAGGACGGTGATGCTTGCTGTGACCGACGCGCTGGGCGTGATAGATCCCGGTATGCCCGGATACGAGGTAACTTGCGATACAGGCAATGGCTGCAAGCGGAGCAATTTCAGGCCCGAAGAGCTCCATGGCCATGACAATGGTTGCCAGTGGCGTATTAGCTGCACCAGCGAAGACAGCGACAAAACCGATACCAGCCAGCATGCCGAAGGGAAGATGTAAGAGGGGCGCTAGCGCGTTCCCCAAGGTGGCTCCAATGTAAAACAGCGGAGTGACTTCGCCGCCCTTGAATCCAGTCCCCAGGGAGACAACGGTGAACAACATCTTTCCAAGCCAGTCCCAAGGAGCCATTGGCATTTGAAAGGATTGGACGATGCTCGGAATCCCCAGTCCGATGTACTTATCGACATCGGTGTAATGGTTGCTACCAAGCGCCCACACTGCCACTGCGATCAGAAGGCCGCCGGCGAATGGTCGTAATGGCGAATAGGAGATAAGTCGTTTAACGAAAGCCCCTAGCTTATGGGTGGTCGTCGCGAATAGCAGGCCAGTGAGGCCGAAGATAATCCCAGCGGCGACCACAGCCATGACGCTCCAGAGCTGCACGGGAACCACTTCGCCAATGACGTAATGCGTATGAACCACTCCCCAGGCTTTCCCCACCTGGTCAGCAACGATTGCCGCAACCACGCAAGGGAAAAGCGCGTCGTAACGCATGCGTCCGATGGCCAACACTTCAAGTCCGAACAAAGCCCCGGCAAGAGGGGTGCCGAAGACGGACGCAAAGCCAGCACTGATACCGGCCATGAGAATCACCCGGCGATCTTCGCGGCGTAGCCGAAAGACATGCGTCAATTGATCCGCAAGAGCGCCGCCCATCTGCACCGCCGTTCCCTCACGTCCCACAGATGCACCGAAGAGGTGGGAAACCACGGTTCCGATTAGCACCATCGGCACCATGCGCAAGGGAATAGTCTTTTTAGGATCGTGGATCTCATCGATGATCAGGTTGTTTCCGGCATCAACTGGTTTGCCTATCAGGTGATACGCAAGTCCCACGGCAAAGCCAGCAACTGGCAGGAGCCAGAGCACCCAGGGATGGGCTTCTCGCCACTGGGTGGCATGATCCAAAGAAAGGAGGAATAACGCAGAGGCAGAGCCTGCCAAAAGAGCTACAAGACCAGCAAGCGCAAGCCATTTCGCAATATAGGGCAGTAAGTCGAGTTGTTCAGGTCGTCGAAATTTAGACATTTGGCCAGCCACAAAAATGTAAGTGGGCCTGACCAAAAAGGGGATTCTGGGCGCGAACGCCTACAGACCTGGTTGATCAGGTTTCTGTAGGCATCATCAGCTGCTACGGGCACAGCGGTTGGTTAATGGAGGAATGCCATCTCCAATGAGCCGATCTTAGCGAGCTCTGTCCAAAATGTAAAATCGTGTTTCGGAGCACGAGGCAAGCGTAGGCGTCTTCGAGTCACCGCTTATGAAAGCAGGCCAGACTAGGTGACTTCTGTTCCGGCGAAGCCCATCTCAACTGGGGTTTTTATGTAAAATAACGAGATATCTTCAAGCTCCAATCGCTTGAATAACTGCACAGATTCGTCCTCGGTAATGGCCATACGAATTTCGGTAGGCTGATCCGCTAGTTCAAAAAAATGCGAGGAATGCAGCCGGCCGGTATGCCCAAAGCCTTCGATACCTGTGGACAGAGTCGCACCCCGCAGTCCCATTTCTTTCGCCAAATCAACGATCCAGTCGCCGAGCATCTTTCCCTGATAGCGACGATTCTGTTGAGTAAAGAAAGTGACCAGAAAACCTTTCATGTTCCTCTCCTAAGCGCGTGCTGATTATTTGATAGGACAGAAGCCCGGCAGCCGTCATTGCCACCCGGGCAGGATTCACACTGGCATCATGCGCACTGGTCAAGTCGGATGCAAACGACTGGTCAAGTCGAATGCAAATGGCTGGTCAAGTTCATGCAATTGCCCAGTAATCAACGAAGCGACAGCACCTTCAATACAGGGAGGTCGTCATGAGTACTACCCGCTGATGGAGGCCTCGAAGAAAAATGAGAATATCGATTCCAACTTCTTTAATGCATATGACTTGATTGAAGCGCGGGACAGCAGTTCGCCACAGACCATCAAACGCCGGCTGCGCGCAAGCGTATCAACAACACCAAGCAAGTGATTTTTCTGGGTCGCAAAGATGCGCCGACCCAAAGACGGCGACGGCGATTCATTTCTCGCTTATGAAATCGAGATCATTCTCGAACTGAACCTTCCTTACGTCATTGCAAACCTATGCCATACCGATTCGCAGGGCCCGCATCAATATGCGCGAAGGTGTACGACGAGCTGGGCATGTGATGACCATCCTTCAGGACATCCAGACTTCGCGCTTCTGGCGCCACTTTCAGCTAGCGTTGTTCGCCAGCGTCGGCGGGCTGCCGACGATCATGCGGACCTTCAACGTCATTTACCCCGGCAGCCACGCGATGGAGGGTTTCGGCATCCTGATAGCGATCAAGGAACTTGATCGTCATCCGGACGACGCGCTGATTAACATGCCCTGCGTCGGCACACTCAACAAGCTATTCTCTGGAGTACACGCGCTGTTTGCGCGAGACAAATCGGTTATCTCGCGCCACCTTAAAAAATCTTTGACAGAAGCGAGTTGCAACGTCAGGCAGTTGTTGCAAAAAAGGCAAAAGCTGCTACTGACTGGACCCGGTATTGGACGCCCTGACCGACCACGAGGAGCTATCGCTTAAGCTGTTGGACAATAAGACGAAGCGCCGAGCGTATGCGCTGGTGATTCTGAAGATTTTGAAGTCGGCTGGGCTGGATACAGGCGACTACCGTAGCACTTCTTGACCCGCGAAGCGTTGCGACAGACGATCCAGTAGAGGCTTGAGGATGCATATCTCCCAATCAGAATCCGAAAAGTTTTTTTCTTCGGGTTTTGATTTCGCCGTCGAGCAATGCGCATACGGTGGTCAGGAATACATACAAATCGCCTTCGAAGTAGTCTTCGGCGAAGGAAGTATCTTGACCAAACGGAGGGTCGACGTACTCCAACCCTTCGGGCGTCATATGCCTTCGGATATAGACTTTTATTTGCCTTTTGAACAAGATCGCATGCAGCAAATCCAGAAAGCCGTCGCCGATGTATTCGCTGACTATCTGGGGCAGCGTGAGGGGTTCGAATTCTGTCTTTTCCTCCTCGGTTAGAAACTCGCCTACGGCATCGCCGACAGAAAACATGAATCCAGATAGGTATGTGTATCGCATATTCAGCCTTGGATAAATAAATAGCCTGTCAACGGCACGATTAGAGCCGAAGGAGCCTTCCTCGCCTCACCTTGATTTCGGCATCCAGCAAGACCAAGACGCTAGACAGGAAATCGTATAGATCACCTTCAAAATAGTCTTCTGCGAAGGACGTTTCCTGGCCGAACGGAGGGTACACATACGCCAACCCGTCATCGGTCATGTGTCGTCTAATGTAGGACCTAATCTGCCGCTTCAGAATTACGGCGTGGACAAGCTCCACGATCCCGCCTTTACCAAAAGATTTTCTTACGATCTCTGGAAGATTAAGCGGTTGGAACGCTGCCTTTTCTTCAGCTAATAAAAATTCGCCAACGCCTTCGCCGACCTCGTACATAAAGCTGTGCAGATGCATGTAGCTACTCATGAGCCGCCTCATAAGACCGATTCAGCAGCAACCCAGTTAACGGGACTCACCACTGCCCAGGCCTCCCTCATCACACCTTTGAAAAAAGGTTTTCAATCGCTCTACCGTCCACCGCCACTTCGGGGTACTAGGACGGCAGATCGTGTTCTGATTACCAAAGAATCCAACTTCCCGCACGGCCTGCGAAAGCGGGACCGTCTGTAACCATTCAACGCCAACGAAATACTCGCACCGTTCCAGGTCATCAAAAAACTCAGCGTGATAACTGCCGCGTGTCACCGCTTCCAGTACCGGGACGTCGACGCCATCCCTCATGACTGTAAACGCGCTAGCGGGCGCAGCCGCGGCGGCGACCCGGCATACGCCGACGTAACCTTGCTGCGGAACGTTCACCCAAACGCGGTCGCCTGGTGCAAGTACCCGCAAGGTTTTGCTGTACCAACTTCCGCCGCCCCCAGAGATGAACCCGAACTCGACAGCGTCATCCCACGATCGCGCTGTTGATACCCCGTACGAGCAATAGAACTCGCCGTTCCACGGTTCGTTTTGAGACTCGCCCGTTGATGCTGCATTGACCTGAGTCTGCGCAGGATCGAGCAGCCACGACCGGCTGAGCAGTTGACGCTCGCCAGCTTGAAAGATCTGAAAGCACAGGACGTTGATCGGGATGTCTCGCTCGCTTAGGTAGGAAACGATGCGCTCGCTGCTTGCATCCAGTTCTGTGGCGACAATGATCAACTGATGGCTGTTGTTCAGATCGCCTTCACCCAGCATGCGCCCAAATCGCTGACGGAAGTCATCGCCCAAGCTGCGTCCCGGCCGGAAACGTTTGTAGATCAATTCGATTTCGTCGCTGCGTAACTTTTCAATCCAGACGGCGTAATCAAGCGCCTGTGCAACGACCTCACGAGGAGTACGATCCCGTTTGAGCTCAATCAGCACTAGCGCACCGTCCGGAGCGACTGCAAGCAGGTCGATTCTTCCGCCCATGCCGGTACTTTCTTGCCGTCCGATGAGCATCCACTCGTCCGAGAGGATGTCTGGCGCATTCACGATCATGTCTTCGAGAAACTGCTCGCTTGGCAATCGGCTCGGTACAAGCTTGGTGGGCGCAGCGTCTACGGTCCAAATATCCGTTTTGATTGGCAAAGTTAGATCCTTCTGTATTGAAAAAACCACGCTTGAGGTAGTTCGCTGAGCGAGGACCGAGGATAACGACGATTCGCGTTAATTTGCCAATACACGTCATAAAACCCATCCTACCGGGCAGAGTTACATCGGGAGCACAGCATTCGGGATCAGCCGAAATATATTGAATGCCAGCGATATCGAGCGCTTACATTTGGTCAGCAACCGCTGACCAAATTGATCGCCCGCGATGGCCGGTCCATCAACAGAACACCGAGGCTTATCACCCACCCGGATACCGCTTCCAAATCTCGTCATCAAACTCCCCGCCATACCCCGTAAACACCCTCGGCACCCGCTCCATATCATCCGCCACCGCCTCAATCACTTCCCGCAATTCAAGCGGCGCAAGCCAACGATCCGGGATCGCCTCCAAGCCGTGCTGAATACCCAGCATATGCCCAGCAATCAGCCCGGTGCTGTCACTGTCGCCGCTGTGGTTCACGGCATTGATCACGCCGTCTTCAAACGATGTCGCAGTCAGTGCGCACCAGATGCCAATGGCCAAGGCTTCCTCCGCGATCCATCCGCCGCCCAGTTCGTCGATCCGCTCGGGGGCTGGGCGGTGGCCTTCGTAGCTAAAGAAGAGCACGCGCTCGACGATCGCTCGGGTTTCCTCCATTCCAGGTTTGTCCCCGTGCTCGGCCAGACTTTTGGCTATGGCGTCATCCAGACTGTCTTGGCGGTCGACGATGCGCTGGAGAATGTCGGCGAAAATACCGCCCGCCATGTAGCCCGTCGGGTGACCGTGGGTCAGACGGCCGGAGTCAGCGGCGTTGTCAAAGCCGTTGCGGAAGAACGCGCACGGCGCAACGCGCATGACGGCGCCACAGCCTTTGCTGTCGTTTTGGGCGAAAGAGCCAAATTCCGTACTGGCCTTCAATGCGCTTAGACAGGTGAGGCCGGGCGCGCGGCGGGACCACAACTCGCGCTCCTTCACCAGCCAGCCATCCAGGCTGACGCTTGTGATGGCAGGCGAATAGTCCTGAGTCATCAACCAGCGCAGCAACGCATGGTGGATGACGCCGGGTATGTGGCAAATACCGCGGGAGATACCGCGCACATGGGCGCGCAGCAGGCCTTCAGCGGTGAAGAGCATCATTTGCGTGTCGTCGGTGATGGCGCCCACGCGGCCGTAAGCCGGGGCGAAATCGACGATGCCACGCGCACCGAACGTGGCGCGGATGTCGTTCCATTTGAGAAATTCAACCGGCGCACCCAGCGCATCGCCCACCGCGCCGCCGAGCAGGCAGCCTTTGATCCGTTCAAGTCTGTTCATCTGTGCTTCCTTACACTGGCTGCATCATGGTTTTGAGCGATTCGAGCGTTCTTTCAAGTGGCTCAACATAGGCTCTTCTTGCACGCGAAGGCCTGATCTTCTATGTGTTAATCCTCAAATTCAGGCCCAAGATCGTGCTCACGTCGACGTGACCTCCAGCTCTTATACCCCTCCGAAATCTCCACCTCGGTCATCACCATTCCGAACCTCGGAAAAGCCTGCTTCAGCTCCAGCTCAGCCGGAATGAAGTAATCCCCGCCCCTGATTGTTCGAAACATCCCGTTGGGCACCTCACCGAAAGCGATGAGATCCGGCGCCTCAACTGGCAGCCCTTCTCCTTCGTAGGCATCGTATGCAGCCATGTAGAGCACATCATTGATATGCGCCTGAACGCTTCGGTCGCTACGCTTGAAAAAATGTACGGGTTGGAGGCTTTCTTCCCACACGTCGACGTGTCGCTAGAGCTCAGCCTGAGGCGGAATTTGCCCGCGAACATTACCCGCCAACACAAGCATTTCAAGAAGGTATCGAGCGTTGAACTGCTGCAGAAAACCCTGCACGTCGTTGGGTTTCAGACCCACAAACATCATCGCGTAGCGCGTGTCGACTTTCATGGCGAGCAGGACATGGGTCCTGCCGAATTTGGTGACGTGCAGTTGCCAGCGATCCACTCGCTCGTGGGCTGCGCTGTCCGCTTCCAGCGATTGGGCAGCGGCGGCGGGCTGCACAACGCTGATGATCTTGCCCTTCACTTTCTTGGAGAAGAAATCAGCGGCGTGCTGGGTGCAATCAAAAATCAGCATGTCATAGGGTCCATTCGGCGATAGTCGAGGATAACGGCGATCAACCTCACCCCGCCAACACATGCCGCAAAAACAACGCCCCCGCCACCGACAACCCTTCCCGCGACCTCACGCAAACGTTGAGTTCGCGACTGGCCCATTCCTCTTCCAGCTGAACCACTTTCGCGCCGTCCATTCGGTAAATCCCTACGCTGCCCTCGGGCATGATGCCGATGCCGACGCCGGCCTGAACCATCAGGCTCAAAGCGTCATAGCTGGCGACCTCCATGCGGATTCTCAGGGAGCGGCCGAGGTCATTGGCGGCTTTGATCAGTTGGAAATTCAGGTGGGTGCCGCTGCGCAGGGCGACGTATTCGTGGTCGAGGGTGTCGCTGAAGCGCACTGATTCGCGGCCTGCCAGCGGGTGGTCGTTGGGCACGATCAATACGAGGCGATCAGTGCGGAACGGGAAGACCTCGATGTCGGCGCCATGGGGCAAGCGCGTGAATATGCCGATCTCGGCGCGGTTTTCGGCGACGGCTTTGGTGATCGCCAGGCTTTGTTGTTCTTCTAGGACGATGTTGATGAGCGGGTACAGCGCCATGAACGACTTGATCAAGCCGGGCATGAATTGGGTGATCGCGGAGATGTTCGCCAGCACGTGCACCGAGCCGCGCGTGCCGTTGGAGTAGTCGCGCATCTGCAGGACGATGTCGTTGAGGTTGTTCAGTGCGCTGCGGGCCATGAACAACAGCGACAGGCCGGCGTCGGTCGGCGTGATGCCTTTGTTGGTGCGGGTGAGCAGTCGCGAGTCGAGCAGCTCTTCCAGTTCGCTGAGCCGCTTGCTGACGGCCGCCGCTGCGATGTGTTCGCGCTTGGCGGCGGCAGCGATGGTGCCTTCTTCGACGACGCTGACGAAGAGGCGCAGCGAGACAGGGTCGAGTTTCATGTGGGGTACCGGGCGTGCTGGCCTGAGTGGCCGCCATAGTACCCCGTCAGGCATCGCCTCAGAACGCTCCGGATAACAGATGGCCGGCGTTGGGAACCTGCGCTTTGAGGCCGAGGGTTTTAAGCATCTGGTAGACGGTCGCCACGGACGCGGACAACACCGGCTTATCCAGCCGATCCTGTACGACCTGGATGGCGGGCAGCGACGGCATCTGCACGCAGCACGACAGCACCACGCCATCGGCTTGCCCGATGTTGAGCCGGTCGGCGTGGGAAACCAGATCCATCGGGTCGAGGCGACCGACTTGCAGGTTGTCGGAGACTTCCAGGCTGATGGCGTCCACCACCTCGATTCCGGCCGCTTCGATGTAGTCGATGACCTGTTGGGTGAGTGGCTTCATGTAGGGCGTGATGATCGACACTTTCTTGTAGTCGAGCATCTGCAGGCTGTCGATCAGCGCGCCGGCCGAGCTGAGCACCGGTGCGTCGGAGGCGTTGGTGGCGACGGTTTTGCTCAAGCGCTCCTGGGAGACGTTATGGTAGCCGGCGCCCTGGCACATGATTGCCACCAGGCAGGCATACGCCATGACATCGACCCGCGCATCGCTCAATTCCAGCGCGCAGCGGTCGCTGTCGATGTCCATCTTCTTCAGTTCTTCGGGGCTGACTTTCATCATGCGCATGCGGGAGGAGTGGAAGGTGAAGCGCTCGTCCGGAAACAGGGAGTACCGCGACGTGAGCATCGCCGGGATCTCGGTTTCCATGGTGGTGTTGGAGCTGGGGACGATCTGGCCAATCCGGAAATTTCTCACAAGGTCTTCTCCATTTCGCCGACGGCGAGGTCATGTGCGACCGATGCTAGGAGTGACCGTGAGCGGCGTATATCAGGCAATGGCGAGCCTGCCATCGCGGCTGGCGATGGCAGGCCCTGATTCTCGTCTACGCGTGAGAAAGCACCTCGCCTCGCGCAGGCGCTTCGGCCTTGTGATTGCCCAGCATCGCCCGAGGGATCGACAGAATCAGTCCGGCGCTGATGAACAAGCAGGCGCCCAGCACGTAGGTGCCGTTGTTGATGTTGCCGGTGAGGTTCTCGGCGACGGCGGTGATCATCGAACCGGTGAAGCCTGACAGGTTGCCGATGGCGTTGATCATGCCGATCCCCGCAGCGGCCGCGACGCCGGACAGAACGGTGCCCGGGAGGGTCCAGTAGATCGGCATCAGGCTCAGCACGCCGGACGCGGACACGCTGAGGAAGATGATCGACAGCACCACGTTGCTGGCGAAGTAGGCGCTGAGGATCAAGCCGATGCCGCCGATGATCGCCGGAATCGCTGCGTGCCAGCGGCGCTCGCCGGTCTTGTTGGAATGCCGCGCGTTGAGGGTCATGGCGATCACCGCGATGCCATAGGGAATGGCCGTCAGCAGGCCAATGTCCATCGGGTTGGAGACGCCGGCGCTTTTGATGATCGACGGCATCCAGAACGCCAGCCCGTAGAACCCGGTGTTGAACGTCAGCAGGATCAGCACCAGCAGCCATACGCGTCCGTTGAAAAACACCTCGCGCAAATTCGTCGCCTTGCCTTTGCTGTCATTCTCCAGATTGGCCTTGAGCATGGCCTTTTCCTGGGGCGACAGCCATTTGGCCGCGTCGATGTTATTGGCCATGAACGCCAGCACCACGAATGCCATCACCACCGAAGGCAGGCCTTCGATGATCAGCAGCCATTGCCAGCCGGCCATGCCGTTGACGCCCTGCATTCGGGTCATCAGCCAGCCGGAAATCACACCGCCCAGCGTCAGACTGATCGGCATCGCCATTAGGAAACCTGCCATCACCCGGCTTTGCCGACGGGTAGGAAACCAGTAGTTGAGGTAAAGGATGACGCCGGGAAAGAAGCCTGCCTCACAGATGCCGAGCAAGAAGCGCAGCACGTAGAACATGGTCTCCGACTCGATGTGGAAAAACTTCGCCAGCGGCACGGTAAACGCGACGGCCATGGACACGATGGCCCAGGTGAGCATGATACGGGCGATCCAGAACCTTGCGCCGAAGCGATGCAGCAACAGGTTGCTCGGGACTTCGAAGAGGAAATAGCCCCAGAAGAACATGCTCGCGCCGAGGGCATAGATGGTGTTGCTGAATTGCAGGTCGTTGAGCATGTCCAGCTTGGCGAAGCCGATGTTCACGCGGTCGAGGTAGGCCGCCATGTAACACAGGAGCAGGACGGGAAGGATGCGCAGAATGACTTTGCGGTAGGTGCGGTCTTCAAAGTTGGCGTGCCCGGGACCCGAGGACTCGGGCAGGCGCTGGGAAACGGTTTCCATGGTGGGACCTCCAGGCACTCGAGGGCGCCTGTATTGTTGTTATGTGAGGGTCGAAACACGGGCCGATGGTACTGACAACGGCATTGATTAGGATAATGACTTGTTTCCATTGATTGATAACGCTGCGTTATCGCCTATTGATGGGCCAGCCTTGCATTTGCCAGCAGGATCTCGGCAAATTCCGATGCAGCGCCGAGTAACGGCTCACCACGGCGGGTGAGAATTCCGTAATCCTGGGGCGCCAGTTTCAGCGGCGTGTTCAGCACTTTCAGCAAACCGGAATCCAGATGCGGCTGCGCCATCGAGGCTGGCAACATGGCGATCATCGGCCCTGCCTGCAGCACCTGGAGAAAGGTCTGCATGGAGATGGTGTCGATGGTGTTCTTTGGGGTGGGGATGCCGGCTTTGGCGAAGGCCTGCTCCATCCGTGCGCGAATGGGCGTGCCCAGCGGATACAGAATCCATGGCCAGTTTCCGAGCGCTTGCAGCGGCGTCTGCGGCAATTCGATCAGCGGGTGACGACTGTTGACGACCATGCAGAATGGCTCCGGCGCCAGCGCCTTAAAGTCATACACCTGCTGTTGGTTTTCGTTGGTGTAGCGCGCCACCGCGAGATCAAGCTTCTTGTCGTCGAGCATTTCCATTAAATGGTCGCTGGTCTGCTCAACCACCTCGATCGACAGCAGCGGCCAGCGCGCTTTCAACTGCACGATGGCTTCCGGCAGCACCACCGCGGTCGCCGCGAAGATCGCCCCCACCTTCAGGAAACCATGCCCGCCCTCGCGCAGACTGCTGATCTGATCAACGAACTTGCTCGCGTCGTTCAGGGCGATCTGCGCATAGCGCACCACGTGTTCACCGAGGGCGGTCGGCGGCATGTTCCGCGGCAGACGCTCGAACACATCAAAGCCCAGCAGCCGCTCGATCTCGCGCAGCATTTTGCTCACCGCCGGTTGGCTGAGATTCATGTGTTGCGCCGCCGCGTGCATGTTGCGAGTGCGCGCGAGGGTTTCGATGAGCACCAGATGCTTGAACTTGAGCCAGTTACAGACCGTGGAAAATGAAATGTCCGACATGAGCGCGGCCTCAATAAGCGATAACCCAATGTTATCGATTCTTGAGCAGATGTCATTGGAGTTTATCGACGGCGCTGATTAGGGTCGTTGATAAATCATAAAAAGCGTTGAGGACTTCACCATGCCGATTCAGCTCACTCCCGAAAACACCCTCCCCGCCGACGGCCTGAATGGCACGCTGATCGGCCGCGCCTGGGTGCCCGGTAAAGTTGGCGGCCCGTCGCCCGTGGTGGTGCGTGGCGACGGGGTGTTCGATCTTTCGTCGAGCTTCGCCACGTTGAGCGACTTGCTGGAGGTCGACTCGCCATTGGCCGCCGTTCGCGAAGCCCAGGGTACGCGCGTCGCCAGTCTCGAAGAATTGCTGGCGAATTCGACCGCAACGCCCGATCCGAACAAACCACACTTGCTGGCACCGGCGGACCTGCAAGTGATCAAGGCCGCCGGCGTCACCTTCGCGGCGAGCATGATCGAACGGGTGATCGAGGAACAAGCGGCGGGCGACCCGGCCAAGGCGGAGAGCGTGCGCGCCATCGTGCAGAACGCGATTGGCGACAACCTGCGCAACATCAAACCGGGCTCCGAACAAGCCCGCACACTCAAGGCGCTGCTGATCGAGCAAGGCATGTGGTCGCAGTACCTTGAAGTCGGCATCGGCCCGGACGCCGAGATTTTCACCAAAGCGCCGGTGCTGGCGGCAGTGGGCAGCGGCAGCCAGGTGGGCATTCATCCGAAATCCGAGTGGAATAACCCCGAGCCGGAAGTGGTGCTGGCGGTGAACAGCCGCGGGCACATCCACGGCGCGACCTTGGGTAACGACGTCAATCTGCGTGACTTCGAAGGCCGCAGCGCGCTGCTGCTGAGCAAGGCAAAGGACAATAACGCCTCGTGCTCCATCGGCCCGTTCATTCGGCTGTTCGACGAAACCTTCTCCCTGGACGACGTGCGCAACTGCGTGGTCGATCTGCAGGTAAAAGGCGATGACGGCTACGTGATGAAAGGCTCAAGTTCGATGTCGCAGATCAGTCGTGATCCGGCCGACATCGCTGGACAGGCGCTCAACGCCAACCATCAATACCCGGACGGCTTCCTGCTGTTTCTCGGTACCCTCTTCGCCCCGACCGCCGACCGTGACCATGTCGGCGGCGGTTTCACCCACAAGTTGGGCGATCAGGTCAGTATCAGCAGCAGCCTGCTCGGCGGGCTGCACAATGAGGTGACCCACAGCAGTGACGCGGCGCCGTGGAGGTTCGGCGTCGGCGCGTTGATACGCAATCTTGCCGTGCGCGGTTTGTTGTAACGCTGAACACCTACGCAGCACACCTAATTCCAAGAGAGACCCGAACCATGTCCGACACGCCGAAACGCCCCCTTCGCAGCCAGCAATGGTTCGATGATCCGGAACACGCTGACATGACGGCGCTGTACGTCGAGCGCTACATGAACTACGGCCTGACCCGCGAGGAGCTGCAATCGGGCCGACCGATCATCGGCATCGCCCAGACGGGTTCTGATCTGGCGCCCTGCAACCGTCATCACCTTGAGCTCGCCCAGCGGGTCAAAGCCGGCATCCGCGATGCGGGCGGCATTCCGATGGAGTTTCCGGTGCACCCGATGGCCGAGCAGACGCGCCGGCCGACCGCGGCCCTGGACCGAAACCTGGCGTACCTCGGGCTGGTGGAAATTCTTCACGGCTACCCGCTGGATGGCGTCGTTCTGACCACCGGCTGCGACAAAACCACGCCAGCTTGCCTGATGGCAGCGGCGACCACCGACCTGCCGGCCATCGTGTTGTCCGGCGGGCCGATGCTCGACGGTCGTCACAAGGGCGAATTGATCGGTTCCGGCACGGTGCTGTGGCACGCGCGGAATTTAATGGCGGCCGGCGAGATTAATTACGAAGGCTTCATGGAAATGACCACCGCCGCGTCGCCGTCGGTCGGCCACTGCAACACCATGGGCACGGCGCTTTCGATGAACGCGCTGGCCGAAGCACTGGGCATGTCGCTGCCCGGTTGCGCGAGCATTCCGGCGGCGTACCGCGAGCGCGGGCAGATGGCGTACATGACCGGCAAACGCATCTGCGATCTGGTCCGAGAAGACGTGCGCCCTTCGCAGATCATGACCCGCGAAGCCTTTGAAAACGCGATCGCGGTCGCCTCGGCGTTGGGCGCTTCAAGCAACTGCCCGCCGCACCTGATCGCCATCGCCCGGCATATGGGCGTCGAGTTAAGCCTCGACGACTGGCAGCGCATCGGCGAAGACGTGCCGTTGCTGGTCAATTGCATGCCGGCCGGGAAGTATCTGGGCGAAGGCTTCCACCGCGCAGGCGGCGTGCCGGCGGTGATGCACGAGCTGCAGAAGGCGGGCAAGCTGCATGAAGACTGCTATACGGTCTCCGGCAAAATCATCGGTGACATCGTGCGCAACGCCGTCGCCCACGACACCGACGTGATTCGTCCGTACGAAGACCCGCTCAAACACCGCGCGGGCTTTATCGTGTTGAGCGGTAATTTTTTCGACAGCGCGATCATGAAGATGTCGGTGGTCGGCGAGGCGTTCCGCAAGACCTACCTGTCCGAGCCCGGCGCGGAGAACAGTTTCGAGGCGCGAGCGATCGTGTTCGAGGGCCCGGAGGACTATCACGCTCGGATCAACGATCCTTCGCTGGAAATCGACGAGCGCTGCATTCTGGTGATCCGTGGCGCTGGCACGGTCGGTTATCCCGGCAGCGCCGAGGTGGTGAACATGGCGCCGCCGTCTGCGCTGATCAAACAAGGCATCGATTCGCTGCCGTGCCTGGGCGATGGCCGGCAGAGCGGCACCTCGGCCAGCCCTTCAATCCTCAATATGTCGCCAGAAGCAGCGGTGGGCGGTGGCCTGGCGCTGCTGAAAACCAACGACCGGCTGCGCGTGGATTTGAATAACCGCAGCGTCAACGTGCTGGTCAGCGACGAGGAAATGGCCGCACGCCGCGCGCTGTTCGAGCCGAAGATGCCCCCCTCCCAAACCCCGTGGCAGGAGCTGTATCGGCAGTTGGTGGGGCAGTTGTCCACTGGCGGATGTCTGGAGCCGGCAACGCTGCATTTGCGGGTGATTGCACGCAGCGGCGAGCCGCGGCATTCGCATTGAGCAGCCGCGCGCGCTCTTGTAGGAGCGCGGCTTGTCCCGCGATTGGCGACGAAGTCGTCGCAAAACCTGTCATCTGGGTGTGGAAGGTTTCCCGAGGTAGTCAATTTACGGCTGCTTTGCAGCCGATCGCGGGACAAGCCACGCTCCTACAGGGACATCATTGTGGCGAGAGTTGCGCCATGGACGCAGAGGGTTGGGCAGTACTCACAACAACGCCGGCAACCCCTTTTCCATGCCGGCAAGGCGGTTTTTCAACAGCGAATGCAGCTGTTGCACCGCCGGGGAAAACTGTTTGCGGTGCGGGCAGACCAGGTTGAGCGGGGTCGGCTCGCCCGGGTAATCCGGCAGCAACAGTTCCAGCCGCCCGGCGCGCACGTCCTCGCAGACATCCAGCCACGACTTGTACGCCACGCCCTGCCCCGCCACCGCCCAGCGTCTCACCAGATCAGCGTCATCGGTGAGCAACGGGCCTGACACCGAGAACACCCGGCCACCGAGCCGCCATTTGTCGTACACCCGCCCCGCCAGCGTGAACAGCAAACACTCATGGCGCAGCAAGTCGTCGGAGACCACGGGTCGGCCCTTGCGCGCCAGATACTCGGGCGATGCCACCAGCACTCGGCGATTCCACGGCGCCAGCGCCAACGCGATGTAGTTAGCGTCTTCGATCACGCCGTAGCGAATCGCAACGTCCACCGGATCGCGAAACAGATCGGCCACTTGATCGGAGATAAACAGGCGCAGATTCAGCGCCGGGTGCTGACTGCGAAAATCCGTCAGCCAGGGCAGCAGCATGTTTCGCCCCAGATCCGAAGGCGCCGCCACTTGCAGCGTACCTTGCAGCTGAGCGCTTTCCCGCTGCAGCTTTTCCCGGCCATCCCGTAAGGCATCGAGCACCGTCTGGGCGGTCGGCAGGTACTGCTCGCCTTCAGCGGTGAGGCGCAGGCTGCGCGTCGAACGGGCAAACAGGCGGATATCCAGCTCTCGTTCGAGGCGCTTGATGGCCGCCGCAACTTGCCCCGGCAATAGATCCACCTCCCGCGCAGCATTGGAAAAGCTACCCAGCGCGGCGGTGCGGACGAAGAGGGTCAGGTCGTCGATGCGGATCATTTTCACTCCAGCCGTGAAAGTGTTGGGGGATTCTGCGGGTTTTTCTGCCCAACGAACAAGAACAAGATGGGTCCAACGTTTCAGCCACCTTTTGTCCACTGACTAGAGAGATCGCCATGAAAGCCATCGCCTTCACCCAGCACGGTCTGCCCATTGAAGACCCCAACGCGCTGCTGGACATGGACCTGCCCAAGCCAACGCCCGGCCCTCGGGATTTGCTGGTCGAAGTCAAAGCAATTTCGGTGAACCCGGTCGACACCAAAATCCGCGCCGGCTCTGCCGCCACCGAACCCAAGGTGGTCGGTTGGGACGCCGTCGGCGTCGTTCGTGAAACGGGCAGCGACGTCACGCTGTTCAAAGCCGGGGAAGAAGTATTCTACGCCGGCTCCATCGCCCGTCCTGGCAGCTACAGCGAATTCCACCTCGTCGACGAGCGCATCGTCGGGCACAAACCCAAGAGCCTCGACAACGCCCACGCCGCCGCGCTGCCGCTGACCTCGATCACCGCCTGGGAATTGCTCTTTGACCGTCTGGGCGTTAAAGAAGGTGGCGGCGAAGGTGACAGCCTGTTGATCATCGGTGCCGGTGGCGGCGTCGGGTCGATTCTGGTGCAACTGGCCCGCCAACTGACCAAGCTGACCGTGATCGGTACAGCGTCGCGTCCGGAAACCCGCGAATGGGTCGAAAGCCTGGGCGCCCACCACGTCATCGATCACAGCCAGCCGCTGGTCGAGCAACTGAATCAGATCGGCGTTGGCCAGGTGAGCCATGTCGCCAGCCTGACCCACACCGACTCGTACTTCACGCAGCTGATTGAGGCCCTGAAACCGCAAGGCCAGTTGGCGCTGATCGATGACCCGAAATCCCTCGACGTCGTCCCGATGAAACGCAAGGCCCTGTCGCTGCACTGGGAACTGATGTTCACCCGCTCGCTCTACGAAACCCCGGACATGATCGCCCAGCATGAGCTGCTCAATCGCGTCGCCGACCTGATTGACCAAGGCGTGCTGAAGACCACCCTCGGTGAGCACTTCGGCGCGATCAACGCCGAAAATCTGCGCCGCGCCCACGCCGTGATCGAGAGCGGCAAGGCCAAGGGCAAGATCGTTCTCGAAGGTTTCTAACCCTGTCCATTTTTTGAAGGGCCTGCTGCGGCAGGCCGGGAGCCGTTTGTGTCCATGAAGCAGAACATGATGTTGTCAGCGCTGGCCCTGTCAGTCGCTTTGATCAGCCAGACCGGCATCGCAGCCACGACCGCCACCGAACTACCCGCCGATGCACCAGCGGAGAAAACCATCGGTCAGCTTGAGCAGGTGTTCGCCTTCCACGATGCCATGCCCACCGGCGTGACCGTGACGGAAACCGGGCGCATCTTCGTCAACTACCCGCACTGGGGTGACGACGTGCCGTTTACCGTGGGCGAAATTCGTGACGGCAAGGTCGTCGCCTACCCCGATGCAGCCATCAACAAAGAAGACCCAAAAGACCCGGCCAAAGGGCTGATCAGCGTGCAGAGCGTGGTCGCCGACGGTCAGGGCCGCGTCTGGCTGCTGGACACCGCCGCCCCGAATTTCGCCGCGCCAAAAGCCGGCGGCGCCAAGCTGGTGGCGGTTGATCTGGCCAGTAACAAAGTGGTCAAAACCCTGGTCTTCCCGGCCAACGTCATCCTGCCGAGCACCTACGTCAACGACATGCGTTTTGATTTCCGCGCAGGTAAGGAAGGCACGGTTTACGTGACAGATTCGTCGGTCTCCGGGCCCGGCGCGATCATCGTCATGGACATCGCCAGCGGCAAGGCGACCCGTCGTTTGAGCGGCGCTAAATCCACGTCGGCCGACCCTGACTTCAAGACGGTGGTCGAAGGCCAGGCCGCCCTGGTCACCAAAGGTCCGGATGGCAAGCCGAAAACCATGGCCGTTGCGTCTGATGGCATCGCGCTGTCCCCTGACGGCAAGACGCTGTATTTCAGCGCGCTTTCCAGCCGCCACCTGTATTCGGTGCCCACCACCATGCTGCGTGATGCCAACGTCAGCGAGGCTCAACTGAACGCAGCGGTCAAAGACCTCGGCGAAAAAGGCGCGTCCGACGGCCTGGAAGCAGACGCCAACGGCGCGGTCTACGCCGGCGACTACGAGCACAACGGCATCCGCAAACGTCTGGCGGACGGCAGCTGGCAGACCATCGTTCACGACCCTCGCGTGCTGTGGCCGGACACGTTGTCGGTGGGGCCGGACGGGTATCTGTATTTCACCGCCAACCAGCTGCAGCGCCAGGCCGGTTTCCACGATGGCAAGGACCTGCGCGAAAAGCCCTACAGCCTGCTTCGGGTGAAGATCGACGCCGCGCCTGCGCCGACGCGTTGATCGTGCAGGCATAGTCAGTCGCGCGAAAGCGCAGATCCTGTAGGAGTGAGCTTGCTCGCGAAGACGGTATTTCAGCCGCTGAAGATTGAGCCGATGTGCGGCCCCCTTCGCGAGCAAGCTCGACTCCCACACTTCCATCATCTGCGGCCAACATCCGCGAGGCTGATGCAATTCTTGTGGGAGTGATGCACTGCAAGCCGTCACCTGCGTACCCCTTCTCATTTGCCCCGATGCGTGCGCTCTGCTAGTGTCGCGCCGGTTTAACGTCTACCGGGATAGCCGCCATGGCCCGCAAGAAAGCTGCACTGGATTTCGAACAGTCCCTCACGGATTTGCAAACGCTCGTCGAGCGTCTGGAGAACGGTGAGCTGTCGCTGGAAGACTCACTGACCGCCTTCGAACAAGGCATCCGCCTGACCCGCGAGTGCCAGAGCGCACTGGCCCAGGCCGAGCAGAAGGTGCAGGTCTTGCTGGAGCGCGACGGCGAACTGGCCGAAGAGCCGTTCGACGCGGAACAGCCGGAATGATCGCGGCGTATCAGGCACTCAGCCAGGCTCGCGTAAATGCGGCGCTGGAGACGCTGTTCGATGCGCCCGCCCCTGAATTGACCCGCCTTTACGCCGCCATGCGCTACAGCGTCACCAATGGCGGCAAGCGCGTGCGCCCGCTGCTGGTCTACGCCGCCTGCGAAGCCTTGGGCGGCAACGCCGAGCACGCCAACGGCGCAGCCTGCGCCGTCGAATTGATCCACGCGTATTCGCTGGTGCACGACGACCTGCCGGCCATGGACGACGACGATTTGCGTCGCGGCCTGCCCACGACCCACAAAGCCTTCGACGAAGCCTGCGCGATTCTCGCCGGCGACGGCCTGCAGACCCTGGCCTTCAGCGTACTGAGCGATAACGCACTGACCCCACAGAACGCCGACACCCGACTGAAAATGGTCGCCACCCTCGCCCGTGCATCCGGCCCTGCCGGCATGGTCGGCGGACAGGCCATTGATCTCGGCTCGGTCGGACTCAAGCTCGACCAGACGGCGCTGGAATTCATGCACCGGCACAAGACCGGCGCACTGATCGAAGCCAGCGTCAGGCTCGGCGCCTTGGCCAGCGGCAACGCAACCCAGGTCCAGCTCGATTCGCTGCAGATTTACGCCCGCGCCATCGGCCTGGCCTTTCAGGTGCAGGACGACATTCTCGACGTCGAGAGCGATACCGCCACGCTGGGCAAACGCCAGGGCGCCGATATCGCCCGGGACAAGCCGACCTACCCCGCGCTGCTGGGCCTGGAAGAAGCCAAACATTACGCACTTGAGTTGCGCGACCAGGCCCTCGTGGCCCTGCGACCGTACGACGCATCGGCCGAACCCTTGCGAGCCTTGGCGCGTTATATCGTCGAACGCCGCAACTGAGCGCAGGTCATAAAACTTACCGGGTGTCGGCAGCCTTGCTGCCGCTGCCTGATTTCGCCGGCAATCGTTGCCCCTGAACATCCCGTTGCTGCACATCGTGCGCAGCCGGCAATGCATCAGGTAAACTGCCGCCTCTTTTACTTATAACGATTCGCCTGATGCCCACGACGTTCAAAGAGATTCCCCGCGAGCGCCCGTCCACGCCCCTGCTCGACAAGGCAGTGACGCCGGACGGCCTGCGCCGCTTAGGTGAAGCAGAGCTTGAAGCCCTGGCTGACGAACTGCGCCTGGAGCTGCTCTACACCGTCGGCCAGACCGGCGGCCATTTCGGCGCCGGCCTCGGCGTCATCGAACTGACCGTGGCCTTGCACTACGTCTTCGATACCCCCGACGACCGGCTGGTCTGGGACGTCGGTCACCAAGCGTACCCGCACAAAATCCTCACGGGTCGTCGCGAACACATGTCGACCCTGCGCCAGAAAGGCGGAGTGGCGGCATTCCCGCGTCGCAGCGAGAGTGAATACGACACCTTCGGCGTCGGTCACTCCAGCACCTCCATCAGCGCCGCGCTGGGCATGGCGATCGCCTCCCGGCTGCAAGGCAGTGAGCGCAAGTCCATTGCCGTGATCGGCGACGGCGCACTGACCGCCGGCATGGCCTTCGAAGCGCTGAACCACGCCCCCGAAGTCAGCGCCGACATGCTGGTGATCCTCAACGACAACGACATGTCGATCTCGCGCAACGTTGGCGGGCTGTCGAATTATCTGGCGAAAATCCTCTCAAGCCGCACTTACACGAGCATGCGCGAAGGCAGCAAGAAAGTACTGTCGCGTCTGCCCGGCGCGTGGGAAATCGCCCGTCGTACCGAGGAATATGCCAAAGGCATGCTGGTCCCCGGCACGTTGTTCGAAGAGCTCGGCTGGAACTACATCGGTCCGATCGACGGACACGACTTGCCTATCCTGATCGCCACCCTGCGCAACATGCGTGACCTCAAGGGTCCGCAGTTCCTGCACGTGGTCACCAAGAAAGGCAAAGGCTTCGCGCCGGCCGAGGTCGATCCGATCGGCTATCACGCGATCACCAAGCTTGACCCGCTGAACGCACCTGTCGTCCCTAAAAAAGCCGGCGGCCCCAAGTATTCCGGCGTGTTCGGCCAGTGGCTGTGCGACATGGCCGAAGCGGATGAGCGTCTGGTCGGTATCACGCCTGCCATGAAAGAAGGTTCGGATCTGGTCGCGTTCAGCGAACGTTTCCCGGAGCGCTATTTCGACGTCGCCATCGCCGAGCAGCACGCGGTGACGCTGGCAGCGGGCATGGCCTGCGAAGGCGCCAAGCCGGTAGTGGCGATTTACTCTACGTTCCTGCAGCGCGGTTACGACCAGCTGATTCATGACGTCGCCGTGCAGAATCTGGACGTGCTGTTCGCCATCGACCGCGCGGGGCTGGTGGGCGAAGACGGCCCAACCCACGCCGGCAGTTTCGATCTGTCGTACCTGCGCTGCATCCCCGGCATGCTGGTCATGACGCCGAGCGATGAAAACGAGCTGCGCAAGATGCTCACCACCGGCCATCTGTTCAAAGGCCCCGCAGCCGTGCGTTACCCGCGCGGCAACGGTCCCGATGCCGTGATCGAGAGCCGTCTCGAACCGCTGGAAATCGGCAAGGGTGTGGTTCGCCGTCAAGGCAGCAACGTCGCCATGCTGGTGTTCGGCGTGCAGTTGACCGAAGCGCTGATCGTGGCGGAGAAGCTCGACGCGACCGTGGTCGACATGCGCTTCGTCAAACCGCTGGACGAGGCACTGGTGCGCGAAATGGCCGGCAGCCACGACTTGCTCGTGACGATCGAAGAAAACGCCATCATGGGTGGCGCGGGCGCGGCGGTCAGCGAGTTCCTGGCGCGGGAGAACATTCTCAAGTCGGTCCTGCACCTGGGCCTGCCGGATGTGTACGTCGAGCACGCCAAACCAGCGCAGATGCTGGCTGAGTGCGGGCTGGATGTCGCTGGCATCGAAGCGTCGATCAACCAGCGCCTGTTGAAGATGTAGCCTCTCGCAAGCGTGACCGAGGTGCAGTCCACCCCGGTCATGCCTGCAAGTTATGCGATCAATCAAATGACCCTTTCCCGTCTTGCCCTCGCCTTCTCCCTGATCCCCGCCACGCAGGTCTTTGCCGATCAGCCTGATCGCGAACGCGCCCTGAAGCTGGACAGTGTGCTGATCAGCAGCAATCGTCAGGTCGAACAGCGGGACGCCAGCAGTGCGGCGAACACCGTGTTCACTCGCGCTGACATCGAGCGGCTGCAACCGAGTAGCGTCACTGACCTGCTGAGTCGTGTCCCCGGTGTGCAAGTGGTGCCCAGCGGCGGCCGGGGCAGTTTGCCGGGGATTTTCATTCGCGGGACCAAGGCTGCGCAGAGTCTGGTGTTGGTCGATGGCCAGCGCATTGCCAATGCCACGTCGGCGGACAGCAACCTGCAATACCTCGACGTCGAGCAGATCGAGCGCGTGGAAGTGCTGCGCGGTTCACGTTCGGTCATCTACGGCGCGGACGCCATTGGCGGGGTGATTCAGATATTCACCCGACGAGGCGCCGAGCAAGGGCTGCAAGCTCGGCTGCATACGGGTTTCGGCAATCGCGGCACGCAGCAGCAGAGCCTCGGTCTGTCGGGTGGCGACCAGCAAACGCATTTCAACCTCAGTACCAGTTTGGATGAAACGGCAGGCATCAACCGTACCGGCCCGTCCTTCGCCAGCGATGACGACCACGACGCCTACCGCAATAAATCCCTGAGCCTGAACCTCAGCCACTGGGTCAACGACGACGTGGAAGTGGGTATCAACGCGCTGGATAACCGGGGCAAGACCGAGTTCGACAACCCGTTCGGTCTGTTCGACCCGGTCACGTTCAACACCGTGGGTCAGCAGCAATACAGCAAGTTTGAGCTGAGCAGCCTCGGCACTTACGTCGACGCCCGCATCAACCAGACCTGGAAAACCCGTCTGGAGCTAGGCCATAGCGAAAACCGCGAGAAGACGCTGGATAAGCTGAGCGACGATCACTACGTGTTCAACACCTACCGCAATTCGGTCAATTGGCAGAACGACCTGACGCTGGACGAGCGCAATAGCCTGACGCTGGGGGGCGACTGGTACGAGGACCGTGTCAACAGCAGCACGGCGTTCGAAGAGGACAGCCGCTGGAACCGCGCGGTGTTCGTTCAGCACCGTTTCAAAAGCGAGCATTTCTCCACCGAGCTGGGCCTGCGCCATGATCAGAATGAGCAGTTCGGCAGCCAGAACACCTGGAGCGGCACGCTCACCGTTCCGCTCAATGACGCCAACGACGTGCTGCTTTCCTACAGCGAAGGCTTCCGCGCGCCGACATTCAATGACCTGTATTACCCGGATTTCAGCAACGCGAATCTCAAGCCCGAGCACTCCAAAAGCTACGAGCTGCAATGGCGCAGTCGTCTGAGCGAAACCGCCCGTCTTGAGGCTTCGCTCTATCGCACCGACCTGCAGGACGCGATCGCCCTCGACAGCGACTTTCGCCCCCAGAACATCGGCTCGGCACGGATCAATGGTTTCGAAGGGTCACTTGAGCAGCAACTGTTCGGCTGGACCGGCAAGCTTGGGGCGTCGGTCATCGACCCGCGTGACCGAGACACTGGGCACACGCTCAACCGTCGCGCTCGCCGCACTCTGAATCTCGATATTGATCGGCAGTTTGATCGGCTCGGCGTCGGCGCCAGCTGGCAGGCCGTCAGTGACAGCTACAACGACGAGGCCAACACCCAGCATGTCGGAGGTTATTCGTTGTTCGGTTTGCGCAGCAGCTGGAAAGCCAGCGACGACGTGAAGTTGGAGTTCAAGCTGGATAACGCCTTGGACAAACGTTACAGCCGCACGCTGTACAGCTTCGATGGCAGCAATTACGGCTATCGCGAAGAGGGTCGGACGTGGATGTTTGGCGTGACCTGGACGCCGACGCTGTAAATGTATAGCCGCCTGATTTAGCGATCTGGCGCTATCACGCTGCACACTTTCGCCACCGCGCCCACCATTTGCCCGCTGGCTCGTTCGAGGCCTTTGTCGGGCACGGCAAACAGGCGGCCGGTTTTCACCGCCTTCAACTGCGACCAAGTCTTCCATCCCGGCAACAACGCGGCATCACTGGCCAGAATCACGTCCGGGTCGCGCTGCAGCACTGACTCGAGACTGACCTGAGGCGCAGGCAGTTTGAGGTCGTCAAAAACGTTGCGTGCGCCGCACACGGTCAGTGCATCGCTGATGATCTGCCCGCCGCCTACGGTATAAAGCGGCTGGTCCCACACTTGGTAAAAGACTTTCAACGGGACATCGCGTCGATACCGCTCACGCAACGCGGCCAGTCGCTGACGGACATCCTTCGCTGCCTGTCGTCCACGGTCAGCGCGGCCAAGGCGCTCGCCCATCTCCTCGATCTGATCAGCCAGCTCGTTCAGCGTATGGGGCTCGGCGGTGTAGGTGGGAATGCTCAGCCGTTTCAGTTGGTCACGCTGAACCGCGCTGACGCTGCCAGGCCACAACAGCAAAAGATCCGGCTGCAGAGTGAGCAAACCCTCGATGTCGAGCTGCCCGTATCGGCCCACCGAAGGCAGGCCCGCGACCTTCTCCGGGCGCGGGCCGCCATCGAGCACGCCGACCAACAGATCGGAGGCATCCAGTTCGATAACGATTTCGGTAAGAGAGGGTGCGAGGCTGACGACCCGCTGTGCAGCGCCGGCCTGAAAAGCGATCAGCAACAGCAGGCAGGCAATCAGTGGGCGCATCAAGCGCGTCGAGCCTGCGCAAGACCACGGCGCAGGCTGCCGCGTGTCATGCCGGGTCGACTTCGCTCTGATGCTCGTTGCCCATCATGTGGCCGAGCTTGCCTGCCTTGGTCGCCAGATAGAGCTTGTTGTGCGGGTTGTGGCCGGTGTGCAGCGGCACGCGCTCGGCGACGGTGATGCCCATGTCGGTCAGCGCTTTGACCTTGCGCGGATTATTGGTCATCAAACGCAGAGACTTGATGCCCAGGTGCTCAAGCATCGGCAGGCAAATGCCGTAATCGCGCTGGTCAGCGGCGAAGCCCAGGCGCTCGTTGGCTTCAACGGTGTCGGCACCGCCGTCCTGCAATTCATACGCGCGGATCTTGTTCATCAAACCAATGCCGCGGCCTTCCTGGCGCAGGTACAACAGCACGCCACGGCCTTCGGCGGCGATGGCGCGCAACGCCGCTTCAAGCTGGGAACCGCAATCGCAGCGCTGACTGAACAGCGCATCACCCGTCAGGCATTCGGAATGCACACGCCCAAGCACCGGGGCGCCATCGGATACATCGCCCAAGGTCAGCACGACATGCTCGCGACCGTTTTCCTGCTCGAGAAAGCCATTCATCTTGAAAGTGGCAAAGGGGGTGGGCAGCTTGGAAGCCGCGACAAATACGACGGGCACCGGGTGCTCCTGATCAGTATGAGGGCTGGAAATTCGCAACATTGTAACAGCAGGTTCCGACAGACGCTTAGGCTGAATTGTGAGCCAATCAGATCAACTCGTTTGATCAGTGGCTCTCGCCAGCGCGGGACTGAGCATCGCCTGAATCGAATGGATACGCATGCTTCCAGCGCGCGAAGATCGGCCGCAGCTTGCCGCTGCGCACCAGATCGCTCATCCGCACGTCAAACAGATCCCGCAGCGCATGCCCTCGGGGAGTATCCGCGAAGCCGAGATACAGAGGAATCGCAGTGAGGTAGGTCAGTCGATAGCGCTGCGGGTCGCTGGTCTGCGCGAGGATGAAGTCCATCTCCGGCTTGGCATCGATGTACAGATCCGCGCGCCCATATTCAAGCATCGGCACAATGTGGTCACGCCGGGCGACTTCGTTGAAGTGCATCACGTTGGGCAGGTAGTGCTGATACTCGTAGCCACGGACCCAGGCCAGACGATATTTGCCCAGCGTCTGTAGCGAAGGGGGCGGCTTCGACGCCAGACCCAGTGTGTAGATTTCGTCTGTGTCGTAGTGCCACTTTGAATAAAGCGCGCCCTCGACCTCACCCTTGTAGGCGGCAATCCAGGCATCGGCCTCGCCGCGCTGCACCAGCCCGACCGCGCGGGTGTAGGGCTCGATGCGCTGCTCGACCTTGACGCCAGCCGGCTCGAAGATCTCCCGCATCAGTTCCCAACCCAGCCCCGTGCCGTCGGTTTCGGTGTAGCGAATCCAGTGCTCGCTCACCAGCAGGATGTCGGAGGGTTTGTCAGACATCGGTGCAATGGTTGCAGCGCCGGCAGTCGCCCACACACTCGTCATCATCAACGCCAGACTCAGCAGCCATACCCCGCCTGAACGCCTCATGAGCGCAGCCCCTACATCACGGCCCACAACCAGACCAGCCCTTGCATCGCCAGCCATGCGAACACACCGGCCAGCACATCATCGAGCATGATGCCGACGCCCCCGTGCACGTGCTTGTCGATCCAGTGGATGGGCCAGGGCTTGAGGATGTCGAAAAAGCGGAACACCAGGAAACCCACCAGCAGCCAGACCCAGCCTTCGGGCACCAGCCACAGGGTGATCCACATGCCGACCATCTCGTCCCAGACGATGCCTTCGTGGTCGTGGACGCGCAGGTCATCGGCCACCTTGCCGCACAGCCAGAAGCCGAACAGCATGGTCAGGCCGAGCATCAGCCAATAGCCCCAGTCCGGCAGCATTTGCCACAACGGGATGAACGGCACGGCGACCATCGAGCCCCAGGTGCCGGGCGCTTTGGGCAGTGTGCCTGAGCCGAAACCGAAGGCCAGGAAATGCCACGGATTGGTCCATACCGACGGGGGAACGTTTTCCGCCGGGACCTGATTAGGATGATCTGTCACCGTGTCTCCTGAAAATGTTGATAGCCCCGAGTCAACGGGGTGACGTCCTGCCCAAGTGGGTCAATCAGCGCCACGCCGCGACCTTCGACCACTCGACCCAGAACGAAAACAGGCAAGCCGGCAGCCTGCAGTTCAGCCAGCCATGATGGCGGCAACGTGAAAGCCAGTCTGTAGTCATCGCCCCCACTGAGCGCGGCATTCAACGCAGCGTCAGGCCCGAAAAACGTCAGCAGCGCGTCAGACATCGGCACTTTCTCGCGCTCCACCAGCAAACGCACGCCCGATGCCGCTGCGATGTGTCCACAGTCGGCGAGCAGTCCGTCGGAGATGTCCAGCGCCGCGCTGGCCCTGCCGCGTAACGCAATGCCCAACTCGAACTGCGGCTGCGGCGACCAGTAATGCGCCAGCAAGGCCTGAGTGGTAGACGCCTCGGTGCTGCGCTGGTTCAACACCAACGGCAGCGCCCCGGCCGCGTCGCCCAGCGGACCGCCCACGCACAACAAATCGCCAGGCCGCGCGCCGCTTCGGGTCAAGGCCTGCCCGGTCGGGACTGTGCCGAAGACAGTAAGGGTCAGGCTCAAGGGACCGCGCGTGGTGTCGCCGCCGATCAGGCGCAGGCCGCAGCTCTGGGCAATGGTATTCAAACCACGGGCGAACGCTTCCAGCCAGTCGGCGGAAACCTGCGGCAGGGTCAGGGCAAGGGTGAATGCAAGGGGACTGGCGCCCATGGCGGCCAGGTCGCTGGCCGACACGCCGAGTGCGCGCTGGCCAAGCAAGAAAGGATCGCAGGCGTCGGGGAAATGCACCCCGGCGACCAGCGTGTCAGTGGAGATGGCGAGTTGCTCGCCAGCGGCCACCGACAACAGGGCGCAGTCGTCGCCGATCCCCAAGGCAACGCCTTCGCCGGGCTGCGCGCAGGGCGCAGCGGCAAAGTAATTGCGGATCAGCTCGAACTCGCCCATGGCGGAGACGCTCAGGTTCTGGAGAAACCCAGAAGCCTCAGCGCTTGTGCGCCTTCACTTCGACTTCGCGCAGACGCGGAGCCAGCTTGTCGAGCACGCCGTTGACGAACTTGTGGCCGTCGGTCGAACCGTAGACTTTCGCCAGCTCGATGCCTTCGTTGATGACCACACGGTACGGCACGTCGATGCGCTCCAGCAGCTCCCAGGTCGACAGACGCAGGACAGCGAGTTCAACAGGGTCCAGCTCTTCGATGGTCAGGTCCAGACAAGGCGCCAGCGCCGCGTCGATCTTGTCCTGATTGGCCGGGACACCGTGCAGGATGTCGTGGAAATAGCTCGCATCAACGGAGGTGAAGTCGTTGTCGACGCGGAATTGGGCTTCGATTTCGTTCAACGACTGACCAGCCATGTGGCGCTGGTAGAGGGCTTGCATCGCCATCTGGCGAGCTGCGCGGCGCTTTTCGCTTTTGGAGGGCTTGCCGGCGTCTGCCGCACGTGGATCACGCGGGTTGAACTGATCGCTTTCGTCGTTAATCACTTGGCCTCCAACTGCGCCAACAGGCTGACCATCTCGATGGCGGACAGCGCAGCTTCGGCGCCTTTGTTACCGGCCTTGGTGCCGGAACGCTCGATCGCCTGCTCGATGGAATCAACGGTCAGGACGCCGAAGGCGACCGGCACGCCAAACTCCATGGACACCTGGGACAGGCCCTTGGTGCATTCGCCAGCAACGTATTCGAAGTGCGGGGTGCCGCCACGAATGACGGCGCCGAGCGCGATGATGGCAGCAAATTCGCTGCGTTGAGCGACCTTCTGCACCACCAGCGGGATTTCGAACGCGCCCGGTGCGCGGATGATGGTGATGTCGCTTTCGCTCACGCCATGGCGAACCAGGGCATCAACGGCACCGCTGACGAGGCTTTCGACGACGAAGCTGTTGAAGCGGCCAACCACCAGGGCATAGCGACCTTGGGGGGCGATGAAGGTACCTTCGATGGTCTTCAGGGTCATTCGGCTGAGTCTCGTGTTCTCGTATTAAAGAGCATGAAAGCGCGCATAGGTCGCGCGCTTTCAGGGATTTTAGGCCACGAATCGGGCGACTGCCGGGACAAAAACCACCAACGGCTGAATGCTGTCGGGGCCTGTCACCTGCCGGCCTTTATTCGGAGGGCACGTATTCTACAACTTCCAGATCGAAACCGGATATCGCATTGAACTTCATTGGCGAACTCATCAGGCGCATTTTGCGCACGCCGAGGTCACGAAGGATCTGCGAACCGGCACCGACGGTGCTGTAAGTGGTCGGCGTCTTGATCGGTGTGCCGCCGGCGGTTTCACGTACATGGGCCAGAACCGTGTCGCCATCGAGCGGGTGACCGAGCAGCAGCACCACGCCGCTGCCAGCCTCGGCCACAGTCTTCATGGCAGCGCGCAGGCTCCAGCGGCCGGGCTGTCTGACCATCAACAGGTCGCGCAGCGGGTCCATGTTGTGCACGCGAACCAACGTGGCTTCTTCTGCGCAGATCTTGCCCAGCGTCAGCGCCAGGTGGACATCGCCTTCAACGGAATCGCGGTAGGTCACCAGATTGAAATGGCCCAGTTCGCTGTCGAGGGGCTGTTCGGCAATCCGCTGAACGGTACGTTCGTGGATCATCCGGTAATGGATCAGGTCGGCGATGGTGCCGATCTTGATGTTGTGCTCGGCTGCGAAAGCTTCCAGCTCCGTGCGACGGGACATGGTGCCGTCGTCGTTCATGACTTCACAGATCACGCCGGTCGGCTCGAAACCGGCCATGCGCGCCAGATCGCAGGCTGCTTCGGTATGACCTGCGCGGGACAACGTGCCGCCGGCCTGGGCCATCAACGGGAAGATGTGGCCAGGGCTGACGATGTCTTCGGCTCTGGCCTCTTTGGCCGCAGCCGCCTGAACGGTGCGCGCGCGGTCGGCGGCGGAGATCCCGGTGGTGACGCCTTCGGCGGCTTCGATGGACACGGTGAACTTGGTGCCGAAGCCCGAGCCATTGCGCGGCGCCATCAACGGCAGTTTCAGGGTTTCGCAGCGCTCGCGGGTCATCGGCATGCAGATCAGGCCACGGGCATAACGCGCCATGAAGTTGATGTGCTCGGCCTTGACGCACTCGGAGGCCATGATCAGATCGCCTTCGTTCTCGCGGTCTTCGTCATCCATGAGGATGACCATCTTGCCTTGGCGAATGTCTTCAACCAGTTCTTCGATGCTGTTGAGCGCCACGCGGCACCCCCTTCGATTCAGGATTTGAGGTAGCCGTTGGCGGCCAGAAAGCTTTCAGAAATGTTGCCGCCCTGGGCCGGCGTCGGGTCGGCCGCTTTGTCACCGAGCAGCAAACGCTCGAGGTAACGCGCCAGCAGGTCGACTTCCAGATTGATCTTACGGCCCGCGCGGTAGTCGCCCATGATGGTTTCGGCGAGGGTGTGCGGGACGATGGTCAGCTCGAACTCGGCGCCATTGACTGCGTTAACGGTCAGGCTGGTGCCGTCGACGGTGATCGAGCCTTTGTGGGAGATGTACTTGGCCAGCTCGCGGGGGGCGCGCAGGCGGAACTGGATCGCACGGGCGTTTTCTTCCCGGGACAGCACCTCGCCGACGCCGTCGACGTGGCCGCTGACCAGATGGCCACCCAGGCGCGTGGTCGGGGTCAGGGCTTTTTCCAGATTGACCCGGCTGCCGGTTTTCAGATCGACGAACGCAGTGACGTTCAAGGTTTCGCGGCTGACGTCGGCCCAGAAGCCGTCGCCTGGCAATTCAACGGCGGTCAGGCAGACCCCGTTGACCGCGATGCTGTCGCCCAGCTTGACGTCGGAGAGGTCGAGCTTGCCGGTCTCTACGTAGACGCGGACGTCGCCACCTTTCGGAGTGATGGCGCGGATGCTGCCGATGGATTCGATGATGCCGGTAAACATGGGTGCTCCTGGAAAACAGGGCCAGCGCTGAACGCGAAAGCCGGAATTATACGCCGGGGTGCGACGCGGGTATCGCAATGACTCGCCAGTCATTGCCGACCGCGCGCATTTCGACAATCTTGAGCTCGAGCGCTTCGCTCATCTGCGCCAGCGGCAGGTCCAGCAACGGCCGCGCCGACGAGCCCATGAACTTGCCCGCAATGAATATCTGGAATTCATCCACCAGACCGAGCCGGGTAAACGCGCCAGCGAGCTTGGGCCCGGCCTCGACCAGCACGTCGTTGACGCCGCGGGCGGCCAGTTCGACCAACAGTTTGCGCAGATCGACGTGCCCGCCACTGCTCGGCAGCGCCAGCATGTCGTGACCTTCGTCGTGGTAACGCTCGCGGGCCGAGGCAGCCGCGCAGGTCACCACCAGCGCATTGCCCGCTTTAAAGAACGGCGCATCGAGGGGCACCCGCAAACGCCCGTCGATCAACACGCGCAACGGCGGTCGGGTCGCGGCCAGTGCGGTGAGTTCGGCGTTCAGGCCCAACTCCTCAGGCCGCACGGTGAGTCGCGCGTTATCGGCCAGCACGGTATCGGCGCCGGTCAGCACCACACTCGACTGCGCTCGCAGGCGCTGCACAGCCGAGCGCGCTTCGGGGCCGGTGATCCACTGGCTTTCACCGCTGGCCATGGCCGTGCGTCCGTCGAGGCTCATCGCCAGCTTGACCCGCACATAGGGCAGGCCATGTTCCATGCGCTTGAGAAACCCTTTGTTCAACGCCCGCGCTTCGCTTTCGAGCACGCCGCTCTGCACCGCAATACCCGCGCTCATCAGGCGCAACAGGCCACGGCCGGCCACGTCGGGATTAGGGTCTTGCATCGCGGCGACCACGCGCGCCACACCGGCGTTGACCAGCGCGTCGGCGCACGGCGGGGTGCGGCCATGATGACTGCAGGGTTCGAGGGTGACGTAAGCGGTCGCGTCCTTTGCCTTGTCGCCCGCCTGGCGCAGGGCATGCACCTCGGCGTGGGGTTCACCGGCGCGGACGTGCCAGCCTTCACCGACAATCTCGCCATCACGGACGATCACGCAGCCGACACGCGGGTTGGGGTGCGTCGAGTAGACGCCCTTGCGCGCCAGTTCCAGCGCCCGCGCCATATAGGCTGCGTCGAGCACGCTTTGCTCTGTGGAGGTCATGCTCACTCTTTAACCGGCTCGCGAGCCAGTCGGTCGATTTCTTCGCGGAATTCGTTGAGGTCCTGAAACCGCCGATAAACAGAAGCAAAGCGGATGTAGGCCACTTCATCGAGCTTTTGCAATTCGCCCATCACCAGCTCACCGACGATCAGCGATTTGACCTCGCGCTCGCCGGTCGCGCGCAGCTTGCTTTTGATGTGGGCCAGGGCCGCTTCCAGACGTTCGACACTGACCGGGCGCTTTTCCAGCGCGCGCTGCATGCCGGCGCGCAGCTTCTCTTCGTCGAAGGGCTGACGGCTGCCGTCCTGCTTGATCAGCCGGGGCAGAACCAGTTCAGCGGTTTCGAATGTGGTGAAGCGTTCTTCGCAGGCGACGCATTCACGGCGGCGGCGAACCTGATCGCCTTCAGCAACAAGGCGCGAGTCAATGACTTTGGTGTCGTTGGCACCGCAAAAGGGACAGTGCATGGTGGCAGGCAACAAAAAAAGGGAGGGCCATGGTAGCGCATCTCGCTGGCAAGACAAGTGCGAGGCTTTGAGGTATATAGACGCGCATTCAGTGCGGTGAAACCCGCCGCACTCAGCGATACTGCGCTATCCCGTGCGTATCCCGCCCGCATTCTGCTTTTTCTGGAGCTGTTCATGACGCTACGTACGCTTGCTGTAATCAGCCTTGTGGGCCTGCTCGCTGCCTGCAGCACGGCCGAGGCGCCGAAACCTGCCGCCCCCGCCAAGCCTGCCCCCAACGCCATTACGCTGCCGGAAGGGCAAGGTCCGCTGCAGCCCTTCCAGCGCGAACTGAGCGGCCAGTTGCTGGGCGTGCCGGCCGGCGCAGAGGTCGAACTGGCGTTGCTGGTCATTGACGATCGCAACCGCCCGCAAAAGCTGCTGACTAGCACCAAACTGGTGGGAAACAACCAGTCGCTGCCGTTCCAGTTGCGCTTCAATCCCGAAGCCTTCCCGGTGGGCGCGCGCGTGGAGCTGCGTGGTCGCGCCAGCAAGTCGGGCCAGCTGATTCTGCATCTGCCGTCCGTGCTGATCACTCAACCCACCACTCAGGCGCTGGGTCAGTTGCAATTCGCTCCCGCGCCGTGACCGCTCTGCTTCACCTGCAAGCCGCATTGAGCGAGCTGCTGGGCGATGCGCAACTGGTGGCCGAAGCGCTACCGGGCACGGACCTGAGGTTGTGGCTGATCGACGCGAACAATATGGATCGCGCGTTCAGCCCCGAAGAAACCCGGCGCATTCTTGAAGACCCGCCCTACTGGAGTTTCTGTTGGGCCAGTGGCCTGGCGCTGGCGCGCTTTATTGCCGAGCAGCCGCAGTGGGTCGCGGGCAAGCGGGTGCTGGATTTCAGCGCAGGCTCGGGCGTCGCAGGCATTGCGGCGATGAAAGCCGGCGCCCTTGAAGTGGTTGCGTGCGATCTCGATCCGCAGGCCATCGAGGCCTGCCGGGCCAACGCCGAGCTGAACGGCGTGACGCTTGAGTATTCGGGCGACTTCTTCGCCGAGGAAGATCGCTTCGACCTGATCCTGGTGGCGGACGTGCTGTACGACCGCGCCAACCTGCCGCTGCTGGATCAGTTTCTCAGTCGGGGGAAACAAGCGTTGGTGGCTGATTCCCGGGTGCGGGATTTCCAGCATCCTCTGTATCGGCGGCTGGGCATTCTTGAGGCGCTGACGCTGCCCGATCTGGCCGAACCGTGGGAGTTTCGCAGGGTGAGTCTTTACCATGCGGTCAGGTCATGACTCGCTTAGCGCCTGCAATTTAGCGACAGGCATCAACCGTGCTTCCGACAATCCCCCCAGCCCTTTATAGTTCGCGCCATCAAGCCTTCTTTCGAGACCCGCGATGAGCCAGGACACGCCGTACATCTTCGATGCCACCACCGCCACTTTCGATCAGATGGTCATCGAGAATTCGTTTCACAAACCCGTGCTGGTGGATTTCTGGGCCGAGTGGTGTGCGCCGTGCAAGGTGCTGATGCCGCTGCTGCAGCAGATTGCCGAGAGTTATCAGGGCGAATTGCTGCTGGCCAAGGTCGACTGCGACGCTGAACAGGACATCGTGGCGCGCTTCGGCATTCGCAGCCTGCCCACCGTGGTGCTGTTCAAGGACGGCCAACCGGTGGATGGGTTCTCCGGCGCCCAGCCTGAATCGCAAATCCGCGCGCTGCTTGAGCCCCATGTGCAGATGCCGGCGCCAGCCGCCGCCGACCCGCTGAAAACCGCGCAGGCGATGTTTGCCGAGAGCCATTTCGCCGAAGCCGAAGCGGTCCTGCAGACCATCCTCGCCGAGGACAACACCAATGCTGCGGCGCTGATTCTGTACGCGCGTTGCCTGGCCGAACGCGGCGAGCTGACGGAAGCCCGCACGGTGCTGGACGCGGTGAAAGGCGATGAGCACAAAGCCGCGCTGGCCGGAGCGAAGGCGCAATTGACGTTTCTGGCCGAAGCCGCCGCGGTGCCTGACGCCGCTGAGCTGAAATCGCGCCTGGCGCAGAACCCGCAGGACGATGAAGCCGCGCACCAGTTGGCGATCCAGCAATTGTCCCGTCAGCAATACGAAGCCGCGTTGGAGGGACTGCTCAAGCTGTTCGTCCGGAACCGCAGCTACAACGAAGGCCAGCCGCACAAGACGCTGCTGCAGGTGTTCGACTTGCTGGGGAACGATCATCCGCTGGTGACTACCTATCGTCGTCGGTTGTTTGCGGCGCTTTACTAGCCTTCCCGGCTGAAGCTCGTCCTACATTGACGGGCCGAGCCAGTCCCATAGATCTACGCGGTCCTATGGGGGTCCTGCAGGCTGTGTATCACTCAACCCAGTGATACACCGGCGTGTCGCCCTGGCTTTCCACTTTCACGTTGGCGCTGTGACGCATGCGCACCATCAGGCGTTTGCCCGCAGCGGTGCTGCCCGACAGACCTTCCAGCTGACCGAGCAGATCCGGCCCGTTCAGGTGACCTGCCTTGCGCAACAGCGCCTGAGCGATATCCCAGACAGCATCGTTGCGACTGGCGACAGGCTTGACGGGCGTATCAGTGGGCGCAGACGCTTCCCGCACCTGCGTGCACAACTGAACACCCAGCCGAGCCCAATCGGCGTCGTCCATTTCCACAGTCAGATCCACCGGCAGATCGCCGACGGTTCCACGGATTCGCAGCATGGGGTGTGTCCTCTGATAGGGCGGACCGGCATGGTCCCACAGGAATTGGCGACCTGCACGTGATCCCTGAACCCTCCGGGACGCACCTCCAGAAGCGCTGCCTGAAAAAGTTAAGAAACGGCGCCAAAAATTGTTATAAGATTACATAACACATTTCAGACTCGCTTCCGGAGCTTTCCCCCATGCGTCGTTTGCTACTTGCCCTGCCCTTCGCCCTGCTGCCCCTCGCCGTCGCCTTAGCGGCCGATGAGCATGACCACGATCATGAGCACGGCAGTCTCGGCGCGCACGTCCACGGTGTCGCGAGGCTGGATATGGCGCTGGACGGCCGCACGCTGGAACTGGAACTCGACACCCCGGCCATGAATATCGTCGGCTTCGAGCACCCGGCAACCACCGACGCAGACAAAATGACCCTGGCCCTGGCCAAGGAAACCCTGCTCAAGCCCCACGCGCTGTTCAGTCTTCCGGAAGCGGCCGGCTGCACCGCCACCAGACAACGTGTGGAAAGCACGCTGTTCGGCGACAAGGATGACGACGATCACGACCACGCCGATGGCGACGCCGCGGAACACGAGCACAGCGAAATTCACGGCCACTATCAATTCACCTGCAGCGCGCCAAATGTGTTCAACAAGCTCGATCTGACCCAACTGTTCAAAAGCTTCCCGGCCACCCAGACCATTCAGGTGCAGTTGGTGACACCGAAACGCCAGATGGGCGCCGAAGTGCGTCCGAGCAATCCGGCGATCAAGTTTTAACCAACGCCGCTCCATCAGCGACCGGGCTTCCCGGTCGATCACTTTTCAGACGCACGTGTGGCCATGACTCAAGCGCTCATTGAATTGTCCGAACTCGGCTTCAGCTGGCCGGGGCATCCGCAACTGCTGGACATTCCGGCGTTTCGCCTTGATGCCGGCGAAACCCTGTTCCTCAAAGGCCCCAGCGGCAGCGGTAAAACCACGCTGCTGGGTCTACTGGGCGGTGTGCAGCGCCCGAGTCGCGGCAGCGTTCGCCTGCTCGGTCAGGAGCTGACACAGCTCTCGGCCGGAGCGCGGGACCGCTTTCGTGTCGATCACACGGGCTACATTTTTCAGCAGTTCAACCTGCTGCCGTTTTTGTCGGTGCGCGAGAACGTCGAGCTGCCGTGCCGCTTTTCCACATTACGCACCCAGCGCGCGAGCCAGCGCCACGGCAGTGTCGATAAAGCGGCTGAAATCTTGCTCGCTCACCTGGGCTTGAAAGACCCTGAAATGCTGGGCCGCCGCGCCGACTCCCTGTCCATCGGTCAGCAGCAGCGCGTCGCCGCTGCCCGCGCCTTGATCGGCCAGCCGGAACTGGTCATCGCCGACGAGCCCACCTCGGCGCTGGATGCCGACGCCCGCGAGGCCTTCATTCAGCTGCTGTTCGCCGAATGCCGCGAGGCCGGTGCCAGCCTGTTGTTCGTCAGCCATGATCAGAGCCTGGCGCCGCTGTTCGACCGCAACCTGTCGCTGGCCGAACTCAATCGCGCCGCCGTCGCTGCAGAGGTTTGAGATGTATCTTCTTCGTCTGGCACTGGCCAGCCTCGCCAACCGCCGCTTCACTGCCTTCCTCACCGCGTTCGCCATTGCCCTCTCCGTCTGCCTGCTGCTGGCGGTCGAACGGGTGCGCACCGAAGCGCGCGCGAGTTTCGCCAGCACCATCAGCGGCACAGACCTGATCGTCGGCGCGCGCTCGGGCTCGGTCAACCTGCTGCTCTACTCGGTGTTCCGCATCGGCAACGCCACCAACAACATTCGCTGGGACAGCTTCGAGCACTTCGCCAACAGTAAGCAGGTGAAGTGGGCGATCCCGATTTCCCTGGGTGACAGCCATCGCGGCTATCGGGTGATGGGCACCAATGAATCGTATTTCGAGCACTACCAGTACGGTCGTCAGCAGCATCTCGAAATGGCCGACGGCCGGCCGTTTGCCACCGACCCGTTTGAAGTGGTGCTCGGCGCGGAAGTGGCGGACGCGCTGCATTACAAGCTCGGCGACAAGCTGGTGCTGGCCCACGGCGTCGCGACGGTGAGTCTGGTCAAGCATGACGACAAGCCGTTCACCGTCGTCGGCATCCTCAAACGCACCGGCACGCCGGTGGACCGCACGCTGCACATCAGCCTGGGCGGTATGGAAGCGATTCACATCGACTGGCACAACGGCGTGCCGGCACAAGGCGCCGGTCGGATCAGTGCCGATCAGGCACGCAATATGGACCTCACGCCCACGGCCATCACCGCCTTCATGCTCGGGCTGAACAGCAAGATCGCGACCTTTGCCGTGCAGCGCGAGATCAACGAGTTCCGCGGCGAACCGATGCTGGCGATTCTGCCGGGGGTGGCGCTGCAGGAGCTGTGGAGCCTGATGGGCACCGCTGAAAAAGCGCTGTTCGTGATCTCGTTGTTCGTTGTCTTGACCGGGCTGATCGGCATGCTGACGGCGATTCTCACCAGCCTCAACGAGCGGCGCCGCGAGATGGCGATTCTGCGTTCGGTGGGCGCGCGGCCTTGGCATATCGCCAGTCTGCTGGTGCTGGAAGCCTTTGCCCTGGCGCTGGCAGGCTCGGTCTGCGGCCTGGCGCTGCTTTACATCGGCATTGCCTCCGCGCAGGGTTACGTGCAGGCCAATTACGGTTTGTATTTGCCGCTCTCCCTGCCCAGCGCCTACGAGTGGACGCTGCTGGCAGGCATTCTCGGCGCTGCCGTGTTGATGGGCACCGTGCCCGCGTGGCGAGCCTATCGCCAGTCGCTGGCAGACGGGTTGTCGATTCGTTTATGAGGTCGTTGTGATGCGGATGGGTTGGATGCTGTTAATGCTCGTCGTGACGCCGTTGTGGGCGCAGGACCTGCGCGTGCTGACGTGGCAGGAAATGATCCCGCCTGACGCGCCGCCGGTGAAGCTGATCACCGCGCCCATTCACAACCTGTCGAGCATGGCGGACACCCTGTCAGTCGAGTCGGCGCCCGCCGCCCATCAACTGGCGCCCCATGCGCCGGTGGTCAAATCGCTCGATGGCCAGCGAGTGCGGCTGCCGGGGTATATCGTGCCGCTGGAAGTCAGCGAGGAAGGCCGGGTGACAGAGTTTCTCCTGGTACCGTATTTCGGCGCCTGCATTCACGTGCCCCCACCGCCGCCGAATCAGATCGTCCACGTGACGAGCGAACTGGGCGTCAAGGTGGACGAGCTGTACCAACCCTACTGGATCGAAGGTCCGATGCAGGTCAAATCCTCGACCAGCGAATTGGCCGACGCGGGTTACCAGATGGAAGCGGACAAGATTCTGGTGTACGAAATGCCGGATGAGCAGTGAGTGGCCGTTAACAGGCACACCCTAATCGAGTTTTCATTGAGCCAGGTCAAAAACCGCGACCTAGACGCTTCGTAACATACGGCATACCTTTTTTATGCCCTTACGGAGCCCCCATGCACAAGTACCTGCTCAGCGCGCCCCTGCTCGCGCTTGCACTCGGTGTCCCCCTCGCCGCTCACGCCCACCAGGCCGGTGACTTCATCATTCGCGCCGGTGCTGCCACAACGGCGCCCAATGAAGAGAGCGGCAACCTCAAGCTGGACGGCACCAAAGTCCCGGGGACCAAAGCGACACTGGACAGCGACACCCAACTGGGCCTGGCCTTCGCCTACATGCTCACCGACCACGTGGGCCTTGAGTTGCTGGCGGCAACGCCTTTCCAGCACACCGTTGCGGTCAAGGGCCTGGGCCCGGGTCTGGATGGCAAGCTGGCGGACGTGAAGCAGCTGCCGCCGACCCTGTCGCTGCAGTACTACCCGATGGATGCGACGTCGAAATTCCAGCCCTATGCCGGTGTCGGCGTGAACTACACCTGGTTCTACGATGAAAACCTGAGCAGCGAACGCAAAGGCCAGGGCATGAACAACCTGCACATCAAGAACTCCTGGGGCTGGGCCGGTCAGATCGGCGCGGACTACATGCTGACGGACAAGATCATGCTCAACGCCGCCGTCTGGTACGTGGACATCGACACCCAAGCGACGCTGGACGGCCCGTCGGCGCTGGGCGTCGGCCGGACCAAAGTGAACGTGGACGTCGATCCGTGGGTGTACATGGTTGGCGTGGGCTACAAGTTCTAAGCGCTTGCGCCCCAACGAACAGGCATAAAAAAGGCACCTCATCGGTGCCTTTTTGCTGCGCGGGTTTCAGCGCCCCAGCAGTCGCGCCAGCCCGACCTTCAGCGGCGTGGGCTCTGGCACTTTGAAGCGCTCAAGCAGACGCTGATTGCTCGCCCGGGAATGCTTGATGTCACCCGAACGCGCCGGCAGGTAGCTTACCGCCGGCAGGTTCCCCACCACCTCGGCAAGGGCGGCCAGCAGCTCATTCAGCGAAGTCGTCGCGTTCAGGCCGACATTGACCGCGCCCTCTGCCACGGTCGGCATTTCGATTCCCTGTACCACAAGGTCAACCAGGTCCTCGACGTAGAAGAAGTCGCGGGTCTGCTCGCCATCACCGAAAACGGCAATCGGCAGGCCGTTTACCGCACGCTCCGCGAAGATGCTGATCACGCCGGAGTACGGCGATGAAGGGTCCTGGCGCGGGCCGAAGATGTTGAAGAAGCGGAACACGACAGGCTCGAAACCATGCTGACGGCGATAGAAATCGAAGTAGTGCTCACCGGCCAGTTTGTCCGACGCATAGGGCGTCAGCGGTGCTTTCGGGGTGTCTTCGGTGATGGCCTCGCCTTCACCGTTGTTGCCGTACACCGCAGCGCTGGAAGCAAACACCACGCGTTTGATACCGGCCTGGCGCATCGCTTCGCAGACATTCAGCGTGCCGATGAAATTGCTCTGGTGCGTCTTCACCGGATCATCCACCGAGGCCTGCACCGACGCGACGGCAGCCAGGTGCGCCACGGCCTGGCAACCTACCGCCGCTCGGGCCACCAGCGCGGCATCGGCCACATCACCTTCGATCAGCTCAACACGCGGGTTGTCCAGCGGCAGGTTGCTGGGCTTGCCGGTGGACAGGTCGTCGAGAATACGCACGGCGTAGCCTTTGGCGAGCAGCGCGTCCGTCAGGTGCGAGCCGATGAAACCGGCGCCGCCGGTGATGAGGACAGGAGCATCAGACATGGCGGTAATAGCGGTCCAGTAGGTTGGGCAGGCCGGCACGCCAGGCGCGTGGCTTGATACCGAAAGTGTGGAGAATTTTCTTGCAGGCGAGCACGGCGTTCTGCGGCTCCTCGCTGGCGTCCGGACGTGCGGCGTGGGCCTGCGCGGTAGGTACCTCGATCGCCAGCGGGCGCAGCAGACGGGCTTCGGTCAACACGGCCTGACCGAACGCCAGTGGCGTGGTCGCTTCGTGGCCGGCGTAGTGATAAGTACCCCACAGCGGCGCGGCGCAATCGAGCTGTTTGAGCACCGAAATGATCACCCTCGCGGCATCGTCGACCGGCGTCGGATTGCCACGACGGTCGTCTGCCAGCAGCAATTCACCAGGGGATTCGGCGCGGCTGAGAAAGCGCCCCAGTACACCTTCGGCGCTGTCGTCGAGCAGCCAGCCAAAACGCAGCAGCACATGCTGCGGACAGGTTGCCCGCACGCTTTGCTCGATGCGCCACAGGGCCTGCCCACGGGAACCCAGCGGCACGGGCTCGTCTTTTTCGCTGTAAGCCGTCGCCCGCGAACCGTCGAAAACGCGGTAGCTGGAGGGTTGAACAAGGACGATGTTGTGGTGCTGGCACAGTTCAGCGAGACGCTCCACAGAGCGTTCCTGATTATCCAGCCTGTCAGCGCTTACCCGATCCGCCTGAAACCAGTCGAAGTAGTAAGCGAGATTGATCAAGGCATCCGGGCGGGTGTCATCGAGCAGTTGCGTCAGGCTTGCCGCATCCCAACCGTCTTGCGGTGGGCGCGGCGCGAGGAATCCAATGTTCTCCTCGGCACCTAGACGAATCAACGCCTGCCCGAGGGCATTCCCGCCGCCCAATAGCATAAGGCGCATTCGCATAGAGTCAGCAGGCTCAGTCTTCAGGTCGATTAAAATTAGGTGAAAAACGTCCGCAAACATAACACGTCGACGGGCAAGTCCCAACAGCCTCGGGCGCGCGGGACTGCGTGAAGCTGTTGAGGCGCGCCGCCGATCACTTGGCCCGGTATCTGCCTCTTGCATCTGCCTGCCTGCGCCCGCATTAATTAGCGATGAACCTTCCCCAGACACCCGACCCGGTGCTCGACGCCTTTCACCCGGCGGTCAGCGCGTGGTTTCGCTCGACATTCCCGGCCATTACCGCGGCCCAGGCCCAGGCGTGGCCGCTGATCAAACGCCGCGAGTCCACGCTGATTGCCGCGCCCACCGGATCCGGGAAAACCCTGACCGCGTTTCTGGCGGTCATCGATGATCTGGTGCATCAGGGGCTGGAGCGGGGTGGCGAGCTGCCGAACGAGACCTTCGTGGTGTACGTTTCGCCCCTGAAAGCGCTGTCCAACGACATCCAGATCAATCTGCAAAACCCGCTGGCGGGCATCACCGATCAGCTGATTCAGCAAGGTCTGCCCGGGCTGCGCATCACCACCGCCGTGCGCACCGGTGACACGCCGCAGAAAGAACGCACCGCGATGCGTAAAACCGCGCCGAACATTTTGGTGACGACGCCGGAATCGCTCTACGTGCTGCTGGGGTCCGACTCCGGTCGGCGCATGCTCGCGAGCACGCAGACCGTCATCGTCGATGAGATTCACGCGATCGCGGCCGGCAAGCGCGGCAGTCATCTCGCCCTGACACTGGAGCGTTTACAGGCTCTGTGTGCGAAACCGCTGCTGCGCATCGGGCTGTCGGCAACGCAAAAACCTATCGAGCGGGTGTCGCGCTTTCTGGCGGGCAGCGATCCGGTCAGCCGGCCGTGCGCCATCGTCGACATCGGCCACGCGCGCCCCCGGGATCTGGCTATCGAAGTGCCGCCTGTGGCCCTGAGCGCCGTGATGTCCAGCGACGTCTGGCAACTGGTCTACGACCGGCTCGCGGTGCTGGCGCGTGAACATCGCACCACGCTGATTTTCGTCAACACCCGGCGCCTGGCCGAGCGCATGGCGCGGCATTTGAGCGAGCGACTGGGCAACGAGGCCGTTGCCGCCCACCACGGCAGCATGGCCAAGGAACAGCGGCTCGACGCCGAGCAGCGCCTCAAGCGCGGTGATCTGCAGGTACTGATCGCCACGGCGTCGTTGGAACTGGGGATAGACATTGGCGACGTCGATCTGGTCTGCCAGATCAGCTCGCCCCGCTCCATCGCGTCCTTTTTGCAGCGCGTCGGCCGCTCCGGTCACCACGTAGGCGGTACACCCAAGGGGCGGCTGTTCGCGGTTTCCCGGGATGATCTGATCGAGTGCGCGGCGCTGCTGGATTGCGTGCGTCGCGGCGAGCTCGACACGCTGGTCATTCCCAAGGCGCCGCTGGATGTGCTGGCGCAGCAGACCATCGCCGAGGTCAGCTGTCAGGAATGGCAGGAGCAGGACCTGCTGGCGCTGTTCCGCAAGGCTTCGCCCTACGCCGACGTCGATGAAGGCCATTATCAGGCGCTGCTGAGCATGCTCGCCGAAGGCTACAGCGGGCGTCAGGGCGTGCGCGCGGCGTACCTGCATCGCGACGCGCTGACCCGCACGTTGCGTGGCCGGCGCGGCAGCAAACTCACGGCGGTCACCAGTGGCGGCACGATTCCGGACAACGCCGATTACAGCGTGGTCCTGGAACCCCAGGCGCTGAACATCGGTACCGTCAACGAAGACTTCGCCGTGGAGAGCGCCGCGGGGGACATCTTCCAGCTGGGCAACACGTCCTACCGGATTCTGCGGATCGAGTCCGGCCGCGTGCGGGTCGAGGACGCCCACGGCATGCCGCCGAACATTCCGTTCTGGATGGGCGAGGCCCCGGGGCGCAGCGATGAGTTGTCGTTCGCCGTCGCCCGCTTGCAGGCCGACATCGACGAGCAGCTCAGCGCCCACCCCGGCAGTCTTCAGGCCTGCACGGACTGGCTGGTGAAAAGCCTGGGCCTGGACCTCGCCAGCGCCGAGCAGATCATTGAATACCTCGCCCGCGCGCACTCGGCCCTGGGCGCGCTGCCGTCACAGGACACGCTGGTCATCGAGCGCTTTTTCGATCAGTCCGGCGGCACACAACTGGTGATTCATTCCCCGTTCGGCAGCCGGGTCAATCGCGCGTGGGGGCTGGCGCTGCGCAAGCGCTTCTGCCGCACCTTCAACTTCGAGCTGCAAGCCGCCGCCAGCGAGGACGCCATCGTGCTGTCGCTGTCCACGGCGCACAGCTTTGCGCTTGACGAAGTCTGGCGTTATCTCAACGCCGCCACCGCCGAGCATTTACTGATTCAGGCGGTGCTGGATGCGCCGCTGTTCGGCGTGCGCTGGCGCTGGAACGCCGGGGTCGCATTGGCCCTGCCGCGTTACACCGGCGGACGAAAAGTGGCGCCTCAGTTGCAACGGATCAAGAGCGATGACCTGATCGCCACGGTGTTTCCGGACCAGATCGCCTGCCTGGAAAATCTGGTGGGCGAGCGGGAAGTGCCGGAGCATCCGCTGATTGAGCAGACCCTGGACGACTGCCTGCATGAAGCCATGGACGCCGAAAGCTGGCTGAAATTGCTGCGGCGCATGGAGAACGGCGAAGTGCGTCTGGTCAGTCGCGATCTGCCTGCGCCCTCGCCGCTGGCGGCGGAAATCCTCAACGCCAAGCCGTATGCGTTTCTCGACAACGCGCCGCTGGAAGAACGTCGCACCCAGGCGGTGCTCAATCGGCGCTGGAGCGATCCGGAATCCACCGACGATCTCGGCGCGCTGGATGTCGATGCGATCAAAGCGGTGGCCGATGAAGCCTGGCCGCAGCCGCAAAACGTGGATGAGATGCACGAGGCGCTCATGAGCCTGGGGTGCATCACCGGCGTTGAGGCCCGCGAGCACGGCGACTGGATGAAATGGCTGGAGAGCCTGGCCCGCTCGGGTCGTGGCACGCGCTTGCAGGTCACCCCGGAACAGGCGCTGTGGATTCCTCTGGAGCGGCTGACGTGTTTGCAGGCGATCTACCCCGCCGCTGAAATGCACCCGCCATTGGCGGCATTGGCCGGGTTCGACGAAGCGTGGAACGAGGACGAAGCGCGGGTTGAGATCGTGCGGGCGCGGCTTGGCGGCTTCGGCCCGCTTACGGTGGCTGACATTGCCGAGCCGCTGGCGCTGACGCAGAACGAAGTCGCCCAGGCACTCGCGCAGCTGGAGAACGAAGGTTACGTGCTGCGCGGTCAGTTCAACCCTGACGCCGGCAAGGAAGAATGGTGCGAGCGGCATCTGCTGTCGCGCATCCACCGTTACACGGTCAAACGCCTGCGCCGGGAAATCGAGCCGGTGTCGCTGCAGGATTTCACCCGATTCCTGTTCGACTGGCAGCATCTGTCTGCCACGACCCAAAGCCAGGGCAAAGCCGCGCTGCCGGAAGTCGTCGCGCAACTGGAGGGGTTTTCGTCAGCAGCAGGCGCCTGGGACAGTGATCTTCTTCCGGCACGCCTGAAGGACTATTCATCGATCTGGCTGGATGACTTGTGTCGGTCCGGCAAGGTGGTGTGGATGCGTCTGACCAGTCGCAACAAGGTGGGCAGCGCTGCGTTGCGCAGTACGCCGATTGTGCTGCTGCCGCGACCGCAGGTCCGCCTGTGGACCGGGCTGACCGAACAGCCGGCGCCGACTGAATTATCCCTGCGCGCGCAGAAGGTTCACGAGGTATTGTCGAGCCAGGGCGCGATGTTTTTCGATGAGCTGACCGGCGAAGCGCACTTGTTGCGGGCCGAGCTGGAAACGGCACTGCAGGAATTGGTCGGTGCCGGGTTGGTCAATGCCGACAGCTTCGCCGGGCTGCGAGCGCTGATCACCCCGGCGAGCAAACGCAGCAGCCACACCAGTCGACGCAATCGTGGCGCTTTCATTGGCGGCATGGACGATGCCGGGCGCTGGGCTTTGTTGCGTCGCGCGCCGGCGAAAGAAGAAGGCGCGTCACAACGGATCGACAGTGACACGCTGGAGCATGTTGCCATGACCTTGCTGCGCCGATACGGCGTGGTGTTCTGGCGCCTGTTGGAGCGCGAGGCGGACTGGCTGCCGACCTGGCGCGAGCTGCTGCGCACGTTCCACAGGCTTGAGGCACGCGGAGAGATTCGCGGCGGGCGCTTCGTTTCAGGCCTGGCCGGTGAGCAATTCGCATTGCCCGAAGCCATCCCGCTGTTGCGCGAAGTCCGCAATCGCCCATTGGACGGCAGTTTGATTGCCGTCAGCGGCGTCGACCCGCTCAACCTCGCCGGGACGCTGCTGCCCGGCGCGAAGGTCCCGGCGATTGTGGGCAACAAGCTGGTTTACCGCGACGGCATCCCCATCGCCGCCATCATCGCCGGCAAGCCCCAGTATTGGGGCGAGGTGGATGAGGCGCTGATGTTGCAGGTGCGCGATCGGCTGTTCCGGTAGATCTCAAGCCGGGCTTTCGGACCCGTCCTTGTTCACTACCGAGGTCTTGCCGGGCAGCGCTTGTTGCTCGGCGCCCTCTTCCCCCTCAGGGGCCTGACGATTGTGCGGGCTCATTACCAGTTGTGGATAAGTTTGCGCGAAGCGCACATCAGCTGACTTATCCACAAGTCGCTTGAGCCGATCATTGAATGCACGGCTCACCGCGTACTGCCCGCCCGATGACGTACGGAACTGCGCCGTGATGACGATCCCATTCATGTCCATGCGGTCCAGCCCGAACACCTCCAGCGGCCCCTGCAGTTTGCTCGCCAGCAGTAAATCGTCGCTGATCGACTGGCCCGCTTCACGAATCAGCGAGGTCGCCGCGTCCACGTCGGTGTCGTAGGTGAACTGGAACGAGAAGAAGGCGTAGGCGAACTGCCGCGACTGGTTGGTGACCGCCTTGATCTGCCCGAACGGCACCGAATGCACGAAGCCCTTGCCGTCGCGCAGACGCAACGTACGGATCGTCAGGCTCTCGACCGTGCCGGCATGGCCTGAATCCAGCACCACCCAATCGCCGATGGAGATAGTGTCCTCGATGATGATAAACAGGCCGGTAATAACGTCCTGCACCAACTGCTGCGAACCGAAGCCGATCGCCAGACCGACAACCCCCGCACCGGCCAGCAGTGGCGCGACGTTGATGCCCAGATTGGCCATGGTCGTGATGGTGCAGATCACCACGAGGATGATCTTCATCGCGTTGCGCAGCAGCGGCAGGATGGTCTTCACCCGCGTGCTCGGCTGACGCGCGGAACGTCCATTGGCCGCAGGCTTCAGGGCTTCCTGAATGGCCGTGTCCATCACCACCCATAGCAGCCAGGTCACCAACAGAATCAGGCCGATGCTGCTGAGGGAATCGCTGATCACTTTGCCCAGTGCATTGCGTTGGGCAAATTCGAACAGCGAGAAACCCCAGATCCGGCCCAGCAACTCGATGAAGCCGATCGCCAGCGCAATACGCATGACCGCGTGCAACAGGCTCAGCAGACGCTCCTTGTAAACACTGTCGGTCCGCGTCTCGGTGGGCTTGAACACGTGCTGGAACAAGGTGCTCAGAAACACCGCGCCAATCAACAGGACTGTCGTCAGCAACGCGCAACGCAGGGCTTCCTGACTGCCTTCGCCGGCACCGATCAGATTCACCGCCGAGACCAGAATCATCAGCAGGATCGGCAAGTGCCACAGGCTGGAGAAAATCTTCAGCGTCTGTTGCACCGCGGGCCGCGCCAGCCGGGCGCCGAGGGAACGGTTGCGGATCAGATGGGCGATCGGCCGACGCATGCGGATGACGACCATGCCAAACATGACCGACGCCATCAGCCCGGTGAACGCCGCGATGCTGGTGGTCACGTTGCCACCAAACAGCCGGGCAATCTGCGGGCTGGTCAACGCGTCGCTCAACGCCGCGAGAAAGCCGATGATGAACAGCGGATGCGGCGCGTAGTGACGAATGATGCGCACCGCTGGCCGTTTATGGCCCGAGTTGAACAGCACAATCAGGGACAACAGCACCGAGGTGGAGAAAATCCCGCTGCTGGTCGAGTACGCCAGACACAGCGCCAGCGCGCGTCCGACCGATGTCGGCATGAAGTGGCTGACGTACAGGGTCAGCGGCAGGCAGATGAGCGCCGGCACCATATAAGGAAGCATATAACCCAGCACCCCGACCACGCGATCACGGCGAATCAAAAACCGGTGCCGCGATAGCCGGGTGACGAGGAACGCGCCGATGCGATTGAGCAGCAGGAACGCCCCCGCCCACACCAGGGACAGCATCACGAAATCGCCGGCGATCCGCCACGCTGAGCGCGACTGCGGCTTGTTGACCAGCGCGTCGATCTCGTCGGCGGCGCGGTCAGCGCGCAGACGCCAGGAGTCGAGCAGGTGGCCATCCACATCGAGCTTGTCTTGCACGCTGTCGATGCTGGAACTGATGGCGCCGAGCAATCCTCCCTTGACCAGAATCTCCGCTTTGGCGGGATCCTCCGGTGCAGAATCGGCGGGTGCCGCAGCGGCAGCGGTTGTTGCGGCGGGGGCGTCAGCGGCTTGAACATTGACGCTGCAAACGCTTAACAGCAGGCAAAGCAACAGAAAGGGTTTGAAATTCGGCAAAACGCAAGTCACTCCTTCGATCAGGGAACCGTGGAAAAAACGGCCCTCTGACACTGATCGGATTTCACCCGGCAAGTTCGCTCCGACACGCAATCGTCATGTTGGCCGTTGACGGTCCTCTTACCGACAAATGTAACGAACCTTTACCGAGCCGCTTCGTCGTAGCCTTACGAGGGCGACTGTCTCCAGTGCGCCCGCTCCGCCGAGGATCAACTCCATGTCGCTCATCCATCCCAAAGCCCATTTCCGCCCCTACACCTCTGCCGCCGGCGGTTGGGGCTCGGCGAAGTCGGTGATGGAGATCATCTGGCGTGAGCAGGCACCGATTCGTGCAGGCCTGCCGCTGATCAAGCAGAACAAGCCGGGCGGGTTTGCCTGTGTCAGCTGCGCATGGGCCAAGCCCGGCAAACCCCACAGCCTGGAGTTCTGCGAAAACGGCGCGAAGGCCACCGCGTGGGAGCTGACGTCGCGGAAGACCGACCCGGCCTTTTTCGCCCGGCACACCCTCACCGAGTTGCGCCAGTGGCCCGATTACGACCTTGAGCAACAGGGCCGCCTCACGCACCCCATGCGGTACAACGCTGGAACTGATCGTTACCAGGAAACCACGTGGGAGGAGGCCTACCGCGACATTGGCGCGCAGCTGAAAAGCATGACGCCGGAGAGCGTGGTTTTTTATGCATCGGGGCGGGCCTCGCTGGAAACGTCGTTCATGTACCAACTGGTCGCCCGTGCCTACGGCAACAACAATTTGCCCGACAGCTCGAACATGTGCCACGAGAGCACGTCGGTCGGCCTGCAGGAAAGTATCGGCGTACCGGTAGGAACAGTGACGCTGGATGACTTCGAGCACACCGATTGCATCCTGTTTTTCGGCCAGAACGTGGGCAGCAACAGCCCGCGTATGCTGCATCAGCTGCGTGAAGCGCGACAGCGTGACGTGCCGATCATCACGTTCAATCCGATCCGCGAGCGCGGCCTGGAACGCTTCGTCAATCCGCAGTCCCCGGTGGAAATGCTCGGGCCGAAATCGACGGTCATCAGCACTCAATATCACCAGCTGGCAATCGGTGGCGACACGGCGGTGGTGCTGGGCATTGCCAAATCGCTGTTCGAAATGGACGAGGCGGCGCTGGCTAAGGGTCAGCCCGGAATCATCGATCAGGCGTTTATCGCCCAGCACACCGAAGGATTCGCCGAGTTCTGCAACTGCGCGCTCGAAATGCCTTGGGACACCATCGAGCGTCAGGCAGGACTGAGCCGCAGCGCGCTGGAGGCGGTGGCGACGGTGTACGCCAGACACGAGCGCGTGATGCTGGTTTACGGCATGGGCATCACCCAACACCGGCGCGGCGTGACTAACGTGCAGATGTTGGTGAACCTGCTCCTGCTGCGCGGCAACATCGGCAAGCGCGGCGCCGGGATTTGCCCGGTGCGCGGTCACTCCAACGTGCAGGGCCAGCGCACCGTCGGCATTACCGAAGACCCGAACAAGATTCCTGTGGATAAGATTGAGGCACTGTATGGCTTCGCGGTCCCCTCGAAAAAAGGCCTGAATACCGTTGAGACCTGCGAAGGACTTCTGGACGGGAGCGTGCGCGGATTCATCGGGCTCGGCGGGAATTTTCTGCGGGCGATCCCCGACACGTCCCGCATGGAGCCGGCCTGGAATACCTTGGACCTGAACGTTCAGATCGCCACCAAGCTGAACCGTACTCACCTGGTTCCGGGGAAAAATGCATGGATCCTGCCCTGCCTCGGGCGCATCGAAAAGGATGTGCAAAACGGCGTCGAGCAGGTTTATACCACCGAAGACAGCACCGGCTGCGTGCGGGCGTGGCAGGGTAACAGCGAACCGGCCAGCGCCCACGCCCGCGCCGAAGCCGCGATCCTCGCTGGCATTGCCGAGGCAACATTACCCGGTGCCACCCGGATCGATTGGGACGCCTGGCGCCGCGATTACGCGCTGATCCGTCAGGGCATCGCTCAGGTCTATCCCGAGATTTTCCACGACATGGAAACCCGCATGTGGGAAACCGGCGGCTTTCATCGCCCCATCGCGGCAGCGAAGCGTGAATGGAAAACCGAGAGTGGCCGCGCGATGTTCATCACGCCCGAATTGCTCGAAGAAAACGATGACGTGTACCCGAACCACACACGCCGCGACGTGTTGCAACTGATGACGTTGCGCAGCAATGACCAGTTCAACACCACGATTTACGGCTACGAAGATCGCTTCCGTGGCGTGAGCGGCACCCGCGCGGTCATCTTCATGAACCGCAACGACGTCCTGCGAATGGGCTTCAAACCGGGAGACTGGGTCAACGTCACCACCGCCATCGAGCCTCAGGTCACGCGTTCGGTAGGACCTCTGCAGATCATTGCCTATGACATCCCCGAGAACTGCTGCGCGGCGTACTACCCCGAGTGCAATCCACTCGTTCCGTTGTGGCATCACGCTGAACGCAGCAAGGTGCCTGCGGCTAAATCCATCCCGGTAACGCTGGCCAAGGCATCACCCAGTGCAGAGGATTTGAAACGCGCGCTGCCGGAGTCTGACCAGGTGCGCTGAGCCTGTTCTTGGAGGAGCGGCTTGACGCGGGAGAACGGACGTTCTACCTTCTGCATCATGAATACATCAACGGCCAATACCCGCGAGAAAATCCTCGCAACCGCCGAACAGCTTATTTACCAGAATGGCATTCAGGCCACCGGCATGGACCTTCTGGTAAAGACGTCGGGCGTCGCGAGGAAAAGCATCTATCGCTACTTCGCTACCAAAGACGAGGTCGCGGCTGCTGCGCTCAACGCACGTGACGTACGCTGGATGGACTGGTTTCGGACTGAATCAAGCAAGGCCGACACCCCTGAAGCGCGCGTTCTAAATATGTTTGATGTGCTCAAAGGCTGGTTCGAGTCCGAAGGCTTTCGCGGCTGCGCGTTTATCAATACCGCCGGCGAAGTTGGCGATCCACAGGACCCCATCCGTCTTATTGCCACGCTGCACAAGCAGAAACTGCTGGATTACACGCTGGAGCTCTGCGAGCAGCTCGGGATTGCCGATCCGCACACTCTTGCCAGACAGCTGCTCATCCTCATGGAAGGCGCGATCACCGTCGCTCGCGTTATGGGCGACTACAGTGCTGCAGAGAGCGCCAAGGCTGTTGCCCAGTTGATGCTCGAACAGCGCTTGCGTTCCAGTTCCTAGCCACACACGTCCCACCCACCGCCGAATCATCACCGCCTGGAGGTCCATCATGTCGTCCAATGCCCAAACTCGCCCGCCACTTCCCCCTTTCACCCGAGAATCCGCCATTGAAAAGGTTCGCCTGGCTGAAGATGGCTGGAACAGCCGGGACGCTGAAAAGGTCTCGCTGGCTTACACACTCGACACCCAATGGCGCAACCGCGCCGATTTCGTCGAGAACCGTGAAGAGGCGCAAAATTTCCTGATCCGCAAATGGAACAAGGAGCTCGAGTACCGCCTGATCAAAGAGCTCTGGGCGTTCACCGACAACCGCATCGCGGTCCGTTACGCCTACGAATGGCACGACGATTCAGGCAACTGGTTCCGCTCGTACGGCAACGAGAATTGGGAGTTCAATGAAGACGGCTTGATGGCGCGGCGTTTCGCCTGCATCAATGACATGCCGATCAAAGAGGCAGAGCGCAAGTTTCACTGGCCGCTGGGACGCCGTCCTGACGATCATCCCGGGTTATCGGATCTGGGTTTGTAACCCTCGAACGCGACCCAAAACAAAGCCCCCGACAACTGAGCTGTGCGGGGGCTTTTGTTTGCTGCGTTATCGCGGCTGGATCACGCGGTGTTTAGAAAGGAATGTCGTCATCGAAGCTGTCGAAATCAGGCGCTGGCTGCGGCGCTTGTTGCGGCGCAGGGCGTGATTCACGCTGTGGCTGAGGAGCGGATTGCTGTGGGCGTGCCTGCTGCTGCGGACGCGGTGCCGAGTTCTGGGAGTTCTGATAACCGCCACCACCCTGGCCCTGTGGAGCGCCGTCGCCTTGAGGACGGCCACCGAGCAATTGCATGGTGCCTTGCATGTCGACGACGATTTCAGTCGTGTAACGCTTGATACCATCTTTTTCCCATTCGCGGGTCTGCAGCTTGCCTTCGATGTAAACCTGCGAACCCTTGCGCAGGTACTCGCCGGCGATTTCGGCGACCTTGCCGAACATCGAAACACGGTGCCATTCGGTCTTCTCGACCTTCTGACCGGTTTGCTTGTCAGTCCACTGTTCGCTTGTTGCCAGACTCAGGTTGGTCACGGCATTACCGTTAGGCATGTAGCGGACTTCGGGATCCTGGCCGCATGTGCCGACCAATATGACTTTGTTAACCCCACGGGCCATAACGTTCTCCTAGGCTTCACACGTTTCCGACGCTGGATTGACCACTTCGTCGAAAGACGCCCGATCCAACAGTTCTTTGTCAAATTTGATATAGATGGCAGCCTCATCGGCGACCACTACTGCATCTGTTACTCCGCGTACGGCCAACACGCGATCGGCAAGGCCTGTGTCGCGTTGAGCCTCGGGCGACAACGGCAAGCGAAGGCTGGTTACGTAGGGAGGTTCGCGCATGGTAACAGCAAACGCCAGCCAGATGGCGGCGAGCCCGGCGCCGCCGAGGAACACAACATCCAGTCCGCCGTGCTGGAAAAGCCACCCGCCGAGGATGCCCCCCGCCGCCGAACCCAGGAACTGACTGGTGGAGTAAATCCCCATCGCCGTGCCCTTCCCGCCCGCCGGAGACACTTTGCTGATCAGCGACGGCAGCGAAGCTTCGAGCAAATTGAATGCGGTGAAAAAGACCACAGTGCCGATGACCAGCGCCCGCAGCGTGTCTCCGAACTCCCAGAAGAATAGCTCAGTGAGCATCAGCACCAGTACGGCGCCGAGCAAGACCCGCTTCATCTGACGCTTCTTTTCGCCGTAGATGATGAAAGGGATCATCGCGAAGAAAGAAATCAGCAGCGCTGTGAGATACACCCACCAGTGCTGCTCCTTGGGCAAGCCGGCTTTTTCGACCAGCGCCAGCGGCAATGCAACGAAACTGGACATCAGCATGGCGTGCAACGCGAAGATACCCAAGTCCAGACGCAACAGGTCGGGATGACGAAGCGTCGCGCCCAATGCCTGTCGTGCCAGACCGGATTCCCGGTGCTGCAGGGTCACCGTGGACTTAGGCACGACGAAGGCAACGATCGCCACGCCCACCAGCGCCATCGCGCCGGTCGCCAGAAAAAGTCCGGACAATCCGAATGCACTGGTCAGAATGGGGCCGACCACCATCGCAACGGCGAACGACACGCCAATCGTCATGCCGATCATCGCCATGGCTTTGGTGCGATGCTGCTCGCGGGTCAGATCGGACAGCAACGCCATGACCGCCGCGGAGATAGCACCCGCGCCTTGTAGGATCCGACCGGCGATCACACCCCAGATCGAGGTGGACTGGGCGGCCAGCACGCTGCCGAGCGCAAACACGATCAGCCCTAAATAGATGACGGGGCGACGGCCGATGCGATCGGAGATAATGCCAAACGGAATCTGCAACACCGCCTGTGTCAGGCCATAAGCGCCGATCGCCAGACCGATGAGTGCCGGGCTCGCGCCGGCCAGGTCCATCCCGTAAGTGGCGAGTACGGGGAGCACCATGAACATGCCAAGCATACGGAAGGCGAACACCAGCGCCAGACCGCCCGCCGCGCGGGTTTCGCTGCCGCTCATGCGCTCGCTGTGAGAATCGTGCATGAAGAAACCTCGTATGAACCGGCGGCGATTCTACCAGTCCCATCGTTTAGAGCACATACGACGGTTTGCCGCGCATCGCAGGAATATTCTTTTTTCCGAGTGAGGCGGCACGCCCTTCAATAGTGTGTATCCATCCAGTATTTCCCCGTATACTTCCACGTTTTACACGCCCGCCGTGCGAGGCCAGCTTTGGACAAGATCTTGATTCGTGGGGCTCGAACCCACAACCTGAAGAACATCGACCTGACCCTTCCACGCGACAAGCTGATCGTCATCACCGGATTGTCCGGCTCAGGAAAATCGTCCCTGGCGTTCGATACGCTCTACGCCGAGGGCCAGCGCCGCTATGTTGAATCGCTGTCCGCCTACGCGCGTCAGTTTCTGTCGATGATGGAGAAGCCGGACGTCGACACGATTGAAGGCCTCTCCCCGGCCATTTCCATCGAGCAGAAGTCTACGTCCCACAACCCGCGCTCGACCGTGGGCACCATCACCGAAATCTACGACTACCTGCGCCTGCTCTATGCACGAGTGGGCCAGCCGCGCTGCCCGGATCACGACATTCCTCTGGAGGCGCAGACCGTCAGCCAGATGGTCGATCTGGTGCTGGCACAACCCGAAGGCGCGAAACTGATGCTGCTTGCTCCCGTGGTTCGGGAGCGTAAAGGCGAGCACCTGGCGGTTTTCGAAGAGCTCCGCGCTCAGGGTTTCGTACGTGCCCGGGTCAACGGCCGTCTGTGCGAGCTGGACGAGCTGCCGAAGCTCGACAAGCAGAAAAAGCATTCGATCGACGTCGTGGTTGACCGCTTCAAGGTACGCTCAGACCTGCAACAGCGTTTGGCCGAATCCTTTGAAACCGCGCTGAAGCTGGCAGATGGCATTGCGCTGGTCGCGCCGATGGACGATGAGCCAGGCGAAGAGATCATTTTCTCCGCGCGCTTCGCCTGTCCGATCTGCGGTCATGCGATCAGTGAGCTGGAGCCAAAGCTGTTCTCGTTCAACAATCCTGCCGGCGCATGCCCAACCTGCGACGGCCTGGGCGTGAAGCAATTCTTTGACACCAAGCGGCTGGTCAATGGCGAACTCACGCTGGCAGAAGGCGCGATCCGTGGCTGGGACAGGCGTAACGTCTACTACTTCCAGATGCTCGGCTCGCTGGCCAAGCATTACCGCTTCAGCCTCGAGGTGCCGTTCAAGGAGCTCCCTGCCGAGCTGCAGAAGGTCTTGCTGGGCGGCAGTGGCAAGGACAGCGTCGACTTCCGTTACTTGAACGACCGTGGCGACATCGTCAAACGTGCGCACCCGTTCGAAGGCATCGTTCCCAATCTGGAGCGCCGTTACCGGGAAACCGAATCGACCACAGTCCGCGAGGAGCTGGCGAAATTTCTCAGCACCCAGCCCTGCCCCGAGTGCCGTGGCACGCGGTTGCGCCGTGAAGCGCGTCACGTGTGGGTCGGCGAGAAGACACTTCCCGCCGTGACCAACATGCCTATTGGCGACGCTACCAATTATTTTGGCGAGTTGAAGCTGACAGGCCGCCGCGGTGAAATCGCTGACAAGATTCTCAAAGAGATTCGCGAGCGCCTGCAGTTCCTCGTTAATGTCGGGCTGGACTATCTGACACTGGACCGTAGCGCCGATACGCTCTCTGGCGGTGAGGCGCAGCGGATTCGTCTGGCCAGTCAGATCGGTGCCGGCCTGGTCGGCGTCATGTACATCCTCGATGAGCCATCAATCGGCTTGCATCAGCGCGATAACGATCGTCTGCTGGAGACGTTGCGACACCTGCGAGACATCGGCAACACGGTGATCGTGGTTGAGCACGACGAAGATGCCATCCGACTGGCCGACTACGTAGTCGACATCGGTCCGGGCGCAGGCGTGCATGGCGGCAAGATCGTCGCGGAAGGCACGCCGCAGGAAGTGATGGATCATCCGGACTCGTTGACGGGTAAGTACCTGTCGGGCCGGGTGAAGATCGCTGTGCCTGCCAAGCGCACGCCGCGTAATAAAAAGCTGTCGCTCAAACTCAAAGGCGCGCGCGGCAACAACCTGCGCAACGTCGATCTGGAAATTCCAATCGGCCTGCTGACCTGCGTGACCGGTGTATCGGGCTCGGGCAAGTCGACGCTGATCAACAACACGCTGTTCCCTCTCAGCGCCACCGCACTCAATGGTGCAACGACGCTTGAGGCTTCGGCACACGACAGCATGGACGGCCTGCAGCACCTGGATAAAGTCGTCGACATTGACCAGAGCCCAATCGGGCGTACACCACGGTCAAATCCTGCGACGTACACCGGGCTGTTTACACCCATCCGTGAGTTATTCGCGGGCGTGCCTGAATCAAGGTCACGGGGTTACGGGCCTGGCCGATTCTCCTTCAACGTGAAAGGGGGTCGCTGCGAAGCGTGTCAGGGTGACGGCCTGATCAAGGTCGAGATGCATTTCCTGCCTGACATCTACGTCCCTTGCGATGTGTGCAAGAGCAAGCGATACAACCGTGAGACGCTTGAGGTCAAGTACAAGGGCAAAAACGTCCACGAAGTACTGGAGATGACGATCGAAGAGGCGCGGACGTTCTTTGACGCCGTACCTGCCCTCGCCCGGAAGTTGCAGACGCTGATGGATGTGGGTCTTTCCTATATCAAGCTGGGTCAGTCGGCGACCACGCTTTCCGGTGGCGAAGCCCAGCGTGTGAAGCTGTCTCGCGAGCTGTCCAAGCGTGACACCGGCAAGACGCTGTACATCCTCGATGAGCCCACCACGGGTCTGCATTTCGCGGATATCCAGCAATTGCTGGACGTCCTGCATCGCCTGCGAGATCACGGCAACACGGTCGTCGTGATCGAGCATAACCTGGACGTGATCAAGACCGCGGACTGGCTGGTCGACCTGGGCCCGGAAGGCGGTTCGAAAGGCGGACAGATCATCGCTACCGGTACGCCCGAGCAGGTGGCGGAAATGAAACAGTCCTACACCGGCCACTATCTGAAGCCGCTCCTGGAGCGTGATCGCGCCTAATCGCATGCTCCTAATAAAAAGCCCCTGTCGCGATCTGCGGCAGGGGCTTTTTTGTAGCGAGCTTTTCAGTCCTCAGAACTGCGACTGAAGGTAATTCTCGAGGCCGATGGATTTGATCAGGCCCAGCTGCTTTTCAAGCCAGTAGGTATGGTCTTCTTCCGTGTCGGCGAGCTGAATGCGGAGGATGTCACGGCTGACGTAATCCCTGTGCTGCTCACAGAGCGCAATACCTTTGCACAGCGCGGCTCGGACCTTGTATTCCAGACGAAGATCGCTGGCGAGCATCTTGGGGACCGTAGTACCCACATCCAGGTCGTCCGGACGCATGCGTGGGGTGCCTTCGAGCATCAGAATCCGGCGCATCAACGCATCAGCGTGCTGAGCCTCTTCTTCCATCTCGTGATTGATACGTTCGTACAGCTTGCTGAAACCCCAATCTTCGTACATCCGCGAGTGGACAAAATACTGGTCGCGCGCAGCCAGTTCGCCAGTCAGCAGGGTATTGAGGTAATCAATTACATCCGGGTGGCCTTGCATCGCCGTCCATCTCCTCGTGAAAGGCGTTAGTTTGAACCAACCAGACTGGTTGGTCACCCTATGGAATAGCAAATAAAGTCAGAAATACTGCGAAATTCGGCCATTTGGTACCGAAAAGGGCGGGAAATGAGGAGGGTTCCGATTATCACTTAGAGTCACCCCATATTCGAGACAATCTGGTTACCAGGGGACGATTATCGCAGGCAACAAAAAACCGGGCATTAGGCCCGGTTCTTTGTAATGACTGATGTCTTATTCAGCGGTTTCTACAGAACCACCGACAGGACGATCAACCAGTTCGACGTACGCCATTGGCGCGTTGTCGCCAGCGCGGAAGCCGCACTTGAGGATGCGCAGGTAGCCACCCTCACGAGTTGCATAACGCTTGCCCAGATCGTTGAACAGTTTGCCGACCATTTCTTTCGAACGGGTACGGTCAAATGCCAGACGACGGTTAGCAACGCTGTCAATCTTAGCCAAGGTGATCAGCGGCTCAGCAACGCGACGCAGTTCTTTGGCTTTCGGCAGGGTAGTTTTGATCAGCTCGTGCTCGAACAGCGACACCGCCATGTTCTGGAACATGGCCTTGCGGTGAGAGCTGGTACGGCTCAGGTGACGTCCACTTTTACGATGACGCATGGTTCATTCCTTACCAAACACTACGTTCGGTGATTACGACGATCAGGCAGTCGCCTTGTCGTCCTTCTTAAGACTTGCAGGCGGCCAGTTGTCGAGGCGCATGCCGAGGGAGAGACCACGAGAAGCCAGAACGTCCTTGATCTCGGTCAAGGATTTCTTGCCCAGGTTCGGAGTCTTCAACAGTTCTACTTCGGTGCGCTGAATCAGGTCGCCGATGTAGTAAATGTTCTCCGCCTTAAGGCAGTTGGCCGAACGTACGGTCAGTTCCAAATCGTCAACCGGACGAAGCAGGATCGGATCGATCTCGTCTTCCTGTTCGACTACAACGGGTTCGCTGTCACCTTTGAGGTCGACGAACGCAGCCAACTGCTGTTGCAGGATGGTTGCCGCACGACGGATAGCCTCTTCAGGATCCAGAGTACCGTTGGTTTCCAGATCAATAACCAGCTTGTCCAGGTTGGTACGTTGCTCGACACGGGCGTTTTCCACCACGTATGCAATGCGACGGACCGGGCTGAACGAAGAGTCGAGCTGCAAGCGACCAATACTGCGGCTTTCGTCTTCATCGCTCTGACGCGAGTCTGCTGGTTCATAACCGCGACCACGAGCTACAACGAGCTTCATGTTCAGGGCGCCGTTAGACGCCAGGTTAGCGATTACGTGATCGGGGTTAACGATCTCGACATCATGATCCAGCTGAATATCGGCAGCGGTAACCACCCCCGAACCCTTCTTCGACAAGGTCAGCGTAACTTCGTCTCGACCGTGCAGCTTGATAGCCAGACCTTTAAGGTTCAACAGGATTTCAATGACATCTTCCTGTACACCTTCGATGGCGCTGTACTCATGGAGCACACCGTCAATCTCGGCCTCGACTACTGCACAGCCGGGCATGGAGGACAACAGGATGCGGCGCAGCGCGTTGCCCAGGGTATGGCCGAAACCACGCTCGAGAGGCTCGAGGGTGATTTTGGCGCGGGTCGGACTGACAACCTGCACATCAATGTGGCGGGGTGTCAGGAACTCATTTACCGAAATCTGCATGGATGCACCTATTTTCTAGCCCTTACTTGGAGTAGAGCTCGACAATCAGGCTTTCGTTGATGTCGGCGGACAGATCACTGCGAGCTGGAACGCTTTTGAAGACGCCAGATTTTTTCTCAGTGTCTACTTCTACCCATTCTACGCGGCCACGTTGGGCACACAGATCGAGAGCCTGGACAATACGCAGTTGGTTCTTCGCTTTTTCACGAATTGCCACTACGTCACCAGCACGAACCTGGTAGGACGGAACGTTAACGGTTTTGCCGTTTACGCTGACCGACTTGTGCGATACCAGCTGACGCGATTCGGCACGAGTCGAACCAAACCCCATGCGGTATACAACGTTGTCCAGACGGCATTCGAGCAGTTGCAGCAGGTTCTCACCAGTTGCGCCTTTCTTGCCGGCAGCTTCTTTGTAGTAGCCGCTGAACTGACGCTCGAGAACGCCATAAATACGACGGACTTTCTGCTTTTCACGCAGTTGAGTGCCGTAGTCGGACTGGCGACCGCGGCGTTGGCCGTGGATACCAGGTGCTGCTTCGATGTTGCACTTCGATTCGATCGCGCGCACGCCGCTCTTCAGAAAGAGATCGGTGCCTTCGCGACGAGCGAGTTTGCATTTTGGACCAATGTAACGAGCCATTCTTTACAATCTCCTGGATTACACGCGGCGCTTCTTCGGCGGACGGCACCCGTTATGCGGGATTGGCGTCACGTCGGTGATGCTGGCGATCTTGTAGCCGCAGCCGTTCAAAGCACGGACAGCAGATTCACGACCTGGACCTGGACCTTTGACATTGACGTCGAGGTTTTTCAGGCCGTATTCCAGCGCAGCTTGACCAGCACGTTCAGCAGCTACTTGAGCAGCGAACGGCGTGGACTTGCGAGAACCGCGGAAACCCGAACCACCGGAGGTTGCCCAGGAAAGAGCGTTACCTTGACGGTCGGTGATGGTCACGATTGTGTTGTTAAAAGATGCATGGATGTGGGCGATGCCATCAACCACTGTCTTTTTAACTTTTTTACGAGGACGAGCAGCAGGTTTTGCCATGATTTAATTCCTGTCGATTCGCTGGGGCGATTACTTGCGGATCGGCTTACGCGGACCTTTACGGGTACGCGCGTTAGTCTTGGTACGCTGACCGCGCACTGGAAGACCACGACGATGACGCAGACCGCGATAGCAACCGAGGTCCATCAAGCGCTTGATTTTCATGTTGATTTCGCGACGCAGATCACCTTCAGTGGTGAACTTCGCGACTTCGCCACGCAGCTGTTCAATCTGCTCGTCGCTCAGATCTTTGATCTTCACCGCCGGGTTAACCCCGGTAGTAGCACAGATTTTGTGTGCAGTTGTGCGACCAACACCATAGATGTAGGTCAGCGAGATAACAGTATGCTTGTTATCTGGAATGTTAACGCCTGCAATACGGGCCATTCAGTGGGACTCCAATTGACAGCTACCTACGCCCCGGAAGCCAAGAAATAGGGCGCGAGATAATATCGCTGTAATAACAAATAATCAACCCAGCAGCGCACTAGCTGCTGGGCTTTTAGCACAGATCACATTTAGCCTTGGCGCTGCTTGTGACGTGGTTCCGCGCTGCAAATTACTCGAACAACACCTTCGCGGCGAATAATCTTGCAGTTGCGGCACAGCTTTTTCACCGATGCACGAACTTTCATCACCAACTCCTCGAACCTTATGGGTGCTTCAGCGCAGCATGCCGCTGCCGTAGCCCTTCAGGTTGGCTTTCTTCATCAGGGATTCATACTGGTGCGAAACGAGGTGCGATTGCACTTGGGACATGAAGTCCATCACAACCACGACCACGATCAGCAACGAGGTCCCGCCAAGGTAAAACGGCACGTTTGCAGCGACCACGAGAAACTGTGGGAGCAGACATACGGCCATCATATAGAGAGCACCGAACATGGTCAGACGAGTCAGAACGCCATCAATATAGCGCGCCGACTGCTCACCAGGACGGATGCCCGGAATAAAGGCACCGGACTTCTTCAGGTTTTCCGCTACGTCTTTCGGATTGAACATCAACGCCGTATAGAAGAAGCAGAAGAAAATAATCCCTGCACTAAACAGCAGAATATTCAACGGCTGACCAGGTGCGATCGACTGCGAGATGTCCTGCAACCAGCCCATACCCTCAGACTGACCGAACCAGGCACCCAGCGAAGCCGGAAACAGCAAGATGCTGCTCGCGAAGATGGCAGGAATAACACCCGCCATGTTCACTTTCAACGGCAAGTGGCTCGTCTGCGCAGCGAAGACCTTACGGCCCTGCTGACGCTTGGCGTAGTGAACAGCAATACGACGCTGACCACGCTCGATGAACACCACGAAACCGATTATCGCTACTGCCAGCAAACCGATGGCGACCAAAGCGAAGATATTGATATCACCTTGGCGTGCAGACTCGAAAGACTGCCCGATCGCTCTCGGAAGACCGGCGACGATACCCGAAAAAATCAACATCGAGATACCGTTGCCAACACCGCGCTCAGTGATCTGCTCGCCCAGCCACATCATGAACAGCGCACCAGCAACAAACGTGGTGACTGCAACGAAGTGGAAGCCGATATCTGCTGAGAACGCAACGCCCTGCCCGGCCAAGCCAATGGACATGCCAATGGCTTGAACCAGGGCCAGGACGACGGTGCCATAGCGGGTGTACTGGCTGATCTTACGACGACCAGCCTCACCTTCCTTCTTCAACTGCTCCAGCTGTGGGCTGACTGCGGTCATGAGCTGCATGATGATCGATGCCGAGATATACGGCATGATCCCCAGTGCAAAGATGCTCATGCGCTCCAGCGCACCGCCGGAAAACATGTTGAACAAGCTAAGAATGGTCCCCTCATTCTGTCGAAACAGGTCCGCCAGTCGGTCAGGGTTGATACCCGGAACTGGGATATGCGCACCGATCCGATAGACGATAATCGCCAGGAACAGGAAACGCAGACGAGCCCAGAGTTCGGACAACCCGCCGCTTTTGCCTAGCGCTGAGAGAGCACCTTGCTTAGCCATTTATTCCTCGAACTTGCCGCCAGCTGCTTCGATAGCCGCACGCGCACCTTTGGTGGCTGCGATACCTTTGAGGGTGACTGAGCGAGTAACCTCACCGGACAGCATGATTTTCACACGCTGTACGTTTTGGTTGATCACATTGGCATCCTTCAGGGACTGCACAGTGACGACGCCCTCAACTTTAGCCAGCTCGGAGGTGCGAACTTCAGCACGATCCATAGCTTTCAAAGAGACGAAGCCGAACTTAGGCAGACGACGATGCAACGGCTGTTGGCCGCCTTCGAAGCCCGGAGCGATGGTGCCACCGGAGCGGGAGGTCTGACCCTTGTGGCCACGGCCACCGGTCTTACCCAAACCACTACCGATACCACGGCCCGGACGATGCTTTTCGCGACGGGAACCCGGCGCTGGACTCAGATCATTGAGTTTCATCGATTAACCCTCGACTCGCAGCATGTAGTAAGCCTTGTTGATCATCCCACGGTTTTCCGGGGTATCAACGACTTCTACAGTGTGACCGATGCGACGCAGACCCAAACCCTTAACGCACAATTTGTGGTTAGGGATGCGGCCGGTCATGCTTTTGATCAGCGTTACTTTAACGGTAGCCATGATCAGAAGATCTCCTGAACGTTCAGGCCGCGTTTGGCAGCGATGGACTCAGGGGACTGCATGGTTTTCAAACCCTTGAACGTTGCGTGAACAACGTTGACCGGGTTGGTCGAACCGTAGCACTTGGCCAGAACGTTGTGGACGCCGGCAACTTCGAGAACGGCGCGCATTGCACCGCCAGCGATGATGCCAGTACCTTCCGACGCAGGCTGCATGTAAACCTTGGAAGCCCCATGAGCGGACTTGATGGCGTACTGCAGCGTGGTGCCGTTCAGATCAACTTGGATCATGTTGCGGCGAGCAGCTTCCATTGCCTTCTGGATCGCGGCAGGCACTTCACGTGACTTGCCACGGCCGAAGCCAACGCGCCCTTTACCATCACCAACCACGGTCAACGCGGTGAAAGTGAAGATACGGCCGCCTTTAACGGTTTTTGCTACGCGATTAACCTGTACCAGCTTCTCGATGTAGCCTTCGTCGCGTTTTTGGTCGTTATTTGACATAACTTAGAACTCCAGCCCGCCTTCACGAGCAGCATCAGCCAGCGCCTTAACGCGACCGTGGTACTTGAAGCCAGAACGATCAAAAGCCACTTGCGATACACCGGCGGCTTTCGCACGCTCAGCGATCAGCTGGCCAACTTTAGTGGCCGCGTCGATGTTGCCAGTGGCGCCATCACGCAGTTCTTTGTCCAAAGTCGAGGCGTTTGCCAAGACTTTGCTGCCGTCGGCCGAGATGACCTGGGCATAAATGTGCTGCGAAGAGCGGTACACGCAGAGACGCACGACTTCGAGTTCGTGCATTTTCAGGCGTGCTTTGCGAGCGCGACGCAGTCGGGTAACTTTTTTGACGGTCATTTGCTATGCCCTACTTCTTCTTGGCTTCTTTACGACGGACGACTTCGTCCGCGTAACGCACGCCTTTGCCTTTGTACGGCTCTGGACGGCGGAAGTCGCGGATCTCAGCGGCCACTTGACCAACCAACTGCTTGTCGATACCGCGGATGACGATATCGGTTTGGTTGGGAGTCTCAGCGGTGATGCCTTCCGGCAATTCGTAGTCCACTGGGTGCGAGAAGCCAAGGGCCAGGTTCAGCACCGTGCCTTTTGCTTGCGCTTTGTAACCAACACCGACCAGCTGGAGCTTGCGCTCGAAGCCTTGGCTTACGCCTTGGACCATGTTGTTTACCAACGCACGAGTGGTACCAGCCATTGCGCGAGTTTGTTGATCGCCATTGCGAGCAGCAAAACGCAACTCACCGGCTTCCTCAACAATTTCAACGGCCGAATGAATGTTCAGGTCTAGAGTGCCCTTGGCACCCTTCACCGAAAGCTGCTGGCCGACGAGTTTAACTTCGACGCCTGCTGGCAACTTAACGGGGTTCTTAGCTACGCGTGACATGCTTATCCCCCCCTTAGAACACAGTGCAAAGCACTTCGCCGCCGACACCGGCAGCGCGCGCAGCACGATCCGTCATCACACCTTTGTTGGTGGAGACGATAGACACACCGAGGCCGCCACGAACTTTTGGCAACTCATCGACGGACTTGTACTGACGCAGGCCTGGACGGCTAACGCGCTTCACTTCTTCGATGACCGGACGGCCTTCGAAGTACTTCAGCTCGATGGATAGCAACGGCTTGGTTTCGCTGCTGATCTGATAACCCGCAATGTAACCTTCGTCCTTCAGGACTTTGGCTACAGCCACCTTCAACGTGGAGGATGGCATGCTTACGACGGGCTTTTCAGCCATCTGGGCATTACGGATACGAGTTAGCATGTCCGCTAACGGGTCCTGCATACTCATGGGCTAGACGCTCCTGATACAAAAAAAATGAGCCTTACGGCTACAACCTATCGCCTTAAAATTTCGGGCACGTGCAAGCACGGGCTCTGGCGAGCCGGCAATTCTAGGCGCACCCCAGAAATGAATCAAGCCCCAAAAGGGGCTTGATTCAAATTCAGGCTCTACGCCCATCGGTTCGTGGTGATCACGATGGACGCAGTGCGAGAATAGCTGCTTACCAGCTGGCTTTAACCAGACCTGGTACGTCGCCACGCATTGCTGCTTGACGCAGCATGTTACGGCCGAGGCCGAACTTGCGATATACGCCGTGCGGACGACCTGTCAGGCGGCAACGGTTACGCATGCGCGAGGCACTTGCGTCACGTGGTTGCTTCTGCAGTGCGACCGTTGCTTCCCAACGTGCTTCTGGACTTGCGTTCAGATCCACGATGATCGCTTTCAGCGCAGCACGCTTGGTAGCGTACTTGGCAACGGTGAGCTGACGCTTCAGCTCACGGTTTTTCATGCTCTTCTTGGCCATGGTCCTACTCCAATCAGTTGCGGAACGGGAACTTGAAAGCACGCAGCAATGCGCGACCTTCTTCGTCCGTACGAGCAGTGGTGGTCAGGGTAATGTCCAGACCGCGCAGGGCATCGATCTTGTCGTAGTCGATTTCCGGGAAAATGATCTGCTCTTTAACGCCCATGCTGTAGTTACCACGACCATCAAAGGACTTGGCATTCAGGCCGCGGAAGTCGCGGACCCGAGGCAGGGAGATCGACAGCAGACGATCCAGGAATTCATACATACGCTCACGGCGCAGAGTCACTTTGACACCGATCGGCCAACCTTCACGGACTTTAAAGCCTGCGATAGATTTGCGAGCGTAAGTCACGACGACTTTTTGGCCGGTGATTTTTTCCAGGTCTGCAACAGCGTGCTCGATGACTTTCTTGTCACCGATCGCTTCGCCCAGACCCATGTTCAGGGTGATCTTGGTAACGCGTGGAACTTCCATCACGTTCGAAAGCTTAAGTTCTTCCTTAAGTTTCGGTGCGATTTCTTTCCAGTAAATCTCTTTTAGTCGTGCCATGGTCTTCTACCTAGCAGTGTTCAAGCATCAACCGCTTTTTGGGTCGACTTGAAGACACGAATTTTCTTGCCGTCTTCAACTTTGAAACCAACGCGATCAGCTTTGTTGGTTGCGCCGTTGAAAATGGCGACGTTAGAAGCGTGCAGTGGCGCTTCTTTCTCGACGATACCGCCCTGTACGCCCGACATCGGGTTTGGCTTGGTATGACGCTTCACCAGGTTGATCCCACCAACGACCAGACGGTCGTCAGCGAGAACCTTGAGCACCTTACCGCGCTTACCTTTGTCTTTGCCGGCGATCACGATGATCTCGTCGTCACGACGAATCTTTTGCATGTCGGATCTCCTTACAGCACTTCTGGGGCGAGCGAGACGATCTTCATGAACTTCTCAGTACGAAGTTCACGGGTCACTGGCCCAAAGATACGGGTGCCGATCGGCTCTTGCTTGTTGTTCAACAGAACAGCAGCGTTGCCATCAAAGCGGATGATGGAGCCGTCTGCGCGACGAACACCGTGGCGAGTGCGGACTACTACGGCAGTCATCACTTGGCCTTTCTTCACCTTACCGCGCGGAATTGCTTCCTTGACGGTAACTTTGATGATGTCACCGATACCAGCGTAACGACGATGAGAGCCACCAAGCACCTTGATGCACATAACGCGGCGTGCGCCGCTGTTATCGGCCACATCGAGCATGGATTGAGTCTGAATCATATAATTTCTCCGACCCCTAGCCCTTAGACTTCCACAGCGCGTTCGAGAACATCAACCAGCGCCCAAGATTTAGTCTTGGCCATCGGACGAGTTTCACGAATAGTGACCTTGTCGCCGATGTGGCACTGATTGGTTTCGTCGTGCGCGTGCAGCTTAGTCGAACGCTTAACGTATTTACCGTAGATTGGGTGCTTGACGCGACGCTCGATCAGTACGGTGATGGTCTTGTCCATCTTGTCGCTGACGACACGGCCAGTCAGCGTACGGACGGTTTTTTCGGCTTCAGCCATGATTACTTACCTGCCTGCTGGTTGAGCACAGTCTTCACGCGAGCGATGTCACGCTTAACTTGCGAGAGCAGGTGAGACTGCCCCAACTGGCCAGTTGCTTTCTGCATGCGCAGATTGAACTGGTCGCGCAGCAAGCCGAGCAGTTGCTCGTTCAGTTGCTGTGCTGATTTTTCACGAAGTTCATTCGCTTTCATCACATCACCGTCCGCTTAACAAAGGAGGTGGCGAGCGGCAGCTTTGCAGCAGCCAGGGCGAAAGCCTCACGCGCCAACTCTTCGGAAACACCCTCGATTTCATACAGGACTTTGCCTGGCTGAATCTGGGCAACCCAGTACTCCACGTTACCCTTACCTTTACCCATCCGAACTTCGAGGGGCTTTTTGGTAACAGGCTTGTCCGGGAATACACGGATCCAGATCTTGCCGCCACGTTTAACGTGACGGGTCAGTGCGCGACGCGCTGACTCGATCTGACGAGCGGTGAGACGACCACGAGCAACAGACTTCAGCGCGAACTCGCCGAAGCTGACTTTGCTACCGCGCAGTGCCAGACCACGGTTGTGGCCGGTCATCTGCTTGCGGAACTTCGTACGCTTAGGTTGCAACATTTGGCGTACCCCTTACTTAGCAGCTTTTTTACGAGGCGCTGGTGCTTGCGGCTTCAGCTCTTCTTGGCGACCACCAATTACTTCGCCTTTGAAGATCCAAACCTTTACACCGATCACACCATAAGTGGTGTGAGCTTCGTAGTTGGCATAGTCGATGTCGGCACGCAGGGTGTGCAAAGGCACACGACCTTCGCGATACCATTCAGTACGTGCAATTTCAGCACCGCCGAGACGACCGCTCACTTGGATTTTGATGCCTTTGGCACCAATGCGCATGGCGTTCTGCACTGCGCGCTTCATAGCGCGACGGAACATTACACGACGCTCCAGCTGCTGAGCTACGCTCTGCGCAACCAGCATACCGTCGAGCTCCGGCTTACGGATCTCTTCGATATTGATGTGCACAGGCACACCCATTTGCTTGGTCAGGTCCTGACGCAGCTTCTCAACATCTTCACCTTTCTTCCCGATAACGATACCTGGACGAGCGGTGTGGATGGTGATGCGTGCAGTCTGCGCCGGACGATGGATATCGATACGGCTTACGGACGCGCTTTTTAGTTTGTCTTGGAGATACTCTCGCACCTTCAGATCAGCGAACAAATAGTCCGCATAAGTCCGACCGTCTGCGTACCAGACGGAGGTGTGCTCCTTGACGATTCCCAGGCGAATGCCAATGGGATGTACTTTCTGACCCATCTCTTCGACTCCGTTACTTGTCAGCAACCTTGACAGTGATATGGCAAGACCGCTTGACGATGCGATCAGCACGGCCTTTGGCACGTGGCATGATTCGCTTCAGCGAACGCCCTTCGTTGACGAAAACGGTGGAGACCTTAAGGTCATCAACGTCTGCGCCTTCGTTATGCTCGGCGTTGGCTACGGCCGACTCCAGCACTTTCTTCATGATCTCGGCGGCTTTCTTACTGCTGAAAGCCAACAGGTTGAGCGCTTCGCCCACCTTCTTCCCGCGGATCTGGTCGGCGACCAAGCGGGCTTTCTGGGCGGAGATTCGAGCGCCCGACAACTTAGCGGCTACTTCCATCGTTCCTTACCCCTTAACGCTTGGCTTTCTTGTCTGCCACGTGCCCACGATAAGTGCGGGTACCGGCAAACTCGCCTAGTTTGTGGCCGACCATGTCTTCGTTCACGAGAACAGGAACATGCTGACGACCGTTATGCACAGCAATGGTCAAACCGACCATTTGTGGCAGGATCATAGAACGGCGCGACCAGGTCTTAACTGGTTTGCGATCGTTCTTTTCCGCCGCCACTTCGATCTTCTTCAGTAGGTGAAGATCAATAAAAGGACCTTTTTTCAGAGAACGTGGCACTGTCGTATCCCTCTATTTACTTGCGACGACGGACGATCATTTTGTCGGTACGCTTATTACCACGAGTCTTCGCGCCCTTAGTCGGGAAGCCCCACGGCGATACCGGATGACGACCACCAGAGGTACGACCTTCACCACCACCATGTGGGTGGTCAACCGGGTTCATGGCAACACCACGAACGGTTGGGCGAACGCCACGCCAGCGTTTGGCACCAGCTTTACCCAGCGAACGCAGGCTGTGCTCGGAGTTCGAGACCTCGCCCAGAGTCGCACGGCATTCAGCCAGAACTTTACGCATCTCACCGGAGCGAAGACGCAGGGTCACGTAGACACCTTCACGAGCGATCAGCTGTGCAGATGCACCAGCGGAACGAGCGATCTGGGCACCTTTACCCGGCTTCAATTCGATGCCGTGAACGGTAGAACCCACTGGAATGTTGCGCAGCTGCAGAGCGTTGCCTGGCTTGATTGGAGCCAGAGCGCCTGCAATCAGCTGGTCGCCAGCACTCACGCCTTTAGGCGCGATGATGTAACGACGCTCGCCGTCTGCGTACAGCAGCAGTGCGATGTGAGCAGTACGGTTTGGATCGTATTCAATACGCTCGACGGTGGCAGAAATGCCATCCTTGTCGTTGCGACGGAAATCGACCAGACGATAATGCTGCTTATGACCACCACCGATGTGACGAGTAGTGATGCGGCCATTGTTGTTACGACCACCAGTCTTCGATTTTTTCTCGAGCAGCGGTGCGTGAGGAGCGCCTTTATGCAGCTCCTGGTTGACCACCTTGACCACAAAACGGCGGCCAGGGGAAGTCGGTTTGCATTTAACGATTGCCATGATGCACCCCTTCCTTACTCAGCACTGCTGCTGAAATCGAGATCTTGGCCTGGCTGAAGGGAGATAACTGCCTTCTTCCAGTCATTACGCTTGCCCAGACCGCGAGCAGTGCGCTTGGTCTTACCCATAACATTCAGGGTAGTGACACGCTCTACTTTCACGCTGAACAGGCTTTCGACGGCCTTCTTGATTTCCAGCTTGGTTGCATCAGTAGCAACCTTGAAAACGAACTGACCTTTTTTGTCTGCCAGAACCGTAGCCTTCTCGGAAACGTGCGGGCCAAGCAGAACTTTAAATACGCGTTCCTGGTTCATCCCAGCAGCTCCTCGAATTTCTTCACGGCCGACACAGTGATCAACACTTTGTCGTATGCGATCAGACTAACTGGATCGGAACCTTGAACATCACGCACATCAACGTGCGGCAGGTTACGAGCAGCAAGGTACAGGTTCTGATCAACAGCGTCCGACACGATCAAAACGTCGGTCAGGCTCATGTCGTTCAGCTTGCCCAGCAGATCTTTGGTTTTCGGCGATTCAACAGCGAAATCCTGAACCACGACCAGACGATCAGTGCGAACCAGTTCAGCAAGGATGGAGCGCAGTGCAGCGCGATACATCTTCTTGTTGAGCTTCTGAGAATGATCCTGAGGACGTGCTGCGAAAGTGGTACCGCCGCCGCGCCAGATCGGGCTACGGATAGTACCGGCACGAGCACGGCCAGTACCCTTTTGACGCCAAGGGCGCTTACCGCCACCAGATACGTCAGAACGGGTCTTTTGCTGCTTGCTGCCCTGACGACCGCCAGCCATGTAGGCCACGACTGCCTGGTGAACCAGCGTCTCGTTGAATTCGCCGCCAAATGTCAGTTCGGAAACTTCGATCGCTTGGGCGTCATTTACATTTAATTGCATGTCAGCTTCCCCTTAACCGCGAGCCTTGGCTGCTGGACGTACAACCACATTGCCGCCAGTAGCGCCAGGAACAGCACCCTTGACCAACAACAGATTGCGTTCAGCGTCCACGCGCACTACTTCCAGGGACTGCACGGTCACGCGCTCAGCGCCCATATGACCGGACATTTTTTTGCCCTTGAATACACGACCAGGAGTCTGGCACTGGCCGATAGAGCCCGGGACGCGGTGGGACACGGAGTTACCGTGAGTATTATCTTGGCCACGGAAATTGTGGCGCTTGATAGTACCTTGGAAGCCTTTACCTTTGGACTGACCGGTAACATCTACCATCTGGCCAGCAGCAAAGATTTCTGCATTGATCAGATCGCCAGCCTTGTATTCGCCTTCTTCAAGACGGAATTCCAAGACAGTACGACCAGCGGCAACGTTCGCCTTAGCGAAGTGACCTGCTTGAGCAGCAGTCACACGGGAAGCACGACGCACGCCGACAGTGACTTGCACTGCACGATAGCCATCGACTTCTTCGGTTTTGAACTGGGTGACGCGATTCGGCTCGATCTCAATGACCGTAACCGGAATGGAGACACCTTCTTCGGTGAAAATACGGGTCATACCGCATTTACGACCGACTACACCAATAGTCATGTTGTAAACCTCATGAGTGTACGGGGCTTTCACCCGCTATGGCCGCCCATTTCAGAGCGTTACACGACTAAGACCCGAGTCTTAGCCGAGGCTGATCTGTACTTCCACACCTGCCGCAAGATCAAGCTTCATCAGCGCATCAACGGTTTTATCCGTTGGCTGGACAATGTCCAGAACACGCTTATGAGTACGGATCTCGTACTGGTCGCGCGCGTCTTTGTTGACGTGCGGAGAAACCAGAACGGTGAACCGCTCTTTACGGGTAGGGAGTGGAATCGGACCACGCACTTGAGCACCAGTACGTTTCGCGGTTTCCACGATTTCCTGGGTGGATTGGTCGATCAGGCGATGGTCAAAAGCCTTCAACCTGATACGGATTTGCTGATTTTGCATTGGATTTCAGACTCCAGGCTACTTCCCACCGAGCGCAATACGCCCGTTTAAAGGAGGCGCAATTCTATAGACGAGCTAACAGGGTGTCAACCCAATAAAAAAGCCCCCGCAAGCGGGGGCTCTTTTTGAAGATCATCGCTTACGCGATGATTTTGGCTACGACGCCAGCGCCGACGGTACGACCGCCTTCACGGATAGCGAAACGCAGACCGTCTTCCATTGCGATTGGCTTGATCAGGGTAACGGAAACTTTCACGTTATCACCTGGCATAACCATCTCAACGCCTTCCGGCAGTTCGCAGCTACCAGTTACGTCGGTAGTACGGAAATAGAACTGTGGACGGTAGCCTTTGAAGAAAGGAGTGTGACGGCCGCCTTCTTCTTTGCTCAGAACGTAGATTTCAGCTTCGAACTGAGTGTGAGGCTTGACGGTACCTGGCTTGACCAGAACCTGACCACGCTCAACGTCGTCACGCTTGGTGCCGCGCAACAGAACGCCGCAGTTCTCGCCAGCACGACCTTCGTCGAGCAGCTTACGGAACATTTCAACACCGGTGCAGGTGGTGACGGTAGTGTCACGCAGACCAACGATTTCCAGTGGATCTTGAACCTTGACGATACCGCGCTCAACACGACCAGTCACAACAGTACCGCGACCAGAGATCGAGAATACGTCTTCGATTGGCATCAGGAACGGCTTGTCGACAGCACGCTCTGGCTGAGGGATGTAGCTGTCCAGAGTTTCAACCAACTTCTTGACGGCAGTGGTGCCCATCTCGTTGTCGTCTTTGCCTTCCAACGCCATACGGGCGGAGCCGATGATGATTGGAGTGTCGTCACCTGGGAAGTCGTAAGTGCTCAGCAGATCGCGCACTTCCATCTCAACCAGTTCCAGCAGCTCAGCGTCGTCTACCAGGTCAGCCTTGTTCAGGAAGACCACGATGTACGGAACGCCTACCTGACGGGACAGCAGGATGTGCTCACGAGTCTGTGGCATCGGACCATCAGCAGCCGAACAAACCAGGATAGCGCCGTCCATCTGGGCAGCACCGGTGATCATGTTCTTGACGTAGTCAGCGTGACCCGGGCAGTCAACGTGTGCGTAGTGACGTACAGACGAGTTGTACTCAACGTGAGCAGTGTTGATGGTGATACCGCGAGCCTTCTCTTCTGGTGCGCTGTCGATCTTATCGAAGTCAACACGAGCCGAACCGAAGACTTCGGAGCAGACGCGAGTCAGAGCAGCGGTCAGCGTGGTTTTACCATGGTCAACGTGACCGATGGTGCCAACGTTGACGTGCGGAAGGGAACGATCAAATTTTTCTTTAGCCACGACAAATAACTCCTAGCCTAAAGGCGCTGAATCAGCCTTGTTTTTTGGTTACAGTTTCGACGATGTGCGACGGAGCTGTATTGTATTTTTTGAATTCCATAGAGTAGCTTGCGCGACCTTGGGACATGGAGCGAACGTCGGTCGCATAACCGAACATCTCACCCAACGGAACCTCGGCACGAATTACCTTGCCGGAGACCGTATCTTCCATACCCAGGATCATGCCGCGACGACGGTTAAGGTCGCCCATCACGTCACCCATATAGTCTTCAGGCGTAACAACCTCTACAGCCATGATCGGTTCAAGCAACTCACCGCCGCCCTTCTGGGCCAGTTGCTTGGTCGCCATGGAAGCAGCCACCTTAAACGCCATCTCGTTCGAGTCGACGTCGTGGTAAGAACCATCAAACACGGTAGCCTTCAGGCCGATCAGCGGATAGCCGGCAACAACGCCGTTCTTCATCTGCTCTTCGATACCCTTCTGGATAGCCGGGATGTATTCCTTAGGAACCACACCACCCACTACTTCGTTCACGAATTGCAGACCTTCCTGACCTTCGTCAGCAGGTGCAAAACGGATCCAGCAGTGGCCGAACTGACCACGACCGCCAGACTGACGAACGAACTTGCCTTCGATTTCACAGTTCTTCGTGATGCGCTCACGATACGAAACCTGAGGCTTACCGATGTTGGCTTCGACGTTGAACTCACGGCGCATCCGGTCAACCAGGATGTCCAAGTGCAGCTCGCCCATGCCAGAGATGATCGTTTGACCAGTCTCTTCATCAGTTTTGACGCGGAAAGACGGGTCTTCTTGAGCAAGCTTGCCCAGTGCGATACCCATTTTTTCCTGGTCATCCTTGGTTTTAGGCTCTACGGCAACCGAAATAACCGGCTCCGGGAAGTCCATCCGAACCAGGATGATTGGCTTGTCAGCGTTGCACAAGGTTTCACCAGTGGTGACATCCTTCATGCCGATCAAGGCCGCGATGTCGCCAGCGCGTACTTCCTTGATCTCTTCGCGAGCGTTGGCGTGCATTTGCACCATACGACCCACGCGCTCTTTCTTGCCCTTGACCGAGTTGATCACGCCGTCGCCGGATGCCAACACGCCCGAGTAAACACGGACGAAGGTCAGCGTACCCACGAACGGATCGGTAGCGATCTTGAACGCCAGAGCCGAGAACGGCTCGTTGTCGTCCGCGTGACGCTCCATTTCCTCTTCCTCGTTATCAGGGTTGGAACCCTTGATAGCAGGAATGTCGACTGGAGCCGGCAGGTAGTCGATCACAGCGTCGAGAACCAGGGGAACACCCTTGTTCTTGAAGGAAGAACCGCAAACAGCAAGAACGATCTCACCAGCAATAGTACGCTGACGCAGAGCAGCCTTGATTTCCTCGTTGGTGAGTTCCTCACCCTCAAGGTATTTGTTCATCAGCTCTTCGCTGGCTTCAGCCGCAGCCTCAACCATGTTGCTGCGCCATTCGTCAGCCAGCTCCTGCAGCTCTGCAGGGATAGGCTTGCGAACAGGGACCATACCTTTGTCGGAATCGTTCCAGTAGACCGCTTCCATAGACATCAGATCTATCTGACCCTGGAAGTTGTCTTCAGAACCGATTGCCAACTGGATCGGCACCGGAGTGTGACCCAAACGCTGCTTGATCTGGGCAATTACCCGCAGAAAGTTTGCGCCAGCACGGTCCATTTTGTTCACGTAAACAATACGTGGAACGCCGTACTTGTTGGCTTGACGCCATACGGTTTCGGACTGAGGCTCTACTCCAGAGGTACCACAGAAAACAACGACCGCGCCGTCGAGTACACGCAGGGAACGCTCAACTTCAATCGTGAAGTCTACGTGGCCCGGGGTGTCAATCACGTTGAAGCGATATTGGTCTTTGTGCTGCTTCTCGGAACCCTGCCAAAAGGCAGTAATAGCAGCAGAAGTAATGGTAATACCACGCTCCTGCTCCTGAACCATCCAGTCGGTGGTCGCGGCGCCATCATGCACCTCGCCCATCTTGTGGCTTTTGCCGGTGTAAAAAAGGACGCGCTCGGTGGTGGTGGTTTTACCAGCATCCACGTGAGCGACGATACCAATGTTACGGTAACGGCTGATCGGTGTAGTACGAGCCATAAAGCCCTCGCAAAATTAGTGACGCTGAAATTAGAAGCGGTAGTGCGAGAAAGCTTTGTTGGCTTCAGCCATACGGTGCACGTCTTCACGCTTCTTGACCGCAGCACCTTTACCTTCGGCGGCGTCCAACAGTTCGCCAGCCAAACGCAGAGCCATAGACTTCTCACCGCGCTTGCGCGCGAAGTCTACCAGCCAACGCATTGCCAGAGCATTACGACGGGACGGACGAACTTCGACCGGGACCTGGTAAGTAGCACCGCCTACACGGCGCGACTTCACTTCGACCAGCGGAGCGATGGCGTCGAGAGCTTTCTCGAAGATTTCCAGGGGATCGGAGTTCTTGCGTTCTTTAACCTTTTCCAGCGCGCCATAAACGATACGCTCGGCAACGGCTTTCTTGCCGCTTTCCATAACGTGGTTCATGAACTTAGCCAGAATCTGGCTGCCGTATTTTGGATCGTCAAGCACTTCGCGCTTGGCTGCTACGCGTCTTCTTGGCATGGATAAGCCCTCAAACGGTCTTCAGGTTCGCTCGGAATCAGCACCTAATGGCGCCACCGACCTTACTCTTATCGACTCAGAAAATAAGATGATTCAATTTTTTTCAAAAAGCCGCTACTACTTAGGCTTCTTGGTACCGTACTTAGAACGACCCTGGTTACGACCTTTGACACCGGAGGTATCCAACGAACCGCGGACGGTGTGGTAACGAACACCTGGCAAGTCTTTTACACGGCCGCCGCGAATCAGTACGACGCTGTGCTCTTGCAGGTTGTGGCCTTCACCGCCGATGTACGAGGAAACCTCGAAACCGTTGGTCAGACGCACACGGCATACTTTACGCAGTGCCGAGTTAGGTTTTTTCGGCGTAGTTGTGTACACGCGAGTGCACACACCACGACGCTGCGGGCAGTTCTGCAGCGCAGGCACGTCGGATTTCTCGACGATACGCTTACGCGGCTGACGTACCAGCTGGTTGATAGTTGCCATCTACTAGCTCCACTGTTGTCTTGCGACGCTATTGTCTTACAAGAAAAGCAAAATGGCAGGACATACGTCCCGCCAGATTTAGGGGTACAAGAGTCTAAAGAGGATCCTGCCCCCAGTCAAGGCAAAGCCCCGGTGTCCACAGCCACTGGCAACCCATCAACCGGTTGAGACCAATGACTGTGAAAATCGGGGCCCTACTCTCAATTACTGCTTGAGTTCAACGCTTCAGTGAGCGCGGCTTCAACTTCGCTCGCACTTACACGCATCGGCTTGTCGGCTTCACGACGACGCTTGCGCTCGCTGTGATATGCCAGACCGGTACCTGCAGGGATCAGACGACCCACTACCACGTTTTCTTTCAGGCCGCGCAGATAATCGCGCTTGCCGGTAACCGCCGCTTCGGTCAGTACGCGAGTGGTCTCCTGGAAGGAGGCCGCCGAGATGAACGATTCGGTGGACAGCGACGCCTTGGTGATACCAAGCAACACACGAGTGAATTTGGAAACAAATTTCTCGTCGGTCGCAAGGCGCTCGTTTTCAACCAGGACATGCGTCAACTCCATCTGGTCACCCTTGATGAAGCTGGAGTCGCCAGACTCAGCGATCTCGACCTTACGCAGCATCTGACGAAGGATCGTTTCAATGTGCTTGTCGTTGATCTTCACGCCTTGCAGGCGGTAAACGTCCTGAATCTCGTTGACGATGTATTTCGCCAGAGCGCTGACACCCAGCAGGCGCAGGATATCGTGCGGATCGCTTGGGCCGTCGGAGATAACCTCACCACGGCTGACTTGCTCACCTTCGAAGACGTTCAGATGACGCCATTTTGGAATCAGCTCTTCGTACGGATCGGTACCATCGTTTGGCGTGATAACAAGACGACGCTTGCCTTTGGTCTCTTTACCGAACGCGATCGTACCGCTGACTTCAGCCAGGATCGATGCTTCTTTAGGGCGACGCGCCTCGAACAGGTCGGCAACGCGCGGCAGACCACCAGTGATGTCACGGGTTTTGGAGGTCTCTTGCGGGATACGGGCGATAACGTCACCCACACCCACTTGCACACCATCCGCAACACCGACGAGGGCGTTTGCCGGCAGGAAGTACTGAGCCGGTACGTCAGTACCCGGCAGCAGCAGATCCTTACCATCAACACCAACCATCTTGACCGCAGGACGAATGTCTTTACCTGCTGCAGGACGATCTTTGGCATCCAGTACTTCGATGTTCGTCAAACCGGTCAATTCGTCGGTCTGGCGCTTGATCGTAATACCTTCCTCCATGCCCACGTAGGTCACGGTACCTTTCATCTCGGTGACGATTGGGTGAGTGTGTGGGTCCCACTTGGCCACGATGGACCCGGCGTCGACCTTGTCACCTTCCTTCACCAGAATCACAGCACCATACGGCAGCTTGTAGCGCTCGCGCTCACGACCGAACTCGTCGGCTATTGCCAACTCACCGGAACGCGACACCGCGACCAGGTGACCATCAAGACGCTCAACGTGCTTCAGGTTGTGTAGACGAACGATACCGCCGTTCTTCACCTGAACACTGTCAGCAGCAGAAGTACGGCTTGCCGCACCACCGATGTGGAACGTACGCATGGTCAGCTGGGTACCCGGCTCACCGATCGACTGAGCCGCGATAACGCCGACCGCCTCACCGATGTTCACCTGGTGACCGCGCGCCAGATCACGGCCATAGCACTTGGCGCAGATACCGAAACGTGTCTCACAGCTGATCGGAGAACGTACGATCACTTCGTCGATGCTGTTCAGCTCGATGAATTCAACCCACTTCTCGTCAACCAGCGTGCCGCCTGGAACGATGACATCTTCAGTGCCTGGCTTGAATACGTCGCGGGCGATCACTCGACCCAATACGCGTTCGCCCAGCGGCTCTACGACGTCGCCACCTTCAATGTGCGGCGTCATGACCAGACCGTGTTCAGTACCGCAGTCAACCTCGGTAACGACCAGATCTTGTGCCACGTCTACAAGACGACGAGTCAGGTAACCAGAGTTCGCGGTTTTCAACGCGGTATCCGCAAGCCCCTTACGAGCACCGTGCGTCGAGATGAAGTACTGAAGAACGCTCAAACCTTCACGGAAGTTAGCAGTGATCGGTGTCTCGATGATCGAGCCATCCGGCTTGGCCATCAGACCCCGCATACCTGCCAACTGACGAATCTGTGCTGCGGAACCCCGCGCACCCGAGTCAGCCATCATGTACATCGAGTTGAAGGATTCCTGATCAACGGTCTCACCGTGACGATCGACAACCTTCTCTTTCGAGAGGTTCGACATCATCGCCTTGGAGACTTCATCGTTGGCCTTGGACCAGAGGTCGATCACCTTGTTGTACTTCTCGCCTTGGGTAACCAGGCCGGAGGCGTACTGACTCTCGATTTCTTTCACTTCATCGGTTGCTGCGTCGATGATGCGAGCTTTTTCATCAGGGATAACAAAGTCGTTAACGCCGATGGAGACACCCGAGATCGTCGAATAGGCAAAACCGGTGTACATCAGCTGGTCAGCGAAGATTACAGTCTCTTTCAGGCCAACCACCCGGTAGCACTGGTTGATCAGCTTGGAGATTGCCTTCTTCTTCATCGGCTGATTGACGACGTCGTATGACAAGCCGGCCGGAACCACTTGGAACAGCAGCGCACGGCCGACGGTTGTGTCGACGATACGAGTGTTCTTGACGCTGCCGCCGTCACGATCATTGATCGTTTCGTTGATGCGCACTTTCACTTTTGCATGCAGAGCGGCTTCGCCCGCACGGAATACACGGTCCACTTCCTGCAGATCCGCGAATACACGACCTTCGCCTTTGGCGTTGATCGCTTCACGAGTCATGTAGTACAGACCCAATACAACGTCCTGCGAAGGAACGATGATTGGCTCACCGTTCGCTGGCGACAGAATGTTGTTGGTCGACATCATCAGCGCACGGGCTTCGAGCTGGGCTTCCAGCGTCAGCGGCACGTGAACAGCCATCTGGTCACCGTCGAAGTCGGCGTTGTATGCCGCACAGACCAACGGGTGCAGCTGGATCGCTTTACCTTCGATGAGAACCGGCTCAAACGCCTGGATCCCCAGACGGTGAAGCGTCGGCGCACGGTTCAGGAGCACCGGGTGTTCGCGAATGACTTCGGCGAGAACGTCCCAGACTTCTGGCAGCTCGCGCTCGACCATTTTCTTGGCAGCTTTGATGGTGGTAGCGAGACCACGCATCTCGAGCTTGCCGAAAATGAACGGCTTGAACAGCTCCAGTGCCATCTTCTTGGGCAGACCGCACTGATGCAGACGCAGGGTCGGACCTACGGTAATTACCGAACGGCCAGAGTAGTCAACACGCTTACCGAGCAAGTTCTGACGGAAACGGCCCTGCTTACCCTTGATCATGTCAGCCAGGGATTTCAGAGGACGCTTGTTCGAACCTGTGATGGCGCGACCGCGACGACCGTTATCAAGCAACGCATCCACAGCTTCCTGCAACATGCGCTTTTCGTTGCGCACGATGATGTCAGGAGCAGACAGATCGAGCAGGCGCTTCAAGCGGTTGTTACGGTTGATCACTCGACGATAGAGATCGTTAAGGTCGGAAGTCGCGAAACGACCACCATCCAGCGGGACCAGTGGACGCAGATCTGGCGGCAGAACCGGCAGGACGGTCAACACCATCCATTCTGGAAGGTTGCCGGAACCTTGGAAGGCTTCCATCAACTTCAGCCGCTTGGACAGCTTCTTGATTTTGGTCTCGGAGTTGGTTTGCGGAATCTCTTCGCGCAGCCGGCCAATCTCGTGTTCCAGATCAATAGCGTGCAGCAGCTCGCGGACAGCCTCGGCACCCATACGGGCGTCGAAATCGTCACCGAACTCTTCGAGAGCCTCGAAGTATTGCTCGTCGTTTAGCAGTTGCCCTTTTTCGAGCGTGGTCATGCCCGGATCGATAACGACATAGCTCTCGAAGTAGAGAACGCGTTCGATATCACGCAGGGTCATGTCCATCAGCAAGCCGATACGGGACGGCAGCGATTTCAGGAACCAGATGTGAGCTACCGGCGAAGCCAGCTCGATGTGAGCCATGCGCTCACGACGGACTTTGGCCAGCGCGACTTCAACGCCACACTTCTCGCAGATGACGCCACGATGCTTCAAGCGCTTGTACTTACCGCACAGGCACTCGTAATCCTTGACCGGGCCAAAGATCTTGGCGCAGAACAGGCCGTCACGCTCAGGTTTGAACGTACGGTAGTTGATGGTTTCCGGTTTTTTAACTTCACCGAACGACCACGAACGGATCATCTCAGGCGACGCCAATCCAATACGGATAGCGTCGAACTCTTCGACTTGACCCTGGTTTTTCAGCAAATTCAGTAGGTCTTTCAAGGCCTTTCCTCCTGGCGGAGCAGAGGGCAGTCATATCGACCCACCCTCGATTCGCGTCACGTGTTATTCGGTTTCCAGATCGATATCGATACCGAGCGAACGGATTTCTTTGATCAACACGTTGAAGGACTCGGGCATGCCCGGCTCCATACGGTGATCGCCGTCCACGATGTTCTTGTACATCTTGGTCCGACCGTTCACGTCGTCCGACTTCACTGTGAGCATTTCTTGCAGAGTGTACGCCGCGCCATAAGCTTCCAGCGCCCAAACCTCCATCTCCCCGAAACGCTGACCACCGAACTGAGCCTTACCACCCAGCGGCTGCTGGGTAACCAGGCTGTACGAACCAGTGGAACGCGCGTGCATCTTGTCGTCCACCAAGTGGTTCAGCTTCAGCATGTACATGTAGCCAACGGTGACCGGACGCTCAAACTTGTTGCCGGTACGGCCGTCGAACAGCTGCATCTGGCCACTGTCCGGCATGTCCGCCAGGCGGAGCATTGCCTTGATTTCGGATTCCTTCGCACCGTCAAATACCGGGGTAGCCATTGGAACGCCGCCACGCAGGTTCTTCGCCAGATCCAGAATCTCCTGATCAGACAGGTCATCTAAACTCTCTTGACGGCCGCCAATCTCGTTGTAGATCTCGTTCAGGAACTTACGCAGCTCAACGACTTTACGCTGCTCTTCAAGCATGCGGTTGATCTTCTCGCCCAACCCCTTAGCCGCGAGGCCGAGGTGGGTTTCGAGGATCTGACCGACGTTCATACGCGAAGGTACACCCAACGGGTTGAGGACGATATCCACCGGAGTACCGTTGGCATCGTGCGGCATGTCTTCAACCGGCATGATCACGGAGACCACACCTTTGTTACCGTGACGACCGGCCATCTTGTCGCCAGGCTGGATACGACGGCGGATGGCAAGGTAAACCTTGACGATCTTGAGTACACCTGGAGCAAGATCATCGCCCTGCTGCAGCTTGCGCTTCTTGTCTTCGAACTTGTCGTCAAGCAGACGGCGACGATCGACGATGTAAGCCTGAGCTTTCTCGAGTTGCTCGTTCAGCGCATCTTCGACCATGCGCAGCTTGAACCACTGACCGTGTTCCAGGCCGTCCAGAACTTCGTTGGTGATTTCCTGCCCCTTCTTCAGGCCAGCACCACCTTCAGCGGTACGACCCACAAGAGCGGAACGCAAACGTTCGAACGTTGCGCCTTCAACAATGCGGAACTCTTCGTTCAGGTCCTTGCGGATCTCGTCGAGCTGGCTCTTCTCGATGGACAGCGCACGAGCATCACGCTCAACGCCATCACGAGTGAAGACCTGAACGTCAATAACGGTGCCTTTGGTACCGGTAGGCACGCGCAGGGACGTATCTTTAACGTCGCTTGCTTTTTCACCGAAGATCGCACGCAGCAGCTTCTCTTCCGGGGTCAGCTGGGTCTCGCCTTTCGGAGTGACCTTACCTACCAGGATGTCGCCTGCGCCGACTTCAGCGCCTACATAAACGATACCAGCTTCATCCAGCTTGTTCAGTGCTGCCTCACCCACGTTAGGGATGTCGGCAGTGATCTCTTCAGGCCCGAGCTTGGTATCACGCGCCACACAGGTCAGTTCCTGAATGTGGATCGTGGTGAAGCGGTCTTCCTGAACAACACGCTCGGACAGGCAGATGGAGTCTTCGAAGTTGAAGCCGTTCCACGCCATGAACGCGATGCGCATGTTCTGACCCAGCGCCAGTTCACCCATATCGGTGGACGGGCCGTCAGCCATGATGTCGCTACGCTGAACGCGGTCACCCTTGCTCACCAGCGGACGCTGGTTGATGCAGGTATTCTGGTTCGAACGTGTGTATTTGGTCAGGTTGTAGATGTCGACACCGGCTTCGCCTGTCTCAACTTCGTCATCTGCAACACGAACCACGATACGGCTGGCGTCTACCGAGTCGATCACGCCGCCACGACGGGCCACGACGCAAACACCGGAGTCACGCGCAACGTTGCGCTCCATGCCAGTACCAACCAGCGGCTTGTCAGCGCGCAATGTTGGGACAGCCTGACGCTGCATGTTCGAACCCATCAACGCACGGTTGGCGTCGTCGTGCTCAAGGAACGGGATCAGCGATGCCGCGACCGATACAACCTGCTTCGGCGAAACATCCATCAGGGTGACGTCTTCCGGCGCCTTGACGGTGAACTCGTTCAAGTGACGAACAGCAACCAGCTCGTCAATCAGGATCTTCTTGTCGTTCATTGCGGCAGAAGCCTGGGCAATGACGTGATCTGCTTCCTCAATAGCCGAGAGGAAAACAATTTCGTCAGTTACCAGAGCATCTTTAACCACACGGTACGGGCTCTCGAGGAAGCCGTACTGGTTGGTGCGCGCATAGGCAGCCAAGGAGTTGATCAGACCAATGTTCGGACCTTCCGGCGTTTCAATCGGGCACACGCGCCCGTAGTGAGTCGGGTGTACGTCACGGACTTCAAAGCCAGCACGCTCACGCGTCAGACCACCAGGGCCGAGTGCAGAGACGCGACGCTTGTGAGTGATCTCGGACAGCGGGTTGTTCTGGTCCATGAACTGTGAAAGCTGGCTGGAACCGAAGAACTCTTTCACCGCCGCCGCTACAGGCTTGGCGTTGATCAGGTCTTGAGGCATCAGGCCTTCGCTTTCCGCCATCGACAGACGTTCTTTGACCGCGCGCTCAACACGCACCAGACCTACACGGAACTGGTTCTCGGCCATCTCACCTACGCAACGAACGCGACGGTTACCAAGGTGATCGATGTCATCGACGATGCCTTTACCGTTACGGATGTCGACCAAGGTCTTCAGCACAGCGACGATGTCGTCTTTGTGGAGCACTCCAGAACCTTCGATCTCGGTACGACCGATACGACGGTTAAACTTCATCCGACCTACAGCCGACAGATCGTAACGCTCTGGACTGAAGAAAAGATTGTTGAACAAGGTCTCGGCAGCATCCTTGGTAGGTGGCTCGCCAGGACGCATCATCCGATAGATTTCGACCAGGGCTTCAAGCTGATTGCCGGTCGAGTCGATCTTCAAGGTGTCGGAAATGAACGGACCGCAGTCGATATCGTTCGTGTACAGCGTCTCGATACGGACAACCTGAGCCTTGGCAATCTTCGCCAGGATCTCGGTGTTCAGCTCGGTATTGCACTCGGCAATGATCTCGCCCGTCGCCGGGTGCACGATCGCTTTGGCGCTAGTGCGGCCGATTACGTAGTCGAGCGGAACTTCAAGGGTCTTGATGTTCGCTTTTTCGAGCTGGTTAATGTGGCGAGCCGTGATACGACGGCCTTGCTCAACAATGACCTTGCCCTTGTCGTCCAGTATATCCAGAACGGCAATTTCGCCACGCAGGCGCTGAGGCACCAACTCCAGATTCAGGTTCTCGCCCTGAACGTGGAATACGTTGGTGGTGTAGAAGGCATCCAGCACTTCTTCAGTGGTGTAACCCAGTGCACGGAGCAGAACCGATGCAGGGAGTTTGCGGCGACGGTCGATACGTACGAAGACACAGTCTTTCGGATCGAATTCGAAGTCCAGCCACGAACCACGGTAAGGAATGATGCGAGCCGAGTACAACAGTTTGCCAGAGCTGTGCGTCTTACCGCGGTCGTGGTCAAAGAACACGCCTGGGGAACGGTGCAGCTGGGAAACGATCACTCGTTCGGTACCGTTGATAACGAAGGTACCGTTCTCAGTCATCAGGGGAATTTCACCCATGTAGACTTCTTGCTCTTTGATGTCTTTGATCGCTTTATTCGACGATTCTTTGTCGAAAATGATCAGACGTACTTTTACCCGCAAAGGTACGGCGTATGTCACACCGCGGAGCACGCATTCCTTGACATCAAAAGCCGGTTCGCCCAGACGATAACCCACATACTCCAAAGCAGCATTGCCGGAGTAGCTGATGATCGGGAAAACAGATTTGAAGGCCGCATGCAGGCCCACGTCGCGGAACTGATCTTTAGTCGCTCCCGCTTGCAAGAATTCACGATACGAATCCAGCTGGATGGCCAGGAGGTAAGGCACATCCATGACGTCCGGCAACTTGCTAAAGTCCTTGCGGATACGTTTTTTCTCAGTATATGAGTAAGCCATCAGCGTTCCCCAGCTTGGTCACCTGCTTGTTTGGCTCCTCCCGACGGGAGCAGCCAGAAAAATCTTGCGAACCCCATGGTTCGCGCCACCGTTCAAGGTGGGTAGATCACGTAATCAGCGCTAACCGAATCAGCTGCCAACAACGGAAAAAGGCCGGTGGCAGAAGCCACCAGCCATCAGCCTATCGCTTAACGCTTGGGCTGGAAACGCAAAGTCGATGCTTACTTCAGCTCGACTTTAGCGCCTGCTTCTTCCAGGGTAGCCTTGGCTTTGTCAGCAGCGTCTTTTGCTACTGCTTCCAGGACCATTGCTGGAGCACCGTCAACGACTGCCTTGGCTTCTTTCAGGCCCAGACCGGTCAGTTCACGAACTGCTTTAATGACGTTAACTTTCTTCTCGCCCGCTTCCAGCAGCATGACGTTGAATTCGGTTTGCTCTTCAACAACGGCAGCAGCAGCAGCTGGACCAGCGGAAGCAGCGGCAGCGCTAACACCGAATTTTTCTTCGAATGCTTTGATCAGCTCTACAACCTGCAGAACGGACATTTCAGCTACGGCGTTGAGGATATCGTCTTGAGAGATAGACATGACTCTAATTCCTGAATTGGGGGACGGCCTACGCGACCATCGAAATAAACAAAAATACGCGAGAGGAAGTGCCTGCCCTTAGGCTGCAGCGGCTTCTTTCTGTTCGCGGATGGCCGCCAGTGTACGAGCGAGCTTGCTGGTAGCGCCTTGAATCACGCTCATCAGCTGCGAAATCGCTTCGTTGCGGGTCGGCAATGTTGCCAGTACGTCGATCTGATTAGGTGCGAGGAACTTGCCCTCGAACGCAGCTGCCTTGATCTCGAACTTATCCTGACCTTTAGCGAACTCTTTGAACAAACGGGCAGCAGCGCCAGGGTGTTCATTGGAGAACGCGATCAAGGTCGGGCCGGTGAACACATCGTTGAGGACACTGTATTCAGTGTCAGCAACGGCGCGCTTGAGCAGAGTGTTACGTACGACACGCACGTATACGCCAGCTTCACGAGCCTCTTTACGGAGTCCGGTCATCGCGCCTACTGTCACACCGCGGGCATCAGCCACAACAGCAGACAGAGCGTTTTTGGCAGCCTCGTTGACTTCAGCGACGATGGCCTTCTTGTCTTCGAGTTTAATTGCCACGGGTTTAACTCCTGCTTGTTACCGTTTCATCTGACCTGAGCCGGATGTCGTTTTGGTGTCTGATTCGGTAAAGAACCGGGAGCACCATCTGCGTAGGCTTGAGGTTTAAGACTTTCGCCGCCTACGGTCTTGGATAGCCCCCGCCAGGCAGGGACCCCAATTTTCGCTACGGCGCGGTTACCCGCGCCGTGCCAGTCTCACGCGTCCAACGAACCTTGGTCGATGACCAAGCCTGGGCCCATAGTGGTGCTCAGGGTTACGCGCTTGACGTAGATACCTTTCGAGGAAGCAGGCTTGATACGCTTCAAATCAGCGATCAGTGCTTCAACGTTCTCACGCAGCTTGTCTGCTTCGAAGCCGACCTTGCCAACGGAAGTGTGGATAATGCCGTTTTTATCGGTGCGATAGCGAACCTGACCAGCCTTGGCATTTTTAACGGCAGTGGCTACGTCTGGAGTAACAGTACCGACCTTCGGGTTAGGCATCAGGCCACGCGGGCCGAGGATCTGACCCAACTGACCAACAACACGCATTGCGTCCGGGGAGGCAATAACGACGTCATAGTTCAGATCGCCGCCCTTCATTTCAGCAGCCAGATCGTCCATACCAACGCGGTCAGCACCGGCAGCCAGAGCAGCTTCAGCAGCTGGACCCTGAGTAAATACGGCTACACGAACGGTCTTGCCAGTGCCGTGTGGCAGTACGGTAGCGCTACGTACAACCTGGTCGGATTTACGTGGGTCAACACCGAGGTTCACAGCAACGTCTACGGACTCGCTGAACTTCACTGTCGACAACTCAGCCAGCAGGGCAGCAGCTTCGTTGAAGTTATACGATTTGCCAGCTTCAACCTTGGAAGCGATAGCCTTTTGGCGCTTAGTCAGCTTAGCCATTACACACCCTCCACGTTAAGGCCCATGCTGCGAGCGGAACCGGCGATTGTACGCACGGCGGCGTCCATATCAGCAGCGGTCAAGTCGGCATTTTTTGCCTTGGCGATTTCTTCAAGCTGAGCACGGGTCACAGTGCCAACTTTTACGGTATTCGGACGAGCCGAGCCGCTGGTCAAGCCAGCTGCTTTTTTCAGCAGTACCGAAGCCGGGGTGCTTTTGGTTTCAAATGTGAAGCTGCGATCACTGTAAACAGTGATGATCACAGGAGTAGGCAGACCTGGCTCAATACCCTGAGTACGGGCGTTGAACGCTTTGCAGAACTCCATGATGTTCACGCCGTGCTGACCCAGTGCAGGACCAACGGGCGGGCTCGGGTTAGCCTGAGCGGCTTTCACTTGAAGCTTGATGTAAGCGGTAATCTTCTTGGCCATGAGGCACTCCAATTACGGGTTCTAGCGCCTCGAGAGGCTCCCCGGTTACTTGCGCGTTTATCCCGGTGACGAAAAAACCCCACAGCCCAAGGCTGCGGGGTATGGGATTCTGAGATCAGTTACGCCTTTTCGACCTGACTGAACTCCAGCTCCACCGGAGTGGAGCGTCCGAAAATGAGCACGGCCACTTGGATCCGACTCTTCTCGTAATTGACCTCTTCAACGGTACCGTTGAAGTCAGCAAACGGACCGTCTGTAACACGAACGACTTCGCCCGGCTCGAACAGAGTTTTTGGCTTTGGCTTATCGCTACCATCAGCGACGCGACGCAGAATGGCTTCAGCTTCTTTATCGGTAATTGGGGCAGGCTTGTCTGCAGTGCCGCCAATGAAGCCCATGACACGAGGAGTATCCTTAACCAAGTGCCAGGTACCTTCGTTCATGTCCATCTGGACAAGCACATAGCCAGGGAAGAACTTACGTTCACTTTTGCGTTTCTGGCCGTTACGCATCTCCACTACTTCTTCAGTAGGGACCAGAATTTCGCCGAAGCCATCTTCCATGCCTGCAAGCTTTACGCGCTCAACCAGTGAGCGCATGACATGCTTCTCGTAACCCGAGTAGGCATGCACTACGTACCAACGCTTAGCCACGGGACACCCTTAGCCGACAATCAAGGAAACAAGCCAGCCGAGCAGGGAATCCAACCCCCACAACAGCAGCGCCATCACAAGAACAACTGCAACCACGATCAAAGTGGTCTGGGTAGTCTCTTGGCGCGTAGGCCACACGACTTTACGAATCTCAGCGCGCGCTTCCTTGGCCAAAACAAAGAAAGCCTTGCCCTTCCCCGTCTGCAGCGCCACATAGGCTGCCACGGCGGCGATTACAAGCAGGGCAAGAACGCGATACAGGATTGGTTGCGCAGAATAGTATTGATTTCCAACGACACCCACGACCACCAGAAGCACTACTACAAGCCACTTCACGAGATCAAACCGGGAGTCTTGGGCTTCAGCCTTTGGATTCATCTACTAAAATCCTGTGAAAAGAAAGCCAGATACATTTGAGAATCTGGCAGGTCAGGAGGGAATCGAACCCCCAACCTACGGTTTTGGAGACCGTCGCTCTGCCAATTGAGCTACTGACCTAAAAGCAAAATCAGGCCGAACATTATGCGGACCTGACAGGAAGATTTCAACAGCAACTCGATAATGCGATGGCAAAAATCGACTCACTGCAGCACCAGCTCACCAAGAGCGTAAAGATCCCGGGATTCTTGGCACCCAAAACAAAGGCAGATACTCACATATCTGCCTTAGTAATGGAGCTCTTGAGCGGATTTGAACCGCTGACCTCACCCTTACCAAGGGTGTGCTCTACCAACTGAGCTACAAGAGCAAAACACATTGCACAACCAGCAAACTTGGAGCGGGTAGCGGGAATCGAACCCGCATCATCAGCTTGGAAGGCTGAGGTTCTACCACTAAACTATACCCGCTGAGCTTTGCTGCTTACGCTCAAAATATGGTGGAGGGGGAAGGATTCGAACCTTCGAAGTCGTAGACGTCAGATTTACAGTCTGATCCCTTTGGCCGCTCGGGAACCCCTCCTAAGCGAGGCAGCATTCTATATCATGCCACCCTTCTGTCAACCTTTTTCTCAATAAAAACTTGAGGTTACAAGCATTGACTCTTGCTACATCAGTACGAATCAAGCGATCTGCACTGCGAAGCGGGCGCCATTCTATTCAAACTAATCTGGAGTTGCAATGCCTTCACACGACATTATTTCATTTTTTAGCATGGGAAAATCTCTACGGAGCTCGGCGATAAGCGCATCGCTCACCAGCCGCCTACTCGCAGGCGCAATTTTTAGCCAAAACACGCTGCCTTGCTGATCCAGGCGCTTTCCCAGGTGAGTATCGATATCCAACGCAACAAGGCGCTGCTCGAGAAGCGTCACCTCAGCCCGCTTGGCGGTGCCGCCCAAATAGAGGCATTTCTCTTGCTCTGCGTCCATCCGCTCCTTACCCCTACCCAATCCGGACTCGCTAAGCAGCCGAATATCCTGGCCATATGATCGATGGGTTAACAGCGGCTCGACCTCTTTCGGGCGTAGCGGCGCATCCTGCTGATGCCAGACAAAATAAAGACCGTTCAACATGAGCAACAAAAAAAACGCCCAGGGCATAATCACCTCATAGACAACACGCATCCGAATGCATATCTACCAACTCCTATCTCTACCCTAATTACCCTCGAGCCTCAGACTCACCTCCCCCCCGGCAAACTGCTCCTCACGGCCACCTACCTCCAGCCGTAGCGCTCCATCGTCACCAACTCCCAAGACCACACCCTTGGTGATCTTCGCACCCGTAGTGAGAGCGACCGCAAGGCCCTGCCATAAGTGCTTGTCTTCCCAATCTCTTCGGTAGGCCGCAAAGCCTTTCTCCTGATGACCAGCAAGATAAACGCTGAGATTTCGACTGAGCGCGCAAGCAACGCGATTCCGATCCTGAACATGCACAAGCTCCAGAGCCAATGAAGTCCAAGCCTGGTCTACGTTAATGGATTCACGCATATTCACGTTGATCCCAATACCAATCACTACATGACATACATTGGCAGGATCGCCGGTGAGTTCGAGCAGAACCCCAGCAATCTTCTTACCGCCAACCAGAATGTCGTTAGGCCATTTCAGCCCCGCAGTACCAATACCGAGCTCTCGCAGCGTATCTACCACAGCAAGGCCTACGAGAAGACTGAGGCCATCCAGGCGGCGCGTCCCGCCATCCAGACGCAAGGCGAGGCTGTAATAGAGATTTTCAGCGAAAGGACTTACCCACTGACGGCCACGCCTTCCGCGGCCAGCCGTCTGCCGCTCTGCAAGAACCAAGCAAGGAAGTTCAGCGCCTGAATTCGCTACGCGCATGGCTTCAGCATTAGTTGAGTCGATAATTTCGTGAATCCTGCACGTCCAACCCAACCCGACATGTTCCCGGCGCAGCGCCTCATAGTCCAGCAAGGACAGCGGCGACGCCAATCGGTAGCCACGACCGCGCACCTTGTAAATTTCTATGCCGAGGTCAGCCTGGACCTGCTGCAGCTTCTTCCAGACGGCGCTCCGGCTGACGCCCAGCGCAAGCCCCAGATCCTCGCCGGAGTGAAACGCACCGTCTTCAAGTAGCTTTAGCAGTGTATGCATGAGTGAGAGTGCCTAGTAGTAAGACGCGCATGATAGCCATACAGAAGACCTGCGCAAGCATACGTTTCACCACTTGGGCCGCAGGCGTGCTGCGCTTGAGCTCTAATTGGTTGGGAGGGTTAGTTGGCAGCTTTTTCCGCGCGCAAAAACAAAACCCCATCTGCTTTCGCAAATGGGGTTCTGGAATTTAATCTTGACGATGACCTACTCTCACATGGGGAAAC